>JANPCR010000287.1:0-39500 GCA_031431035.1 Rhodoferax sp.
GATTGCATGCGCTGCACATTGGCGGCAAACGCAGCCGACTTGGGGTTAATCTTGGATCGCAATGCGGGCATGGTCGATGGCCTTGTCAGGTGGCGGGTAGAGCAAAACCCCTTCATTAGACGCTAGGGTAACGTTAACGTCAACCATCTGCCTGTTAGGTGTTTACACTATGACACGGGGCAAGCGCGACTGATAGCATCGCATCCCACTGCGGTGCTTATTTCGAACGCCCATTCCAGTCTTAAATTCAACGTCTATTCCAGCTTCTAATTGAAAGTGTCCCCGCCATGAACATCCAGCAATGCACAGAGGCCATTCGCACCAAAGTCGGTGCTGACAGCGGCCTGCAAGCCACCCTGAAATTTGATTGCGCCGCCGACGGTTGCATCTTCATCGACGGCAAGGCCACACCCAACACCGTCAGCAACGCCAACGCAGATGCGGACTGCACGGTCGGCATCACGCTGCAAGACTTAGCTGCCATGCTGGCGGGCGAGCTAGACCCCGTCACCGGGTTCATGGGCGGCAAGTTGAAGGTGTCTGGCGACATGAGCATTGCCATGCGCCTGCAACGCGTGGTTTGATGGGCTGAGTGTTGTGGCTGCCACCAGCGCCTCCACCGCGCAGGCTTTTGTCGACTCTCACCGTGACGAGGCCAGCCCCGAGCTGTTTGGCATAGCGCAGCTGTGCGCTGAATTCGGCATTACCTTGCGTGCCTTGCGTTTTTATGAAGACAAAGGCCTGGTCGCGCCGCGTCGTGTGGGTGGCGCACGGGTCTACACGCGGCGCGATCGGGCGCGTCTGTCACTGATCTTGCGCGCCAAAGCCATCGGCTCGCCGCTGTCAGAAATCAAACGCTATTTGGATTTGTACGGCGACCAAGGCGAAGGCCGCGTGCAGCAATTGAGTTATGTGATTGCCCGCACTGATGCGGCGATTGCAGAGCTGGAGCAAAAGCGCTCTCGCATTGACGAAACCATGGCTGAATTGAGGGTCATCAACCTCAGCTGCCAGAAACTGATGGCGCAGCGCAGTCGACCCCGGGGCAAGAAGGCAGCAGAGGCCTGATTTTAGCTAAATTTTGGAAAAAAGAACCTGCAGGTTCTTTTTTATCCAAAAACAGCCAAAACGCCCAAAATACGAATTATTTAGGCCTCTAGTTCCCGAATAATATACATAGTTTGCTATATAATATATAGCATCTTAAGAGCCGCAAATAGAGGCACCAAGGCCGCTACTTCAGCCCGTAGCCCATGGTCTGCGGCAACCACAGCACGATTTGCGGAAACAGCGTCAACGCTAGCAGCAGCAACAACAGCATGACCAAAAACGGCCAGCCCTCGCGCATCATTTCGCCAATGGGAATGCCCGTCAACGCCTTGGTGACAAACAGCAGCATGCCGAAGGGCGGGTGAATCAGGCCAATCATCATGTTCAGCACCACCAGCACGCCAAAATGAACCAGGTCAACGCCCAGCAGCTTGGCGGCGGGCAACAGCATGGGTACAAAAACCAACAGCAAGACAGACACATCCAAAAAGCAACCCAGCACCAAAAACATCACGTTGACCATCAGCAAAAACTGCGTCTTGGACAACTGCATGCCATCGACCCACATGGCCATGGCCTGCGGCACGCCTTCGGATGTGAAGGCGTAATTCAACATGAAGGAGCCCGCCAAAATCAGGGTGATCACGGCACTGCCCCGGGTCGATTCCATCACCACCGCCCAAAAGCTGCGCCAGGTCAAAGCCCTGAACACGACGGTTGCCAAAATCAGCGCGTGCAGCGCGGCAACCGCCGCCGCTTCAGTTGGCGTGAATGCGCCAGAGTAAATGCCGCCTAGCAGCACGATGGGCATGGACAGTGGCAAAGCGCCCCGAAACAAAATACTGGGCCACTCGCGCAGCGGCACGGGCGCTTCGCGAGGCATGTTGCGTTTAACGGCAATGACATGCACCACCACCATCATCAAAATCGCCATCAGAAAGCCGGGCACCACGCCACCCAAAAACAAGGCCCCGACCGACGCGCCCGACACCATGGCGTAAATCACCATGGGAATGGACGGCGGAATAATCGGCCCCAAAGTGGCACTGGCCACCACCACAGCGCCTGCAAACCCGCGTGAATATTCAGGCTTCTTCAGCATTTGCTTGATGGTGACCAAGCCCGGCCCGGCGGCATCGGCAATGGCGCTGCCGCTCATGCCAGAGAAGATAACGCTAACCAATATGTCCACCTGCGCCAGCCCGCCGCGCATGCGCCCTACCAAAATACGGCAAAAGTCGAAGATGCGCTCGCTCACGGTGCCTGCATTCATGATGTTGGCCGCAAACACAAACAAGGGCACGGCCAGCAGCACATAGCTGTTGTACAAGCCGTTGCCCACTTGCTCTGCCACCAGCCCCAGGTCCTGGCGCTTGACCAGCAGGTAGGCAAAGCCCGATGCCAGCATGGAGAAGCCAATCGGCATGCGCAGCAACATGCCCGCCACCAAAACCCCAGCCAGCACCCAAATACCCAGCGTCATAGGCGCAGCTCAGCGTCCAGACCAAGGCCGTGCCAAGCCTGCCAGATGGCCCAGACGCTTCGCACCACCAGGGCCACCATCAACAGCACCAAGGGCATGAAGACCCACATGAACGACACGCCCAAAACAGGCGAGCCTTCGCGCGACATGAAATGGACATAGTCCCAGGTGGCAGGCAAGCCGACCAAAGCCAAGCCGCCCACCAGCAAGTTGCCGGCGATTTTCATGGCTTGGCGAGTGCGTTGGTTGACGCTGTTCCAGACCAGGTCAAACACCACATGCTCGCGCTCTGGAACGATGAGCGCGGCCGCCCACAGAATGACCCAAACATACAAGATCACCGCGGCTTCATCTGACCAAGGCAGCGGTTTGTTGAAACCAAAACGCGCCGTGATCTGAACAATGAAGACGACAAACATGGTTAAAAACAAACCGCCGCCAATGGCGTTGGCCACGGCTCCAAGCTTGCGGATCATGGGCTCTTGCGAATCATCGGCTCTTGCGGATCGTGGGCCTGCGAATCTTGTCCCGCCTACTTGGTCGCGTTAATGCGATCCAGCAAGCCCTTGGGCCAAGTCTTGGCGTATTCAGAATTCAAGTACGTGGCTTGCACCGATTTGCGAAACGCGTCCACGTCGGGCGTGGTCACGGTCAGGCCCTGCGCCTTGAAAAAATCGACCATTTGCTTCTCATCAACAATGCGATTGTCATTGTTGTACTTGGCAGCCGATTGGGCAGCCGCTTTGAGTTTCGCTTTTTGATCTGCGCTCAGGCCGTTCCACAGCTTGTTGGACACGCTGATAAAAATACCGTCAACCAAATGGCTGGTCAGCGTGAGTTGCTTGGTGACTTCATAGAACTTGGCGCTGCGCACGGTGGGCAGCGGGTTGTCCTGGCCGTCAATGGTGCCGGTTTTCAGCCCCAGATAGACCTCACCAAATGCCAAGGGCGTGGGCGTTGCACCCAGCGCTTCGCCCAAAAACAGCCATTCTTTGCTGCCCGGCATGCGCAGTTTGATGCCTTTCAAATCTGCCGGGGTTTTGATGTTTTTGACATCGCGCAAATTGAGCTGGCGCGTACCCAAATAAATGGGCGACAAAATCGTGATGTCCATTTTGTCGCTGACCAGTTTGAAGAGTTCATCCCCCACCGGGCCGTTGAAGACTTTCATCAAATGCTCGGGGTCGCGGATCACGTAGCCTGCGGTGAACACCGAAAACTCAGGCACCAGTTTGGCAATGTCAAAGGCAGAGATAGACGACATCTCCAGGTTGCCGCGCGCCATGGCGGCAGGCTCGGTGCCTTGTTTGAACAGCGAAGCGTTCAGGTTGATTTGGGTGTCAAACTGGCCCGGTGCTGTTTTTTCAAGCTCGTCCTTCATCACGCTCCACATCTTGGCGTGCCAATCGTCAGGCACGGCTGGGGTGGAGATGCGCAGCAACTGCTTGGTTTGAGCCACTGCGGGTGCCGCCGTCAAAAGCGTTGCAGCGCAGGCCAGCGCAGCGCCAGACGCGAACAGCACGCGTCGATTCAAAAGCTTGGTCATGGGTTTGTCTCCTATTTTTTTCAAATGAAATGTCGTGCAGAAAGTTGCCTCGGCTGGCCATCCCAATTTTCCGCACAGGTGACTTTGATTATGAGGGCTTCTTTGCGCCAGTTTAGCGACAGCGTGTCCCATTGCAGGAAGCTGTCGATGCCGCGTTTTCAGGTCTTTTTTGGAAAAAAGAACCTGCAGGTTAATTTTTTAAAAAATTGACAATTTTGCCAATTTTTCAATAAATTAGGCCTCTAGCTCCTGAATTACATCAATAGTTTGCTTTGTTAATCATAGCAAATGGATGCTCCACCCATTCACCCCAAACTCAAAGCAGGACGAACTGTCAGAGGAACTCGGCAGCACCTCACATCATCCGCGCAGGATTTTGCTGAAGTTCAAGCCTTCAAATTTTCATCGAAAAAATCCATCGTGCGCTGCCACGCCAATCGCGCCGCTTTGGCATCAAACCGAGGCGTTGTGTCATTGTTAAAACCGTGTTGCGTGCCCGCGTACTCGTGGGCGGTGAAGCGGGCGCCTGCAGCCTTCAGTGCGGCCTGGTAGGCGGGCCAAGCGGCGTTGATGCGCTCGTCCACGCCGGCAAAATGAATCAGCAAAGGCGCTTTGACTTTGCCCGCGTCTTCTGCGGCGGGGTGATTGCCATAAAACGGCACAGCGGCGGCCAGGTCGGGCAAGCGCACCGCCAGTGTGTGCGCCATACCGCCGCCGTAGCAAAAGCCCACCACGCCAATTTTTCCGGTGCAATCGGTGCGGGTTTTGAGCACGGTCGCGGCGGTCACAAAGTCTTCGCGGGTTTTGGCTTGATCCAGGGTTGCAAACAGATTGCGGGCCTTGTCTTCATCGCCAGGGTAGCCGCCCACAGGCGTCAGCGCGTCCGGGGCCAGCGCCATGTAGCCGTCCAGTGCCAAGCGGCGGGTGATGTCCTCAATGTGTGGGTTCAGCCCCGGTTTTCATGCACCACCAAAATGCCAGCCAGCGGGCCTACTTTGTTGGTGGGCCGAGCCAAATAGGCTTTGACCGTGCCCGAGCCAGTGGGCGACGCGATGGTGATCATTTCGGTTTTGACGCGGGTGTCGTCTTTGGCAATGACCTGTCCCAATGCAAAGTCAGGGCTGAGTGCCGCCAGCAAACCCACGGCGGTCAAACCACCAACCGCGAATTTTTGGGCCCCTGCCAAAAACCCGCGTCGGTCGATCACGCCATGCACGTAGGCATCAAACAGAATCAACAGCTCTTGGTCAAAGTCTTGGGCGGTTTTGCGTTGCATGGGAGAGGCTCCAAAAAAACCCAGCTTGCCTTCCAAAATTACCCCATGCAACAGCGGGGAATTGCTAGGGCGTTGCTGGGTTATTGCTCAGCTATTGCCGAGTTGTCGCCGGGGCAATCAGAAGAAGAAGCGCATGCCCAGGGAGTATGAAGTTTCCCCGCTGGAGGTGCCAACCGAGCCGTCAAGCTGCAGGCTCTTGCTCAACATCGTGCGCAGGCCCACTTGCAAAGTTGGCGCAGCTTTTTCAACCCCAAAGTACTCCACATGGCCAGTCAACGCGCCAAATTCCCGCTCGAACGACACGCCCCAGCCGTTCAGCGTGGGGCCATCAGGGGCGCGGCTCAAACCCAAATTCAGGTTGAACCCGCCCAATGCACCGTTGCAGGTCATGAGGCCATTGATGAAAACCGTGTTGCCACCGCCGGTGCTGGCTTGCGAAAAACCCAAAGAAGTTCCGACATTGCAGCCGTCTTTTTTGGATTCGGTCAGGCGAAACTTGGCTTGCAGCGTGGTGCTGGACACATTGGCTGTCGTGTCGGTGGACAGCGCAGCGCCCAGCTCAATACCGTCCTTGATACCGTAAGCGGGCGCGACCGTCCACACGTTCACATTGCCTGGCAGGCGAGAGAGCCAGACGTCAATATTGCCGGTTCCAGCGTCAGCCGTGTTGGCGTCGTCAACGACCAGCGGGCGCCCTGCAAAGCTGGCGGTTGAGCACAGCAGCGCGGCTGCCAAAACGAAGGATTTTGAGGTTTTTGTGGTTATTTTCATGGCCATGGTGAATCAAGTCAGACCGGGCAAAATGCACAGCGGCCATTGCAAATTCTCACACGGCAGGGTCGAAGTTGGCGGGACTTGCTCAACAATCAACCCGCCGTTGTGGTGCAAAAATCACGGTTTGAAACCCCGTGATCAGCCGAACCATACCCGTCCGCCCTATTTTTTTGAAGCCTCTATGAAGACTGATCCAGCTCGTTTTCAAGCCTCCCACGCGCTTTTGCAATCCTGCATTGACCAGCACCTTTTAAGCGGCGTGTCTGCCGTGGTGCTGAAGGGTGGCGTCGAAGTCGATCGCATTTGCTTGGGCCAAGCCAACCTTGAAACTGGTGAAGCGCTGCGCGAAGACCACATTCACCGCGCGTTTTCAAACACCAAGCTGCTGACCTCAAGCTTGGTGCTGATGTTGCATGACCAAGGGCACTTTGCTTTGGATGACTCAATCAAAAACTGGATTCCGTCCCTTGGCAAACTCAAGGTCCTGCGCCCGGGGGCCATTGCATTGACCGACACCGAACCGCTGGCGCATGACATCACCATTCGCCACTTGCTCAGCCACCAGGCTGGCTTGAGCCATGGCGTGTTCGACCCCGGCACCCTGATTTTCAATGCCTACCATGCAGCGGGTTTGCGCAAACCCGACACCACGCTTGCGCAGTTGATGGACCAAATGTCTGGCTTGCCCTTGATCTTTCAGCCAGGCTGCGGTTGGGCGTATTCCATGGCGACCGACGTGTTGGCTCGTTTGGTAGAGATCGTGCTGGGTCAAACTTACCAGTCGGCCTTGCAAAACCACCTGTTCGGCCCATTGGGCATGGTCGACACAGGCTATGTGCTTCGGCCCGACCAAGTCGATCGACTGTGTCCGCTTTACGCAGGCGATGCGCAAGATCCACTCAAACCTGGGTTGACCAGGCTGACCAACCTGCCCTGGCCCGATGCTTTTTTAAAACCCGTGCCGCGCCAAAGTGGCACCAGCGGATTGGTCACCACGCAGGCCGACATGCTGGCTTTGCTGATGGGGCTTCAGTCCGGCTTGGCTGGAAAGTCAGGTTTGCTCAAGCCCGCCACCCTGGCTGAGATGCTGCGCGACCAATTGCCGCCAGACCGATTTGTGCAGGTTTACGCCAACCAACCCAAGCCCGAATTGGGTTTTGGTTTGGCTGGCGCTGTGACTCGACATTCGTCAGCCATGCAGGCCAATTCAACACCCGGCGAATTTCAGTGGGGTGGATTGGGGGGCACGCACTGGTCGATGTCACCGGCCACGGGCGTGACCATTGTGCTGATGACGCAGCGCTACCTTGGGTTTTGGAATCCGTATTGGTTTGAGTACAAGGCAGCCGTTTACGAGGCGCTTGCCTGATCAGTGCAACACCAGGCCGCCCGCTGCTGCACCGCTTCGGCCTGCGCGCGCAGGGGGCGCACAAAGCCCGCACTCAAAGGTGTGCGGATTTTCAAATAAGTCGGTCACAAAATGACCGCCGCAGCTGCTGCAGGCTGTGCTGGTCAGCAGGCCATCGTCAATGAACTGCACCAGACGCCATGCCCGTGTGATGCTGAGCAGGGGTTCGATATCGCAAGCCGCCACTTGCTCGGTGTAGAGCTTGTAGGCCTTCATGATGGCGTCAATGCCGTCAATCACGCAGGCCTTGGTCAGGTACTCGTAAATATTCAAAAACAAAGACGCGTGAATGTTCGGCTGCCAGGTTAAAAACCAATCGCTCGAAAACGGCACTTGGCCCTTCGACGGTGACTTGCCCGCAACTTCCTTGTAAAGGCGCAGCAAGCGTTCGTAAGACAGGTCGGTTTCGCTTTCCAACACCTGCAAACGGGCGCCCAATTGAATCAGGCTCACCGCGCGGGACACTTGTTTGGAGTCATTCAAAACACTTTTGGAAGCCATGGACGGGGTGCCTGACGAAGAATGAGGGTTGAGATTTCAGTGCCAAGGGCTGGTTCTAAAGCACTTCAGAGTAACGCCCGGCCATCAAAATACTGGCGTGCATGCGCGAAGCGGATCCCCGGTCAATTCGCATGTCTTGTTTGACGCTGACCGTGCCGCCGCTTTTCAGGGCTTTCGTCTGGATTGCGCGATCAGCCACATTGACATCACTGCGAGCCGCAGAGCGCCGTGGGTCAACTTGGCTATCCGCCACGTCATGGGCACGGCTGGAGGCTTGGTCCAGCCCATGGTTGGTCAACAGATTCCAGACCAAGTCATCATCCACCCGAAAACGGCAAAGCAACATGTTGGTTGATGCGGTTTTCAAAACCTGCGAAGGCGATAGCGCGTCAATCATGTCAGCTGCGTCTTCTGAAAGCCCCAAGCGAAACAGCGCTTCGGGGCGGTCTGTCCGAATCAGATTTTGTGCCAACATGAGGTAGGTGAGATTGGCATCGCGAATTTCGACCAAAAGCTGCTCAGGGTTCATGACTTGCTCCTCGACTTTGGGTTTGCAGACCCTTGGTATTGCCAGCAAAGACTGGTGAAGCAAATTTTGACTCTGGCCGACCAAAATTGAATCAGAAAGTCACTGCCCGATGTGTAGGCAAATGGGCGTGGTCTTGTAAGGCAACTTCTGACATCAGCCTGGCCCGTGGCAAACCCTAAACAGACCCCAGACTAACCCGCATGTCAGCCCGGGCGGGGAACAAATGGCGGGTAAATGCGGCTTTTCTCGCTGGTTTGAACCGGTCCAGGCTGGTTATCCTTTGGGCCTACACAAGCACGCCACCGACGAGAGCACAACATCCTGCTGACCTAACTCTGCTGACCTTACTTTGCCAACTTAACCCAGATGACCCCAACCGATACCTTGCTGGACTACTACCACGCTGTCGAAAAGCAAAGCCGCCGCATGCTGACCGCCGCGCGGGCGTCCGACTGGGATCAGGTCAGGGGCGACGAGATGGCCTGTGCCACCCTGATCGACCAATTGCGGCACAAGGCAACTGTTGAAGTGCTGTCGAAGGAGCAGCGTCTTGAAAAGGGTCGCATCATGCACCGTATTTTGCGGTTGGACGCCCAGGTTCGCTACTTGGTCGAACCTTGGCGCACCCACTATGAGCACCGGTTTGCGGGCCATCTGAATCGGGCTGCAACGTCGAGCCCAACATCAATGTCAGCGTCAACGTCTCCAAGCGGCGTTTTCTCGACCAGGGATGGGCCATGACGCTGCGCGACAAAATCTCACAAGCCGAAATTGATGCGTTGCTGGCTGGCTTGCAGGGTAACGCCGCGGCGCAGGCCTACGCGGACACCGACGACGACCTGGAATCCCCGGGCGAGGCCCAGCCGTTCTACATTCCGGCCCAAGACCACCTGCACCGAGGCTTGTGGCCCGGCCTGCAAGCCATCAACCAACGGTTTGCCAGGCGAGCGCCGCAAGCCTTGGTTGGGCTCTTTCAAAATGCCTCAAATCCTAGAGGCAATGCCGCAGGGGCGGGTTCTAGCGCCTTGAGCATGCAATCGCGTCTGGAGAGTCAAACCCACTTTGGCGCGTTCTTGAAGCAGTTGCCCGAGCCCTCTCATTGCCACCTGATGTCCATTGAGCCCCTGGACGGCTGGGGTTTGATCGCCTTTGAAGCGCGCCTGACATTGGCTGCCAGCGCCAGCCGATTCGCCACCGCCGACACACCCATGGCGCAAGATGCCGTCGCGCAGATGCCAGCAACTGACCTCGCCCGCGCGGGCCTGGTGCTGGAGTTGATTGCCAGCGAATACAACCGCGCCTGGCATGACTTTTACCCGCTCAATATGCAACCAGACCGCATTTTGGCGCAAGCTCGCCTGGGTCACGTGGCACCCTTGCGCGAGCGAGTCGTGGCCAGCTCATTTGAGTTGTCCGTTGGCAATTTATCCACCCACATTCACATTTGTTTTCCGCACGCCAGCCTTGCACCCTTGCAAACACTGTTGAAATCAACCACGCACGGGCACTTGCCTCAACCCAATCCCTATTGGCGCAGTCAGCTGACAGAAGAAATGGCGTCGGTTGAACTGACGCTTTCAGCCAAATTGGCGAGGTTCGACATGACCGTCGCGGCACTGCTGTCTATGCAGGCAGGCGATGTGTTGCCTTTTGTGCCGCGCCCAACGGTAGAAGCTACGGTCGATGGCGTGCCTCTTTTTGCCTGTGAATATGGCAGCGTCAACGGCAAAAACGCATTGCGAATTCAAAAAAACCTGCGCGGCGAAGTGCAGACCAGTACCCCAAACTCAGGAGGGCAGCATGGCCACTGACGCAACGCCCCCACGCGACTCCGGCACTGACGGCGCTGCGCTGCCTGACACGGTAGCGGGTTGGGTGCGCGGCTTGCAACCCCGCGCAGCAGCACCCACGTCACCCGCAGAATTGCCTGATAGTGGAGCCAAGCCTGACGTGACCGTCAACATCATGGACATGGTGCTGGACATTCCGGTGCGCTTGTCGGTAGAGCTAGGGCGTACCAAAATTGCAATCAAGGACATTTTGCAGCTCAAACCCGGCTCGGTGGTTGAACTGGACACCCTGGCAGTAGACTTAGTTGACGTTTTGGTGAACGGTCACCTGATCGCGCAGGGCGAAATCGTGGTGGTGAATGATAAATTTGGCATTCGCCTGATCGACGTGGTTACCGCGTCGGAGCGGCTTAAGCGGCTCAGCAACTCTTGAAAATGAGAGTCAAACCATCTCGTTGCGTATGGCGTAGACCGTCAGCTCTGCATTGTTGGTCAGCTTGAGCTTTTCAAGCACCCGGGAGCGGTAAACGCTGACGGTTTTAGGGCTTAGCATCAACTCCTCGGCAATGTCTGAGAGCCGTTTCCCCGAAGCGATTTTCAACAGCGTTTGAAGCTCCCGCTCAGACAGCGCGGCATGCAAAGACGCGTTGCTGGGCGACGAAAGATGGTCTACCAGCATTTGCGAGACCGCCGCCGTCACGTACTTTTTGCCCTGCATCAACGTGCGCACAGCGATGATCAATTCGGCCGGGTCGCCCGCCTTGTTCAAGTACCCTTGTGCCCCTGCACGCAGGCAGCGAATGGCGTACTGGTCTTCAGGGAACATTGACACAATCAAGACCCGCACCGATGCATTGGATTCGCGCAGGCTGGACAGCACCTCCAGCCCGCCCCGACCCGGCAAATTCAAGTCCAGCACCAGCACATCACACGGTTGGGAGCGCAAGGCCTCGCGCACCTCGGAATAGCTGGCGGCTTCTGCCACCACGCTGATGTCGTCCGCTTCACTCAAGGTGTGCTTGATGCCACGGCGAACCATGGCGTGGTCGTCACAAAGTACCACTCGAATCATAAGAATTCCTGTTCGGCATGGGGGGACGCACTGCCAGGCTGAGCGCCAGGAAGCAAGGCCACGGTCAGCGTGATTGTCGTGCCCAAGCCTTCACGGCTGCTCACGTCCAGCCAGCCACCGACCGTTTTGGCCCGCTCACTCAAGCCCTTCAAACCATAGCCGCCTGGCCCTGCCAGGTCCTGCGCGGCAATGCCTCGACCGTTGTCATGGATCTCCAGCGTCAACACGCCCCCCGCGTCGCTGAACTCGACTTTGACGGCACTGCACTGCGCATACTTGGTGATGTTGGTCAGCGCCTCTTGGGCCGTTCTGTAGGCTGTCAATTGCACCGCTTTGGGAATGGCGTGGAAGTCGCGTGCCGTGGACAAAAACCGGGTCGGTATCGCGCTGCGCTTTTCAAACGCGACGCACAGCCATTCGAGCGCAGGCACAAGCCCCTGGTCCAAAATGGCGGGACGCAAGTCCATCATGATGCGCTGACTGGCACCCAAAGCATGCTGCACCATGTCGCTGGCCGCCTTCACATGCTCCAGAATGCCCGCGTCCTGGCTGTGGCGGCCAAGCCAGGCCAAATCGAAATTGACCGCCGCCAAAGAACCGCCAATGTCGTCGTGAATTTCGCGGGCGATCGCCGCCCGTTCCTGCTCTATCGTGATCTGCAAATGTTCTGCAAACGCCGCAAGTCGCTTTTCGGATGCCGCAAGCTCCGCGTTGGCTTGCTCCTTAGCGCGGTGCGCGTCTTGCACCTCAAGCGCGCGGACGATGACATGTGGCAGTTTGCCCAAGTCGTCTTTCAGCACATAGTCACTCAAGCCGAGTTTCATGGCGGCGACCGCGCCTGCTTCGCCGATGGCCCCGGATACCAAAATGAAGGGGGGGCGCTTTGGAGCCAGGCTGTCCCAATGCTGCAAATCTGCCCATGCGTCCAGTGCCGTGAAACCTGGCAACGCATAGTCTGCCAAAACCACATCCACATGGGCCGTGTGCAGCGCCGCGCCAAAAGCAGCCAGTGTGTCGACCCGCTCCATGGTGAAGGCCAGGGCCGCCTGCGCCAAGCTGCGCTGCACCAACTGATGGTCTAACACCGAGTCTTCCAAATGCAAAATGCGCAGGGGTTGCGCGGCCAGCGGCATCATCTACTTTGGCCCCGTAGCAGGGCTTGTCATTGCGCAGGCTTCGACCTGTACCAAACAGTCGTAAAAAGTAGGCGCTCGACCCAAATCGGTCAGTTTCTGGCTGGTGAGCTCGTTCACGTTTTTACCATCCAAGCCCATCTTGCGCCACCAGATGCCCATGCCGTTCACTACCCCATGGCGCGCGCGCGGCGATATGGAAACCTTGCAACGGTATTCGCCGCGTGAGTTGAAAACCCGCACCACGCTGCCTGCTTGTATGCCTCGGGGCAAAGCATCGCTTTCATGCATTTCAAGCAGGGGCTCACCTTCAATGTCACGCAGACTTTTGACGTTGACAAAGCTCGAGTTAAGAAAATTGCGGGCGGGGGGTGAAATCATGGCCAGAGGGTACAAAGCCGAAGACCCAAAGGGTTCGTAATTTTCAAGATAATCCGGCAATCCATCCAAGCCCTGATTCACCAAGCGCTGGCTGAAAAATTCACATTGACCAGACGGCGTTGGAAAACCACCCTGTGCGAAAGGCGCTGCGGCAAGTTTGAGCGGCGCAAACCCGGTTTGAAGCAGCTCGTCAAAGTCGATCGCCGAGCCGAAAGCCGCTCGACACAGGGTCTCGTCATCGTCCGCAAAACAAGCCTCGGCAAAGCCCATACGTCGGCTAAGTTCCCTGAATATTTCGCTGTTGGGTTTGGCCTCACCCAGGGGGGCAATGGCAGGCCGGTTGAGCAGCACGTCGGTGTGGCCATAGCTCATATGCACATCCCAGTGCTCTAGCTGGGTGGTGGCGGGCAACACGTAATCTGCATAATCTGCGGTGTCGGTCTGAAAGTGCTCCAACACCACGGTGAACAAGTCGTCGCGTGCAAACCCAGCTACCACTTTGCCCGAGTCCGGTGCGATGGCCACCGGGTTGCTGTTGTACACAACCATGGCTTCAATAGCAGGGCCAAATTCAGGCGAAGCAGGGCGCAATAAATCGTCGCCAATGGTGGTCATATTGATAGTGCGCGGTGTTTTGCCTGCCAACAGTTGCGGGCACTGCAAGGCTTGTTTGTCGACCGGGTAGGTGCCAGACGTTGACATCAACACACCACCAGCCGGGTGCCGCCACGCGCCCACTAGGGCTGGCAAGCAGGCAATGGCGCGCACCGCGTTGCCGCCACCACGCACGCGCTGCAAACCATAATTCATGCGAATGGCAGCGTGGTGGCCTTGCGCACGACAACCACCGTAGTCCCGCGCAAGCGATCTGATCTGCTCTGCTTGAATGCCGCAAACCGCCGCCGCCCGCTCGGGGGGATACATCAGGGCGCGAGCGCGCAAAGCATCCCAGCCGAGCGTGTAACGCTCAAGGTAATCGTGATCCAGCCAGTCGTTGCGAATCAGCTCGTGCATCAGGGCCAGCGCCAAAGCGGCATCAGTGCCGGGCAGCAAGGCAATGTGCTCATGGCATTTTTCGGCAGTTTCCGACTGCCTGGGGTCAATGCAAATCAGCTTGGCACCGTTGCGTTTGGCAATTTGCACATACCGCCAAAAATGCAGGTTGCTGGCGATGGAGTTGCTACCCCAAACTAAGATGAGATTGGATTGCGCAAAATGCTCAACCCGCATGCCAACTTTGCCGCCCAAGGTGTAGGTCAGGCCTTCGGCCCCAGCTGACGCACAAATGGTGCGGTCCAGCAGAGAGGCACCCAGTTTGTTGAAAAAGCGCGCCGCCATGCTTTCGCTTTGCACCAAGCCCATGGTGCCCGCGTAGCTGTAGGGTTGTATGGCTTGGGCGCTGTCAGGGCCGCGGGTGGCGATGGCTTTGAGCTTGGCTGCGATGTCATCCAATGCGGCGCTCCAACTAACCTGCTCAAACCACCCAGCACCTTTGGGCCCAACACGCTTGAGCGGATGCAAGAGGCGCTCAGGGTGGTAGGTGCGCTCTGCATACCGAGACACTTTGGTGCACAACACACCGCCAGTTTGAGGGTGATTGGGGTTGCCTTGCACCTTGATGGCGATGCCGTTTTCAACCGTCGTCAGCAAAGAACAGGTGTCAGGGCAATCGTGCGGACACGCCCCTAGCACCTGCAATGGTGGGGAAGGCAGCTGGACAGTGAGGGTCATGGTGGAGGCCATTTCACAGGCATAGACAGGGTTGAAACGAGATCATATATTTCGGGTTGTTGTGAAATAGTACAACCCTCAGATTGTGCAGGCAGGCCGATCTACAGATAATCCGAAGATGATTACACGACGTCAATTTTCAGTGGTGGCCGGTGCTGCGTCTTTGGCTGGGGCTAATATAGCCCGCTCGCAAGGCAGTGGCAAGATTGTTTTGGGCCAGTCGGCGGCCTTCACTGGGCCAGCTGCTCAATTGGGCATTCAGTTCAACAAGGGAGCCAATGTCTGGTTTGACCAGCTCAACGCCCAAGGCGGCGTGGGCGGCAAAACCATTGAATTGCGCAAAATGGACGACGGTTACGAGCCAGACCGTTGTGCTGCCAACACCCGCAAGTTGATTGACGAAGAGGTTTTTGCCCTGTTTGGCTACATTGGCACCCCCACAAGCCTGGCAGCGGTTCCTTTGGCTAAAAAAGACCAAGTGCCGTTTTTTGCACCATTCACTGGCGCTATGGGTTTGCGCGACCCTTTTAGTAAGTACGTGTTTCACCTGCGTGCGTCCTACAACGACGAAACCGGCTTGATCGTGAAACAGCTCACTACATTGGATTTGAAAAAAGTCGCGGTTTTTTACCAAAACGACGCCTACGGCAAAGCCGGGTTGGATGGCACTGTGTTAGCGCTGACCAAACTTGGCCTGAAAACTGTCGCCCAAGCGACGGTAGAGCGCAATTCGGTGGACGTGGACGCAGCCGTTAAAACACTGGTGGCCGGTTCACCCGACGCGATTGTGCAAATTAGCGCCTACAAATCCTGCGCCGCGTTCATTCGCAGTGCCAAAAAGGCAGGCTATGGTGGCACTTTTTTCAACGTGTCGTTTGTTGGCACCCAAGCGCTGGCCGACGAACTGGGCAAAGACGGCGCAGGCGTGGTGGTCAGCCAAGTCATGCCGTCTCCCTACAACGCCGCTAGGCCCATCACCCGAGAGTTTGTCGAGGCCGTCAAAAAAGCCGGGGGGGATGCGCAAGCTAATTTTTCCAGCATGGAAGGCTATCTAGCCGCCAAGGTCTTCACCGAAGGCCTGAAACGCGCTAACGCCGCGGGTGCGGGCAAACCCATCACCCGCGATGCTTTGATCACCGGGCTGGAAGGCCTCTCAAACCAATCGTTTGGCGGTTTTTCAGTCAATTTTGGGCCGAACCAGCATGTCGCCTCGAATTTTGTCGAACTGTCCATGCTGACAGGCGATGGGCGCGTTCGGACCTAGGAATGAACGGCTTGCCTGACGCGGGCCGGGTCAGGCCAGGGCGGAGTTTTTGTTCCTTGCAAAATTATTAACGCGCCCCTATGCCGCAGGCGACGGCAAAGAATCAAAAGGCGTACTAGACTGTAGGGCACGACTTTTTTGAGGAACCCCCATGAAAATCATCGACTCCATCGTTACCCAAGCGGCCGGTATTGCGTCTATCCGGCGCGACATTCATGCCCACCCTGAACTGTGTTTTGAAGAAGTTCGCACCGCGGACGTGGTGGCCAAAAAACTGGCCGAATGGGGCATTCCAATTCACCGGGGTATGGGCACCACAGGCGTGGTGGGCATTGTCAAAAGTGGCACGTCTGACCGGGCGATTGGCTTGCGTGCCGACATGGACGCGCTACCCATGCAGGAGTTCAACACCTTCAACCACGCCAGCCAAAACGCCGGCAAGATGCACGCGTGCGGGCACGACGGCCACACGGCCATGCTGCTTGCTGCGGCGCAACATTTCGCCAAACACCGTAACTTTGACGGCACCGTTTACCTGATTTTTCAGCCGGCCGAAGAAGGCGGTGGCGGTGCGCGCGAGATGATCAAAGACGGGCTGTTTGAGAAGTTTCCGATGCAGGCCGTGTTTGGCATGCACAACTGGCCGGGCACGCAGATTGGCAATTTTGCTGTCAGCCCAGGGCCGGTGATGGCATCCAGCAACGAATTCAAAATCGTCATCAAAGGCCGTGGCGGCCATGCTGCCTTGGCCTACATGGGGCTGGACCCTGTGCCGATTGCCTGCCAAATGGTCCAGGCGTTTCAAACCATTGTGAGCCGCAACCTCAAAGCGATTGACGCGGGCGTGATTTCAGTCACGATGATTCACGCGGGCGAGGCGACCAACGTGATTCCGGACAGCGTTGAAATTCAAGGCACTGTTCGCACCTTCACGGTTGAGGTGCTGGACATGATTGAAAAGCGCATGCAAGAAATTGCCGTGCACACCTGCGCCGCCTTTGGCACCACCTGCGAATTCGAGTTTTCGCGCAATTACCCGCCCACCATCAACTCGGCGTTTGAGGCCGAGTTTTGCCGCAAGGTGATGGCTGGCATTGTGGGTGCCGACAACGTGCTAACCCAGGAACCCACCATGGGCGCGGAAGACTTTGCCTACATGTTGCAGGCCAAACCCGGTGCTTATTGCTTCATTGCCAATGGCGACGGAGAGCACCGCGAAATGGGCCACGGCGGGGGGCCTTGCATGCTGCACAACCCCAGTTACGACTTCAACGACGACTTGATTCCGCTGGGCGGCACGTACTGGGTGCAGTTGGCTGAAGCCTGGTTCAAGCAACCCGCGACCAGCCAGGCTGCCAACGCCAAAGCGTCTCAGCCAGAAGCCGTGAGCGCCGCGTGAAAGGCGTTGTCGATTGCTTCTCAAGCAGCTACGCGCAGGCCCGAGTCAAGTTTCTGGAAGCTGCGGCCACGGCCGGCTTGCAGATTGAGTCGCACAACCACCCGTTGAAGGGCAAAGACGGCGAAGTGCTGGCTATGGACGTGGCCAGCGCGGGCGCGGCCGACGCCGACAAGCTGCTGATTGTGACCAGCGGCTGCCACGGGGTTGAAGGCTACTGCGGCTCTGGCGTGCAGGTGTTTGCGCTGCATGACGCTGAGTGGCTGGCCAAGGCGCATGACCAGGGCGTGGCGGTTTTGTACGTGCATGCGCTTAACCCCTATGGTTTCTCGCACGTTCGCCGCGTGACTCAGGAAAACGTGGATTTGAACCGGAATTTTCATGTCTTTTCCAAACCCTTGCCTGTCAATGAACCCTACCGCGAGCTGGCCGATGCACTGATTCCTACGACCTGGCCGCCCGATGCGCAAAACGCGATGTTCATTGGCAGTTTCATCCAGAACCGTGGCATGCAAGCGTTTCAAGCCGCTATCACCCGCGGGCAGCATGAATTTGCCGATGGCCTGTTTTTTGGCGGCACTGCGCCAACCTGGAGCAACATGACTTGGCGGCAGGTGCTGCGCGACCACGTGGCCCAAGCCGCCCAAGTCGCCTGGATTGACCTGCACACCGGCCTTGGCCCTAACGGCCTGGGCGAGCGCATTTTTGCCTGCGCTGACGATGCCGCCGCTTTGAAGCGGGCACGGGCCTGGTGGGGTGGCGACGGCGCCACACCGGTCACGTCAATTTACGACGGCAGCTCCAGCTCGGCTTTTTTGACGGGGCTGATGTGGATGTCGCTGAGCCAGGAATGCCCCAAGGCCGAGTACACCGGGATTGCCATGGAATACGGCACGCAGGACGTGAACGAAGTCTTGGTTGCATTGCGCGCAGAACACTGGTTAAACAAGCACCCCGAAGCTTCAACGCAGCAAGCCGCAGCCATCAAACAGCAGTTAATGGACGCTTTTTACACCGACACCGACAGCTGGAAAGGCCAAATCATCAGCCAGGCGCGGCAGGCGATGTTTCAGGCGGTCGATGGCTTGTCTGGTAGCAGTTTGGTTTGATTTCGCCTATTTTTACCACAATTGTGGTAAAAATAGGCGAATTTCGTGATTTTTGTCGAATTGTCAAACAAATCGACCTCTAGCTCTCGAATTATATTAATAGTTTGCTATTTAATATATAGCACCTAGTCCGGCGAAAAATAATTCGGTTTCGTCTCAATCGGTGACTCATTTTGACCCTCAGCCCACGCAATCACACCGCGCCGGCAACTCCCGTGCGGTACGCCGCAATCTCCAGCAACCCGTCAAAAATCAAGTTGTCTACGAGCTCAAACGCCACATTCATGCTGGGGGCCATCTTCCAACCCGCACCGCCTGTCATGATGCACACTGGGGTTTGACCGCAGTGGGTGCTTACATGTTGCACCATTCGCTCCACCGCGCCGGCAATGGCGTAGGTGCCGCCACTGGTCAGGGCGTCGCTGGTGTTGGTGGGAAATTCGCGCACTTCGCCTGTTGGCACGTGAAGGCCCGCCGTGCCCGACTCCAGCGCGCGCAGCATGATGCCGTGGCCGGGCAAGATCAGGCCGCCCAAAAATTTGCCGCTGATGTCAATGGCTTCGACCGTCACCGCCGTGCCCACCATCACCACCACCATGGGGCGCTGGATGCCTTGCGAGCGCATGCGGTTGAATGCGCCCACCATCGCCACCCAGCGGTCTGCACCCAGGCGCGACGGAAAATCATAGCCATTGGTCAGCCCGGCTTCGGCTTCGCTGGAGACGACCCAGCGCGGGGCCACGTCCCAATTGGCCAGTTGTTCCATTTGCTCTTGCACCCGCATGCGAATGCCGTCGCCCGCGACCACGCAACCCAGCATGCTGTCGGGGGCTTGCAGGTCGGCCCAGGCGCCGTCGGCCAGTTTGTCAATGTTTTCTAAAAACTCGGCGCCTTGGGCCAGCAGGTTGGCACCGGGCTTTGGCGCGTCGTAAATAGCCCACTTGAGCCGGGTGTTGCCAATGTCCAGGGCTAAAAATGTCATGGTATGTTCGGGTTGCGCAGGCGCTTTTGGGTCAAACTGAAACAAACTGCAATGTAGGCGAGTTTCTCTCAGTTTGACGCGCCTCGGAACTTGGGCCACAGGAAAATCATCGGCCCAAATCGATCAACTTTGGTTTTCAATCTATGGCATTGACCCCAACTTCCACCGCTCCACAGTCTGCCGCGACACAAATCACGGAGATGAGCGCCAAAGCCCTGTCGGAAGCGATCCAAGCCAAGCAGGTGTCCTGCCGCGAGGTCATGCAGGCCTATTTGGCCCGCATTGCGCAGGTCAACCCAGTGGTCAACGCCATCGTCAACCTGCAAGATGAGGCGGCGCTGCTGGCACAGGCAGACGCACGCGACGCGCAATTGGCACGCGGTGAATCCATGGGCTGGATGCACGGCATGCCGCAGGCCATCAAAGACTTGTCGCTGGCCAAAGGCATTGCCAACACGCAGGGCTCGCCCTTGCTGCGCAATTTTGTCGCCGCAAGCGACGGGCTGATGGTGCAGCGCATGAAGGCGGCGGGCTGCATCGTGATCGGCAAAACCAATGTGCCCGAGTTCGGCCTGGGGTCGCACACCTTCAATGAGGTGTTTGGCACCACCCGCAACCCCTACGATCTGAGCAAAACGGCGGGCGGCAGCAGTGGCGGCGGGGCGGTAGCCTTGGCAACGCGCATGCTGCCCGTGGCAGATGGCTCCGACTTCATGGGCAGCCTGCGCAACCCGGCGGGCTGGAACAACGTCTTTGGCATGCGCCCGTCGCAGGGCCGTGTGCCCATGTGGCCTGCCACGGACAGCTTCATCAGCCAACTCGGCACCGAAGGCCCCATGGCCCGCACGGTGCAAGACCTGGCGCTGCTGCTGGCCTCGCAGTCGGGGCCTGACGCCAGATCGCCGCTGTCGATTGCCTCGACCGTGGACTTTTCTCGGTTGAATGGCACAACTGGCAACAAAGCCAGCCGCCCTGTCAAAATTGGCTGGCTGGGCGACTTGGCGGGTTATCTGCCCATGGAAGCGGGTGTGATGGAAGTCTGCGAGCAAGCGCTGCGCCGCTTTGAAGGGCTCAAAGGCACACAAGACTTCTATAGCCCGGGCTGCGTTGTCGAACCGACGCTGTTGGGAACGCCACCCGACAAAGTTTGGCAAACCTGGCTGGTGTGGCGGCGGGCGTTAACCGGTTCACGCATTGCCCCGCATTTGGTCAACCCCAAAAACCGCGAGCACATCAAGCCAGAAGCGCTGTGGGAATACGACCAAAGCACCCGCTTGACCGGCACCGAGCTGGTGGCCGCCAGCACCCAGCGCACGGCGTTTTACCAACACATGCTAGGTTTGTTTGAGAAATACGACTTTCTGGCCCTGCCCACGGCCCAGGTCTGGCCGTTTGACGCGTTGCTGCGTTGGCCCAGCCACATCAATGGCCGCGAAATGGACACCTACCACCGCTGGATGGAAGTCACGATTTACGCCACCCTAGCCGGCCTGCCGTGCATCAGCCTGCCAGCCGGATTCAACGCGCAGGGCCTGCCCATGGGCTTGCAAATCATCGGCAAACCGCAGGGCGATTTGGCGGTTTTGCAACTGGCGGCGGCTTATGAGTCAATCGCGCAAGACGTGCTGCAGCGCCAGCCGCTGATCAAGCCCGTGCTGGGGCGGCGGCGCAGCGATTGATTCAATTTGTGACGGGTGATTGAAAGGCGTTGCGCCTCATTCGCCAATGATTTGAGGGTGATGGGAGCGTGAAATGAGGGTGAAATGTGGGGAAGGCGAAGATTCAATCGATGGCTATAAATGCTATAAATGCTATAAATTAAATAGCAAACTATTTAATATATTCGAGAGCTAGAGGCCATTTTTATTCATATTTTGGCCTTTTTGACTGTTTAAACCAAAAAAAGAACCTGCAGGTTCTTTTTTGTCAAAAACTAGCCTTGACGCCATGGCAAGCCCCGAAAACGCCAGCCACCTCGTGCACCGCGATGCGCTTTGGGGTCGGGGTCGCCTTCAAAGCCTTCCAGAATGTTGTAGGCCACCAGTCCCAGCTCCGTGGCGCGTTTGGCCGCCGCGATTGAGCGAATGCCACTTCGGCACAGCAAAAGCGCGGACAGCCCGGTGGGCACGGCGGTTTTAATTTCGTCGTCAAACTGGGGGCGCACCGCCATGCCGGGCCAGTGCTTCCAGGCCACGGCAGGCGCACCAGGTACAAAACCGACCCATTCACGCTCGGCGTCGGTGCGAATGTCCACCACCACCGCGCGGCCTTGCTGCGCCCATTGCCAAGCCAGCGCAGGGGAAATGTCGCCTGCATAGCCTCGCTCGGTGCGCGGCTGCGGGTCTACCGCCACGGGTGCGGCAACCGAGCCTGGCAGGCCCGGCGCGGCCAACGCATCGTGCCGAATGCCAGAGGTCAGGTTAGCAGGCACGGCTTCGTCGATACGCCGGGGTTTGGGCAAATTCAGCCCGTTCATGATGGCGCAGAACTCGGCCAGCGATTTGCCCGCAATGCGGCTGTTGCTGGTCTTCTCGGCCCCAATGGTGGAGCGTCTGCGGCCCTGGTAGTCGTGGCCTGGCCAGACGATGGTGTCGTCGGGCAGAGCAAACAGGATCTGGGTCAAGCTCTGGTACAAATCTTCAGCGCTGCCCGATTGAAAATCGGTACGGCCACAGCCGTTGATCAGCAGCGTGTCGCCACTGAACACATGCTTGGGCGCACTTTGGCCAGCGGCGTCAGGTTTTGCAAGCTGTACAGGCACCCAGTGGTAGCACATGCTGCCCGCCGTGTGCCCAGGTGTGTGCAGGGCGCGTAGGTGCTCGCTGCCAAAGGCCAGCGTGTCGCCATCATGCAACTGAACCGCTGCCGTGGTGATACCGCAACCGCTGGGGGCCGCCGTGCGAGCGCCTGCGTGCTCAGCCAGCAGGCCTGCACTGGTGATGTGGTCGGCGTGGGCATGGGTTTCGACCGTGCAGACCAGGTTCAGGCCGTGTTGGCGCAGCACGGCCAAATCGCGCTCAAGCTGTTCGTCAACCGGGTCGATGATCAGCGCTTCGCGGGTTACCTCGTCAAACAGCACGTAGGTGTAAGTGCTGGACGCGGGGTCAAACAGCTGGATGGGGTTCATGGGGGCTCCAATCGGTCGGCTGGGTGGGCAGGTGGTTTTTGCGGCCCGGTTCCCATTCATAAGTCAAAACTGTTTTCCATCCTATCACCTCAATCCGGGTAAATACCCTTTGTGGGGCAAGCCTAGAATATTTGCAGTGCACCGCCAGACTCGTCGTCAATCAACCAATGGAGACAACCATGTCCAGTCAACCCAACACCACAGACAACAACCCCAAAGTTCCACGCCGCCGTGGCCTGCTCAAAGGCGCAGCGGTCGCCGTCGGCGCGGGTACTTTGGCAGCACCCATGCTGGCCACCGCGCAAACCACTACCTCATTGCGTTTTCAAAGCACCTGGCCTGCCAAAGACATTTTTCATGAGTACGCCAACGACTTTGCCAAAAAAGTCAATGACATGGCCAGCGGCAAACTGAAAATTGAAGTGCTGCCATCGGGCTCGGTTGTTCCCGCCTTTCAGTTGCTCGAAGCGGTGAACAAAGGCACGTTGGACGGCGGCCATGGCGTGGTGGCCTACCACTACGGCAAAAACAATGCGCTGGCGCTGTGGGGCTCTGGCCCGGCGTTCGGCATGGACCCCAACATGGTGCTGGCTTGGCACAACTTTGGCGGCGGCAAAGCGCTGCTGGACGAGATTTACAAGTCGCTCAACATGGACGTGGTGTCTTACCTGTACGGCCCCATGCCCACGCAGCCTTTGGGCTGGTTCAAAAAGCCCATCGCCAAAGTGGCTGACCTGAAGGGCCTGAAATTCCGCACTGTGGGCTTGTCGGTCGATATTTTTACAGCCTTGGGTACCTCGGTCAACCCGTTGCCAGGTGGCGAGATTGTGCCCGCACTGGACCGTGGTCTGATTGACGCAGCCGAGTTCAACAACGCCACCTCCGACCGCATTTTGGGCTTCCCGGATGTGGTTAAAAACTGCATGCTGCAAAGCTTTCACCAAAGCGGCGAGCAGTTCGAGATTTTGTTCAACAAAACCAAGTACAGCGGCCTGCCGCAAGAGCTGCGCTCCATCATTGACTACGCGGTGCAAGCGGCTAGCGCCGAGATGAGCTGGAAAGCCATTGACCGCAATTCGCAAGACTACCTGGAGCTGAAAAAGCAGGGTATCAAGTTCTACAAAACGCCAGACGCGGTGCTGAAGGCGCAACTGGAAGCCTGGGACAAGATCATTGAAACCAAGGGCAAAGAGAACGCCCTGTTCCAAAAGGTCATTGACTCGCAACGCGCTTACGCGCAACGTGCCATTCCTTGGCAAAATGACTACATGGTTGACTTTAAAATGGCCTACAACCACTCGTTTGGCAAAAAGAAAAGCTAAACCGGGGCTTCGATGCTGCAAGTTGGCAACCGCTTGACTTGCAGCTTTTAGCGTCGTACAACAGTCATTCGGTCTCGCCGAATGGCTTTTTTTTTGAGTCGCCCCGTCTCATTCACCGGGCGAGGAAGCATTCATGACAGTTCAACAAGTTTTACACACCGCTGACCACATCAGCACCTGGGTTGGCAAAGCCGCCGCCTGGCTGATCGTGGTGCTCATGCTGGTGGTCTGCACCGAAGTGTTCAAGCGCTACATCCTGAACGCGCCCACTGCCTGGATTTTTGACGTCAACAACATGCTGTACGGCACGCTGTTCATGTTGGGCGGGGCTTACACCCTGGCGCATGACGGACACGTGCGAGGCGACTTTTTTTACGGCAACATGAAGCCGCGTACCCAAGCCAAGGTGGATTTGGTGCTGTACTTTGTGTTTTTTCTCCCTGGCATTGCCGCCTTGACCTGGGCGGGCTGGACTTACTTCAACGATTCGCTGGCCATGCGCGAGCAGACGTTCAACGCCACGCCCATCCCGCTTTACCCGTTCAAATTTGTCATTCCCGTGGCCGGTGCCATTGTGCTGATGCAAGGCGTTGCAGAAATCATTCGCTGCGTGGTGTGCATCAAAACCGGGGTTTGGACGCCGCGCCTCAAAGACGCCCAAGAGTCCGACGTGGTGGCGCAGCAACTCGCGGGCAGTGAGTTTGTAGACGACGAAGCGCGTCAACTTGCCATTGAGCAGTCTAAAACGGTGAAAGGCTGATCATGAGCAACGCTGCACTTGGCATGACGATGCTTTGCCTCATCGTGGTGGTCATCATGATGGGGTTTCCCACGGCCTTCACCCTGATGGGGCTGGGCATGGTGTTTGGCTACATCGCTTTTTACAACCCGGCTGCGAGTTTTCTGGACAACCGGGTCTTCGATCTGATGGTGCAACGCGCTTTTGGGGCCATGACCAATGAAACGCTGCTGTCGATACCGCTCTTTGTGCTGATGGGTTACGTCATGGAACGCGGCGCGTTGGTGGACAAAATGTTTCACAGCGTGCAATTGGCGTTTCGCAGTGTGCCGGGCTCATTGGCCGTCACCACCCTGATCATTTGCACCTTTTGGGGCATTGCCAGCGGATTGGTGGGCGCTGTGGTGGTCTTGATGGGCGTGATCGCCATGCGCCCCATGCTGAACGCGGGTTACGACACGCGGCTGGCAGCGGGCGTTATCACCGCCGGGGGCACCTTGGGCATTTTGATTCCGCCTTCGGTCATGATCATTGTTTACGCAGCCGTAGCTGGCCAATCGGTCGTGAAGTTGTATGCAGCGGCCATGTTTCCCGGCTTCTTTTTGGCGTTTTTGTACTTGGTCTACATCATTGGCTGGGTGTTGATCAACCCCAAAATCGCGCCAAAACTGCCACCCGAACAAATGCGCGCGGCCATTCCGCCTTGGTTGGCCCATGTGTCCAGCGCCTACTCACAACGCACGCTACCAGCTTTGCTGTCCGCCGTGGTGTCGCCGGGCAAAGCTATCCAGAACGGTTTGGCAGGCCTGACCATCACTTGGGGTCATTTGCTGCGCAGCCTGGTGATGGCTTTGGTGCCGGTCTTCATTGCGCTGGCCACCTTGGGCGCTGCCTGGTGGTATGTGGTGATTCATTCGCAGGAAGACAACAATGCGGCCAACACCCCAGCCGAGGTGTCGCAGGCCGCGCCAGCCGCCAAAACTGTCTTGGCGGCACCCGGCGGCTTGACGGAGCCTCCTGCTGAAGCGGCCCAAACGCCAGTTGCCGCTGGAGGTGGGTTGAAAGAACCGCCCGCCGAAGGTGGCCTCAAAGAACCGCCGTCTGAGGGTGGCCTGCAAGCGCCTCCTGGCTCATCTGATGTGCAGGAGCCTCCGGGTGCCGAAAAGTCGGCCAATTCAAAGCCCGCTGAAGAAGGTGAGTTGCAACAAATGGGCGACCCGTCCGTTAAAGGCGCGCAAACGGCCCCTGTGCCCGAAGCTTTTTACACCTGGTTTTGGGTGGCTTGTGGCGTCAGCGTGTTGCTGCTGGCTTGGTACTACCGCCGCTTTGACGCCGAACAGTTTGAAATTTTGCGCATGTTGGTGTCATCGGTCATGCCACTGGCGCTGTTGACCTTCATTGTGCTGGGCGTCATATTGTTTGGCATCACCACGGCCACAGAGTCTGCGGCTGTGGGTGCGGCAGGCGCGTTTCTCATGGCTTGGCAGGCCGGTACGCTGAACTTTCAGCGCATCAAAGAGGCGGTGTTTTTGACGGCCAAAACCACCTCCATGGTGTGCTGGTTGTTTGTCGGGTCGGCCTTGTTCTCAGCCGTGTTTGCTTTGTTGGGTGGCCAGCGGGTGGTGGAGGAATGGGTGCTGTCCATGAACCTGTCGCCCCTGCAATTCATGCTGCTGTCGCAGGCCATCATTTTCGTCCTGGGTTGGCCGCTGGAATGGACCGAAATCATCGTCATTTTTGTGCCGATCTTCTTGCCCCTGCTGGCTCACTTTCAGATTGACCCAATTTTGTGGGGCGTGCTGGTTTTCGTGAATTTGCAGGCCGCATTCTTGTCGCCGCCAGTGGCCATGTCAGCGTTTTACCTGAAAGGAGTGTCGCCCGCGCATGTGACCATCAATCAGATCTTTGCGGGCATGATGCCCTACATGCTGATTGTAATTTTGTGCATGGTGTTCATGTACATCTGGCCCGGATTGACGCTTTGGCTGCCTAAGTACTTGTACGGTTAGCGACGGCTTGGCCCGCGGGCCAAGCGCTCAGTGGTCTTAGGCACACGATTTTCGTTTTCTATAATCGAGGTTTGGGGCAAGTTTACAAAAGCGAATTTGCCCTTGATTTGCAATCGATGTGCCTTGGGTGCGCCTTTGATGTACCTTCGCTGTGCTTTTAATATGGGACATGAATGATTCTCGTCACCGGTGGCGCCGGCTTCATAGGTTCAAATTTTGTTCTGGATTGGCTCGATCAGTCAGACGAGCCGATTGTCAACCTTGACAAACTGACCTACGCTGGCAATCTGCACAACTTGGCGGCTTTGCAAAACGATGCGCGGCATGTGTTTGTCAAAGGCGACATTGGCGACACGCCATTGGTTCAGCGCTTGTTGGCTGAATACAAACCGCGTGCTGTTGTCAACTTGGCGGCTGAATCTCATGTAGATCGCTCCATTCACGGCCCTGAAGACTTCATCCAGACCAACATCATGGGCACGTTTCGCCTGCTGGAAGCGGTGCGGGCCCATTGGTCGACATTGGCACCCCCGGCGGCGCAAGCCTTTCGTCTTGTCCATATTTCGACCGATGAAGTCTATGGTTCACTGAGCGCTGGCGACGCCGCGTTTTCCGAGCGCCATCGCTACGAGCCTAACAGCCCTTATTCAGCCAGCAAGGCGGCCAGCGACCACCTGGTGCGCGCCTACCATCACACCTATGGGCTGCCGGTGTTGACCACCAATTGCAGCAACAACTACGGCCCCTGGCACTTTCCTGAAAAGCTGATTCCGCTGATGATCGTCAACGCGCTGGCTGGCAAGCCCTTGCCGGTGTATGGCGACGGCATGCAAGTGCGCGACTGGTTGTATGTCAA
Source organism: Rhodoferax sp. (assembly GCA_031431035.1). Lineage (GTDB taxonomy): Bacteria > Pseudomonadota > Gammaproteobacteria > Burkholderiales > Burkholderiaceae_C > JANYCG01. The sequence continues at coordinate 27,479 of JANPCR010000287.1, forward strand.
AGACCATTGCAGCGCTATTCGCAGGGTCCTGGATTCTGGCCGCCCTGGCGAGGTCTACAACATTGGCGGTTGGAATGAAAAACCCAACATTGAAATTGTGCAGACAATTTGCGCACTGTTGGATGAAATGCGGCCCAGGTCAGATGGCCAGCCCTACGCCAAACAAATTACCCACGTGGCCGACCGCCCAGGGCATGACCGCCGCTACGCAATAGACGCCCGCAAGGTCGAGCTAGAACTCGGCTGGAAGCCCGCCGAGACTTTTGACTCCGGAATCCGCAAAACCGTGCAGTGGTACCTGACCCACCAGGACTGGGTGGCTCGGGTGCAATCTGGCGGCTACTTGGATTGGGTGCAAACCAATTACACCCAACGTGCCGCTTGAATGAAGCTCGCCCGACTCCCAATTCATCTACCGTTACCCATGGCAAGCCAAGCCCGCCCTATCAGCGGCCCCCAGCCGTGAAGATTTTGCTTTTTGGCAAAGGCGGGCAAGTGGGTTGGGAGTTGCAACGCAGCCTGTCTGTGCTCGGCGATTTGGTCGCACTGGACTTTGACAGCACTGACTATTGCGGCGATTTCACCCAGCTTGACGCGCTGGCCGACACGGTGCGCCGAGTTCGTCCGGATGTCATCGTCAACGCCAGCGCCCACACAGCCGTCGACAAAGCCGAGAGCGAGCCACAGCGAGCGCGCACCCTGAATGCGCTGGCGCCCGCCCGCCTGGCACAAGAAGCGGCCGCCCTGGGATCCTGGTTGGTTCATTATTCGACTGATTACGTTTTTGACGGCAGTGGCACAACCCCCTGGCTTGAGACGGATGAGCCCGCCCCCTTGAGCGTCTATGGGCAAACCAAGCTGGAAGGCGAGCGACTAATCCAGGCCAGTGGCTGCAAGCATTTGATCTTCAGAACAAGCTGGGTTTATGCCGCACGAGGCGGAAACTTTGCCAAGACAATGCTGAGGCTGGCACAAGAGCGCGAAACCCTGAACGTCATCGACGATCAGATAGGCGCGCCCACCAGCGCCGAGTTGCTGGCGGACGCGACTGCCCACGCGATTCGTCAAGTTGCCTTGCAAGATGCCGTAAGTCACCAACACGGTGACCGCAATGACTTCATATCACCGGCGATATCAGGTATTTACAATGTGGTCGCCAAAGGCTCTATTTCTTGGTTTGAGTATGCAAATGCGACTCTAGCTCTCTCCAAATATACCAATTTAGCTACTAAAATAATAGTAAAGTCAGTTCAGCCTATACCCACTTCAGCCTATGTAACCGCCGCCCGCCGACCACTCAACTCCCGTTTAAACACGGCCAAGTTTGAAAAAACCTTCAATTTGACGCTGCCGGACTGGAAGCCAGGGTTAGTGAGAATGCTTACAGAATTCATTGACAATCAGGCATGAGCGCGTCCACTTCTTTGAATCCACTTGGCCCCGAAAAGCGAAAGGGCATCCTGCTGGCAGGCGGCTCGGGCACCCGACTGCACCCGGCAACGCTGGCCATGAGCAAGCAACTGCTGCCGGTGTACGACAAGCCCATGATCTATTACCCTTTGAGTACGCTGATGCTGGGCGGCATGCGCGATATTCTGATCATCAGCACACCGCAAGACACACCACGGTTTCAACAGTTGCTGGGCGACGGTAGCCAATGGGGCATCAGCTTGCAATACGCGGTGCAACCTAGCCCGGATGGCTTGGCCCAAGCCTATACCATTGGTGAAAAGTTTGTCGATGGCAAACCCAGCGCTCTAATTTTGGGCGACAACATTTTCTATGGACATGACTTTGCGCCCTTGCTGACCCGGGCGGACGCTCGGGAACATGGCGCCACCGTATTCGCCTACCACGTGCAAGACCCCGAACGTTACGGCGTAGTGGCTTTCAACGCATCCGGCCAAGCCAGCAGCATTGAAGAAAAACCCGTCAAGCCCAAAAGCAGTTTCGCGGTCACTGGCCTTTACTACTATGACAGCCAGGTGGTGGACATCGCCAAAGACATCAAGCGCAGCGCACGCGGCGAATTCGAAATCACTGCCGTGAACCAGGCCTACCTGGACATGAATCGGCTTAACGTCCAAATCTTGCAGCGTGGCTATGCCTGGCTGGACACCGGAACCCATGACAGCCTGCTTGAAGCCAGCCAGTTCATTGCAACCTTGGAACGCAGGCAAGGCCTGAAGATCGCCTGTCTGGAAGAGATTGCCTGGCGCAATGGGTTTATCGATAGCGAACAAATGGATCGGCTGGCCGATCCCTTGATTAAAACCGGCTACGGACAGTATTTAAAACGCTTGCTGTCCGAAGGCCGGGTACCGTGAACGTTGTAGCGACTTCAATTCCGGGTGTGCTGATCATCGAACCCAAAGTCTTTGGTGATTCACGGGGCTTTTTCTTCGAAAGTTTCAACCAGCGCGCTTTCAATGAGACCACCGGCCTTGAGGTTAACTTCGTTCAAGACAACCACAGTCGCTCAGCCCATGGCGTGTTGCGGGGTCTTCACTACCAAAGCCAGCAACCGCAGGGCAAGCTGGTTCGGGTGGTGCGAGGCGCAGTTTTTGACGTCGCGGTTGATATTCGCCGCTCATCACCCCACTTTGGCCAATGGGTTGGGGTGGAGCTTTCAGAAGAGAACCAGCGCCAACTGTGGGTGCCGCCGGGGCTTGCCCATGGCTTTCTGGTCACCAGTGCCAGCGCGGACTTTTTGTACAAAACCACTGACTATTACGCACCCGAATTTGAACAGTGCATTGTGTGGAACGACCCCACCATCGGAATTGACTGGCCTGCTGGTACAGCGCCCCTACTTTCTAAAAAAGACGCTGCAGGCGCTCGTCTTGCCGACGCTCAGCTTCCCAATTGGTGAACTGAGCTTTCGGAAATTGCACAGCACAGGCCAGTGGCGCAAGAGATTTAGGAGACTGCTTTGAATCGACAATTTTTATGATATTCGTCGCTGGCCACAACGGCATGGTAGGCAGTGCCATCGTGCGGGCGTTGCGCGCGCAGGGCATGGGCAGCGACCAGTTGGTAACTCGAACCCACGCTGAACTTGACCTGTGCGACCAAAGTGCAGTGGATGAATTTTTTGCGTCCAACACCGTATCGCAAGTCTATTTGGCTGCGGCCAAAGTGGGCGGCATTCACGCAAACAACACCTACCCAGCTGAATTCATTTACCAGAACCTGATGGTTCAAAATAATGTGGTTCACGCCGCTCACAGCCATGGCGTACAGAAACTGCTATTTTTGGGAAGCAGTTGCATCTACCCCCGACTGGCCTCCCAACCCATGCGCGAAGACGCCTTGCTCACAGGCCCACTGGAACCGACCAACGAGCCCTATGCCATTGCCAAAATTGCAGGCATCAAACTGTGCGAGAGTTACAACCGACAGTATGGCCGCGACTACCGAAGCGTCATGCCCACCAATTTGTACGGCCCTGGTGACAACTACCACCCGCAAAACAGCCACGTCATTCCAGCGCTCATCCGGCGGTTTCATGAAGCCAAACTGGCGCAGGCTGACGAAGTTGCCATTTGGGGCACGGGCACACCCAAGCGCGAATTTTTGTTTGTGGACGACATGGCCGTTGCGTGCGTTCACGTCATGCAGCTCGGGCTGGCCGCCTACCAAGCTGCAACCCTGCCCAAACAAGGACACTTGAACGTTGGTTATGGCAGCGATGTCACGATTGCTGAACTTGCGCAGGTTGTCAGCCAGGCAGTGGGTTTCCAAGGCAAGGTCAGTTTTGACACGTCCAAACCCGACGGTGCGCCCCGCAAATGGATGGACAGCTCGCAATTGATCGCTCTGGGATGGGAACCGAAGGTCAGGCTGCAAGAGGGCATACGTGCCGCTTACTCTGACTTTTTACAACACCATTGACACCGATCCTGTGGTCCACACACACCGCGATGCGAATTTTCAATGAGCCTGTCTGGTCTTTTCAAATACCTGCGCTTCAAACCCTTTGACCTGAGCACCGAAAGCGGTCGCAACAGTGAGCGCTACCGTTTGGCTTTGTGGTCTGTGATAGCCAATGTAGGTAGCAAAGGCATCACCATGGCGGTGATGGTTTTAAGCGTCAGCATGACGTTGCCGTACCTGGGCGCAGAGCGGTTTGGCGTGTGGATGACCATCGCCAGTTTGGTGGGTATGTTGGTGTTTCTGGATCTGGGTGTGGGTAACGCATTGATCAACACCGTGGCAGCCGCTGCAGCCAAAGCGCAAACCAGCACCGACCCGGCCCCGCTGGCCCAAACCATCGGTGGCGGGCTGGGGCTCTTGTTTTTTGTCGGCATTCTTGCCTCGGCACTTTTGGCTGTTTTGGCTGCAGTGTTGCCCTGGGCGGACATCATTAAGGTCAATGACCCTTTGATCACCCCCGAAATCCAATCGGCGATGTTTGTGTTTGCCGGCCTCTTTGGCATCAATCTTTTTTCAAGCGGTGTTTTGCGGGTGTTTGCCGGGTTACAGCGCGCGTTTGAGGCCCACTTGGCCAGTGTCCTTGCGTCCCTGGTCTCACTGGCGGCGCTCTTTTACGTGGCGGGCAACCAAGGCTCGATCACCCAATTGCTATTGGCAACGCTGGGTTGCCAATCCACCGCAGGGCTTTTTTTGTTGCTGCTGCTCAAACATCGAAGGCAAGTTCAACTTGCAGGGCTCGGCAAAGCCATTCAAGACGGCAAAGGCGCACTGCTGCGTTCCGGAGGTTTGTTTTTAGTTTTGCAGCTTGGCGCCATGGTCGGCTGGGGTGCAGACAGCTTGATCATCTCCAGCACCCTGGGTGCCGCGCAAGTGGCGGCTTACAGCGTCACACAGCGCCTGTTCCAGTTTGTCAGCGTTCCGCTGTCCATCGTCAATGCGCCGTTGTGGGCGGCGTATGCGAATGCCAACGCCAGTGGGGACTTGAGATTCATTCGACGGACGCTTCAAAAAAGCCTGCTGATCACGTCGATCTCGGCAACCCTTGCCGGTGCGATTTTGTTTGGACTGGGGCAACAGCTCCTCACGCTTTGGACTGGCGGCGTCATTTCGGTTCCTCCAGAACTCATTCTGGTTTTCGCCATTTGGACCCTGTGCGAGGCCATGGGCAATGCGCTGGCCATGATGCTCAATGGTTGCGGCATCGTTCGTGAGCAAGTCATCACGGTTCTCACCTTGACGACACTGGCACTACCGGCCAAGGTGTTTTTTGTCCTGCACTTCGGCGTTGTGGGCATGATGGCGGTGTACGTCTTTTTATACTTGGCCACGGTCTGTCTGTTTTATGGACTGGTCTACAGAAAAGTACTTTTGAAAAAATTGGGGCGTCCGTGAAAGAAATATTTGACAAATATGTAGAGACATCATTTGATGGCTTTAATCAGGCAGTTTTCAAATTCAAACAGTTTGAAAATAACTACCAAATTTATTTTCCGGCTGAAAAGTCCGCTTTGGTTTTGGATATTGGCATTGGCAGGGGGGAAATGCTGACCTGCATGCGCGACTGGGGTTACACCTACCAAGGGGTTGATATATCGCCCTCGACTGTCAAATTTTGCAAGTCGCTGGGCCTTAACTGCTCTGTCACTGAAAACTCGGCCCAATGGCTGGCCGAGCACCCTGGCCAATTTTCACTGGTGACTTGCCTGGACGTGTTGGAGCACGTGCCCAGAGACCAAACCATTGATTTTCTCAAGGCCATTCGTGGCAGCCTGGCCGCTGGAGGGCGTGCGATTATTCAAGTGCCGAATTTGCAAAGTCCCTTTGGCTACTTGCATCACTTCAACGACTTCACGCATGTGAGCGGCTTTGTAGAGCACAGCTTGGCACAGGTTCTGTTGGCTGCCGGCTTCAAAGAAATGACATTTCACGGTTTTGAAGAAATCTACAAAACTGGCCTTAAACAAGGCATTCAGCGAATCATCAGGTTTGCCTACCGGCGGGTGGTCAGATTTTTGCGGGCTGTCAATTCCAACCCCAATCCGGAAATTCTGGCGCCGGTGTTGTACGTGGTTGCGCGCTAATTCGGCTGGCTTTTCAAGCACTAACCCGGTCGGCATGAGTTTTCCAATGTGGTTTTCCAGGCTCTTGCGGCAGTGTCGCCGTTTGCTGGACTACGCCTTGTTTACCCTGGCAGACGCATGGGTCGCCTGGGTCAAAATTCCAGTTTCACCTTTTCAGCGCCTGGTACTGGTTCGGGTCGATTCGATTGGCGACTTCATGATCTGGCTTGACACGGCCAAGGAATATCGAAAAAGCTTTCCTGAGTATCGAATCTGCTTGTGTGTCAACTCGCTGTTGTACGAGTTTGCAAAGCTTTTGCCTTATTGGGACGAGCTGCTTGCCGTCGATATCAAGCGACTGAACAGCAATGCGATTTACCGCTATCGGCTGCTCGTCCAAATCCGCCGGATTGGTGCAAACATCGCCATACAACCAAGCTATTCGCGGGTGTATCTGGAAGGCGACGCCTTGATTAGGGCAACTGGAGCAAGGCATCGCATTGGCTCGGTGGGCAACACATCCAACATGCCGCCAGCACTCAAGAAAATCGCTGACCGCTGGTACACCCAATTAGTCCCCGCCGCCGTCGAGCCTCTAATGGAACTGGAACGCAATGCAGAATTCTTTCGGGGCTTGAGTCAATCGGGCAAACACATCAAGCAGACTGGGCGCCAGGCCAACGGGTTCAACGCGTCCCTTCCGATATGGCCCGCGCAGGTATCCCGGGTACCTCCAGTCTCAATCCAGGGGCCCTACTTCGTCATTTTCCCTGGCGCGTCCTGGGTGGGTCGGCAATGGCCAGCGGCGAGATTTGCAGAAGTAATTGGAGCTATTCACCGCCAAACCCGATGGTACCCAGTGTTGTGCGGAAGCGCCTCAGAGCAGGCGCTTTGCCAGCAAATCATTGAGCAAAGTGGGGTGCCAAGCGCACTGAATCTGGGGGGCTCCACAACCCTGGCTGAACTGGCAGAGGTTCTGCGAGGTGCCAAGGGTTTGGTGACGAATGAAACCTCAGCCGTTCACATGGCCGCAGCGGTTGGCACGCCTGCAGTTTGCATTTTGGGGGGCGGGCATTTTGGCCGCTTTATGCCTTACCCCTCTGCGGTGGCGGGCGTCAAACCAGCGGCGGCCGTGCACCCGATGCCATGCTTTAACTGCAACTGGCACTGCAATCAGCCGCATGAACCGGGTGGTGCAGTTCCGTGCATTACTGGTGTTTCGGTCGCGCAGGTTTTGGCACTTTTTTATACGGCCCGTGACGCTACCGTTGCCAGGAACATTTGATTTATGACAGCCAGCAAGCCTTTGATTGACCCATCGATGGATTCCATGCCTTTGATATCGGTCATCGTCGCCGTTTACAACGGTGCACCCACGTTGCAGCAGTGTTTGGACAGCGTGAACAGCCAAAGCTACGCGCGCACCCAACTGATAGTGGTGGATGGCGCGTCCAAAGATGGCTCGGCGAAGATCATCGAGTCGAACCAGCACAAAATTGACTACTGGGTCTCAGAACCCGACCGAGGCATTTACGACGCCTGGAACAAGGGCTTGGCCCAAGCCCGTGGCGACTGGATTTGCTTTATTGGTTCTGACGATTACCTGTGGGACAGCAGCGTGTTGCAGACCATGGCAAACCAGTTAGTGAGCGTTCCGCTCGGCATTCGCGTGGTTTACGGACAAATTATGCTGCTGGACAGCCAAGGTCGCGAATTGCACCCGATAGGCAAGCCCTGGAACCAAATTCAAGAGCGATTCAAAGAACTGATGTGCCTGCCTCACCCGGCTGTGATGCACCGACAAGACTTGTTCGCCCAGCATGGCAACTTTGATGCCAGCTTTCGCATAGCCGGTGATTACGACTTGCTGCTTCGTGAGCTGAAGCAAAACGACGCGCTTTTTTTACCCGATACCGTGGTCACCGCCATGCGCCAAGGGGGCATCAGTTCCAACCCTGGCAACAATTTAAAGGCCCTGCGCGAGGTGCGTAGCGCCCAACTTAAAAACGGCTTGCACACGCCAGGTTGGGCGTGGCGGCTTGCCATGGCGCGCTCGTATGTGAGCTTTGCGATGGCGCAGGTGCTGGGCGTGAAGCTGACGCGAGCCGTGTTGAACGCTGTCAAGGCGGTGCTCGCATGGTTCAAATGATGCAGGCAGAAATAGCGCGGACAGCTTTGGGGGGCAGGCCGTCTACGGCTGATGGGCCATGAAGAAGCTTTGTTTGGTGGCAACTATTCCGGCCATCGTGCACACTTTTTTGCGCGGCCATATTGAGGCGGCCGCGCAAAAGTACGAGGTGACGGTGGTCTGCAACGCAACCGACGCGCATTTGATTGACGGCCTGCCAGCGCGGGTTGTTTGGCTGGGTATTGAACGCAAACCTTCACCCTGGCGTGATCTGCAAGTGCTGGTTCAATTGATCCGTTTGTTCCGGCGCGAGTCGTTTGACATCGTGCACTCGCATTTTCCCAAAACGGGGCTTTTGGGTATGCTGGCCGCTTGGGTGGCGCGCGTACCGGTTCGCATTCACACCTTTCACGGTGAGGTGTGGGCAACCCGCACGGGAGTCAAGCGTCGCGCGCTGAAATTAATGGACGCGGAGGTTGCGGCCTTGGCAACCCATGTTCTTGCCGTCAGCCGATCCCAACAGCAGTTTTTAATGGCCGAAGGGGTCGTCAAGCGGGGCCATTCCAGTGTGATGGGCGCGGGCTCCATTTGCGGGGTTGATTCAGCCCGGTTTCAACCCGATGCAGCCGCCCGGCTGCGTGTTCGCCAGCAGCTTGGCATTGCGCAAAACGTCAAGTTGATTCTGTACATGGGCCGACTCAACCACGACAAAGGCTTGTTTGACTTGCTTCAAGCCTTCAAAACTGTTTGCAGCGCTGAAACGGGTATCGGTGCCAATGTGGGGGTCGATGCGGGTGTCGCAGCGGGGATCGAAGTTGCGAGCGACGTCCACTTGCTGCTGGTTGGCACACAAGAGGATATTTCGTTCAGTCAGCTTCAAGACCTTGCCGGTTCTTGTCGCAATCGGCTGCACTATGTGACATTTACAAACCAGCCTGAGCACTTCATGGCGGCAGCCGATCTGTTTTGCCTGCCCAGCTACCGCGAGGGGTTTGGCATGACCCTCATCGAAGCGGCAGCATGTGGGGTGCCAGCAGTCGCCACCCGCATCAATGGCATTGTGGACGCAGTAGAAGACGGCAGCACCGGCCTGCTGGTTGCGCCAGGCCAGGCCGATGAATTGTCCAACGCGCTTGTAACACTGCTGTCCGATGACCCACTTCGAGCGAAAATGGGGCAGCAAGCGCGCGCGCGCGTCTTGACATTGTTTCCCGCCCAAGCCATTGCCAACGAAATGGTAAGCTTTTACGACACCCTGACCAACCCCGCAACATCGCCCCCACCTGCAAGCCATGGACCAGCCTGAGTCAACGCAAAGCCAACACCGCATCCTGGTCACAGGCGGCGATGGCTTTGTGGGGCGCGCGATTTGCAGCAAGCTTGCCGCACTGGGCGTTTACAGCGTGGTGCCGACCGCTCGGCGTTTGGCGACACAGGGCAGTACCCAACCCTCGATAGCAGGCTTGATTGGGGGCCTGGATATTGGCCCCGCCACCCAATGGCAGTCTGCCTTGGTCTCCGCCACCAGCGTGATTCACTTGGCGGCCCGCGTGCACGTCATGCAAGACACCGCGGGCGACCCGATGGCGGCGTTTCGTGCGGTCAACGTCGAAGGCAGTTTGAACCTGGCCCGCCAGGCGGCACATGCCGGTGTGAAACGGTTTATTTTTGTCAGTACCGCCAAGGTCAACGGCGAAAGTACGCAATTGGACAGGCCTTTCACCGAAGCTGACATTGCCAATCCGCAAGACGCTTACAGCCTGAGCAAATACGAGGCCGAGCAGGGCTTGCGCCAAGTCGGTGCCGATACCGGCATGGAGGTGGTGATCATTCGGCCGCCACTGGTCTACGGGCCAGGCGTGAAAGCCAATTTTGCAGCCCTGATGCAAGCGGTGAAGCTGGGGCGGCCCTTGGCGCTAGGGGCGGTTAACAACCGGCGCAGTTTGGTGGCGCTGGACAATCTGGTCGACTTCATCGTGACCTGCATCAACCACCCCAAAGCCGCCAACCAGACGTTTTTGGTCAGCGACGGGCGCGATTTGTCCACTGCCGAACTGGTGCGCGGGCTGGCGCGGGCTGCGGGTGTGGCGCCGCGGCTGCTGCCGGTGCCCGTGTGGGCGCTGCAAGCGGGTGCGGCCCTGCTGGGGCGCGAAGACGAAGTGCAGCGCCTGTGCTGCAGCCTTCAAGTGGACATAGCCAAAGCCAAAAATCTGCTGGCCTGGCAGCCACCGGTGGTTGTGGAAGAAGGCTTGCGCCGCGCGGTGGCTGGACTTCAAAACCCGTGAAACGCCTGTTTGATTTGCTACTGGCTTTTTTGGCGGGGCTGTTGTTGCTGTTGCCGCTGATACTGGTGGCCCTTTGCGTCAAAGCCACGTCAAAAGGGCCTGTTTTGTATTGGTCAGACCGGGTGGGCCGCCATAATGCGCTGTTCAAAATGCCCAAGTTTCGCAGTATGCGAATTGACACGCCCGCGGTGGCCACCCATTTGCTGCCCAACCCCGATTCTTATTTGACACCAATTGGCAGCTTTATTCGAAAAAGCAGTTTGGACGAATTGCCGCAGTTATGGAGCATTTTGGCGGGCGACATGAGTTTTGTGGGGCCAAGGCCAGCGCTATTCAACCAGCAAGATTTGATTGAATTGCGCACCCAGGCAGGCGTGCACACGCTGGTGCCCGGCCTGACGGGCTGGGCTCAAATCAACGGGCGAGACGAGTTGCCAATTCCTCAAAAAGTGGCGTTGGACGCTGCGTATTTGCAAACTCAGTCATTTGCTTTTGACATCAAGATAATAGTTTTGACGGCTTTGAAAGTATTGAAACGTGATAATGTGACGCATTGAAGTTCAATTCGATTGATAATCCTGTTGATAAAAATAAATGAGATTTTCATCAGTAGGGATTTAACGTCGTTGTGGAAATACCAAAATAAGGTTGCTATATGAATAATCTGGTTGAGATTCAGGGTCAAATAGACAAACTGCAAAAGCAGGCCGATGAAATTCGCATCAAAGAGTTTGACAAAACGGTGCAAGATATTCTGGCCCGCATGAGTGCCTTTGGTATCACGTTAAAAGATTTGCAAGGCCCTAAGAGTGGCGCTAAAAGCGGGCGCTCGGGTGGCAAACGGTCAAGCACTGGCAAAAGCCTGGGAAGAGGCTCGGCAGGCAATCGGGCCTCATCAACCGCCTCGTCGGCCAAGGCCCGTGCCAAGGGACCTTCAGCGCGGGCAGGCATCGCAGTGGCTGCCAAATTTCGGGGCCCCAACGGCGAAAGCTGGACTGGCCGCGGCCTGATGCCGCGCTGGCTAACGGCTTTGGTGGCTCAGGGGCGGCAAAAAGAAGAGTTTGCCATTGCGCCTGTTTGAGGGATCTCGACCAAGCTGGGTTGAGTTGAGTTGAGTTGATTTGGGTTAGGTTGAGTTTCGTGCATCCGTTCGCCTCAAGTGATTGGCGCAAATTGATTTGCTTGATGGGTCCGTTTTGGGTTGCCGCAACCCAATTCGGTTACGCTCATCTGTCCTATGCGCTCAAAACAGGCGGTTTTTAAAAAAAAGAACCTGCAGATTCTTTTTTTCCAAAATGACCCTAATTTCGTCAAAATATCAATCAAATAGGCCTCTAGCTCTCGAATAATGGTCATAGTTTGCTATTGATATTATAGCATTTTTGGCTTTGACCCTGCATTGCCAATCTTGCCTTGCCTCCATCCACACTTCACCGCCAACCACCACCATGACCGAACCGCTGAACATTGCGCCGCGCGACAAAGCCGAAATTTTGGCGCAGGCCTTGCCTTACATTCGCAAGTTTCATGGCAAGACACTGGTCATCAAATACGGCGGCAACGCCATGACCGACCCCGAACTTCAGGCCGATTTTGCCGAAGACGTGGTGCTG
>JANPCR010000288.1:0-1565 GCA_031431035.1 Rhodoferax sp.
TCGCCAAACTCTCGCCGTGCGTCAGCCTCTGAAAACCCCACGGTGCCGATATTGGGGTGCGTGAAAACCGCCGTCGGAATGAAGTGGTAGCTCATGCTGCGTTTGGATTTGCCAGCCAAGGGGCCAAACAAAAAATCCACCAAGACCATGGCCTCGCCCAGTGCCACGGGGGTCAGTTGCACCCGGGCTGTCACGTCGCCCAGTGCAAACACCGAGGGCAAATTGGTCTGGTAATCCACGTTCACCACAATGGCGTTGTCTTTGCCAAGGGTGATGCCCAAACCCTCCAGCCCTAAGCCCTTCACGTTGGGCACGCGGCCTGTCGCGTAAAGCACCGTGTCAGCCAGCACCGTGCTGCCATCGACCAAGGTGACTTGCAGGCCGTCTTCGCCGCGTTCAATGCGGGCCACGTCGGCGTTCAATTTCAAATCAACACCGGCTTTGACCATCTCGGCACCCATGAAGCCGCGCACTTCGTCGTCAAACCCGCGCAGCACCTGCGCTGCCCGGTAAAGCTGGGTGACGTGCGAGCCCAAACCATTGAAGATAGACGCGAATTCGCAGGCGATGTAGCCACCCCCCACCACCACCAAGCGCTTAGGGAAAGGCTCCAGATCAAACATCTCGTTGGATGTAACCACATGCTCGCGCCCAGCCATGTCGGGCACACTGGGGGTGCCGCCAGTCGCCACCAAAATATGTTTGGCGCTGTGCGGTTTGCCGTTGACCTCGACCGTGTGCCCATCCAGCAAGCGGGCGAAACCGTTGACGACCGTCACGCCCGCGTTGGTCAGCATCGTCAAGTAAATGCCATTCAGGCGGGCCAACTCTTTTTTTCGATTGGCCTTCAGCGTTCTCCAGTTCAGCTTGGGGGCATCGCCCTCCCAGCCAAAACCATGGGAATGCTCAAAGCTTTCGGCAAAATGCGCGGCATACGAATACAGCTTTTTGGGAATGCAACCCATGTTGACGCAAGTGCCGCCCAACATGGCCGTGCCCCCCGCCTCGGCCATGGCCACGCGCGCGCCGCGTTGAGCCGCCATGCGGGCAGCTCGCACGCCACCGCTGCCACCACCAATGACGAACAGGTCAAAGTCAAAACTTGTCATAAATCCCTAATTTTTCGCTGGTGAATCAGTCGTTTCAAGTTGCAGCTGCTTGCAAATTCACAAGAGCCCCAAAGCCTGAAGTCTAAAGGCAGTCCTGCGACAATCTGCCAGTCGAATTTGACCCGCCCTATTTTCAAAGAGGTTTTCCGTGAACGTTAAAAACACCGTCCGTTTGGCATTGATGGCTAGTGCCTTGTCAGCCGCCCTGGGTTCCATCGCGCAAACCCCGCCCGCTGCGCCTGCCGCTGCGGCAGCCGCCGCCAACCCCGTCCTGGACGCTGCCGCCAAGGAAGCCGGGGCCGTGGTCACGCCAACAGGCTTGGTTTACCGCTCACTCAAAGACGGAACGGGGGCGAGCCCCAGCGCGACTGACAAAGTCAAAGTGCACTACCGAGGCACCTTTCCCGATGGCAAAGAATTTGACAGCTCTTACAAGCGCAACGAAGCGATTGAATT
>JANPCR010000289.1:0-36436 GCA_031431035.1 Rhodoferax sp.
TACTTTGCCTTGAACAAGCTCGACCGGGTCAACGGTGGAGGGCCTGAAGAAAACAAACACAAGGTGATGTTCGAGAATTTGACGCCTCTGTTCCCCAAAGAACAGATGAAGCTTGAGCGAGACATCAAAGGTGACGAGAACATCACAGGGCGCGTGATTGACATCATTGCACCCATCGGCAAAGGGCAGCGCGCCTTGATTGTGGCGCAGCCCAAAAGCGGCAAAACGGTGATGATGCAGCACATCGCCCACGCCATTTCAGCCAATTACCCCGATAGTTACCTGATGGTCTTGTTGATCGACGAGCGGCCTGAGGAGGTCACTGAGATGCAGCGTACCGTCAAAGGCGAAGTGATTGCATCCACCTTCGACGAACCTGCTGCTCGACACGTGCACGTGGCCGAAATGGTGATTGAACGTGCCAAACGTCTGGTTGAATTGAAGAAAGATGTGGTCATCTTGCTGGACTCCATCACCCGGCTGGCTCGCGCTTACAACAATGTAGTGCCCTCGTCGGGCAAAGTACTGACGGGCGGCGTTGATTCAAACGCACTGCAACGGCCCAAGCGCTTTTTGGGTGCCGCTCGAAATGTGGAGGAAGGTGGCTCACTCACCATCATCGCGACAGCCTTGGTCGACACAGGAAGCCGTATGGACGAAGTGATTTTTGAGGAATTCAAGGGAACGGGCAATTCAGAGATTCATCTGGATCGCCGTTTGTACGAAAAACGCGTGTTCCCATCGATTCAACTCAACCGCAGCGGAACCCGACGCGAAGAATTGCTGCTTCAACCTGAAGTTTTGCAAAAGACCCGCATACTGCGCCAATTCCTATACAACATGGATGAGATAGACGCAATGGAACTGGTCTTGAAGCAGATGAAAGGCACCAAGAGCAACATCGAATTCTTCGAGCAAATGAGGCGTGGCGGGTAATCGGCGTCATTTTTCCTGCCTTCAAAAGGCAAAATTTCGGTATATAATTTGAGGCTAACGCGAAAAGTACACCGGAATCGTCTGGTACGGCTGGCGCATCTGAAACACAAGAGATGAAGGACGAGATATGAAAGCAGGCATTCACCCCAATTACCGCGAGGTTTGCTTTGTTGACCTCTCCAACAATTTCAAATTTGTGACCCGTTCTTGCGCCAATGCGAAAGAAATGATCAAAATGGAAGATGGTCGCGAACTTCCTCTGTACAAACTCGACACGTCCAGCGAATCACATCCTTTTTATACCGGCACACAAAAATCTGTGGACAACATGGGCGGTCGTGTTGAAAGATTCCGCAACCGCTTCGGTAAAACCGCTGCCAAATAAGACATTGGTCAAAAGGTCGCTCCAAGCGGCATGATCGTCATCTTTGGCGATTTCAAAGGGCAGCCGGACATCCGGGCTGCCCTTTTGCATTTTTGCCTGCAGTCAAACAACCAGCCCATTTGAGCCACCATCGAATCGTTTGTTTGCAACCTGAAGTTCTTTTGATCTATTCCCCCACTCTGCCTCGCGCGTGAACCTGCCCACACCCGCAATCGTTGCCCAAGGCGCTGTGCGCCGCTTGCCTCGAGTGGCCTTGTGGCTGTTTTGCCTTGCCTACGTCCTGCCCGGGTTCATAGGGCGCGAGCCCTGGAAGAGTGCTGATATGACCGCTTATGGGTACATGGCGGCATTGGCGGGCGGCCAAACGAATTGGTTTGCACCCCAATTGTCAGGCCTTGCGCCCACAGTGGACGCGCTCTTGCCGTATTGGCTGGGTGCCTGGGCCATACAAATTGCACCTGCTTGGGTTGCGCCGGAATTTGCGGCACGAATCCCATTCATGGTCATGCTTGCCTTTTCTCTCATTGCCACTTGGTATGGCACCTATTACCTTGCACGCAGACCAGCCGCACAGCCTGTTGCCTTTGCGTTCGGGGGCGAAGCCTCGGCGCCAGACTACGCCCGCGCGATAGCAGATGGCGGTTTGCTGGCCTTTATTGCTTGTTTAGGTCTGGCTCAGTTATCCCATGAGGTCACGCCCGCGGTCGCGCAACTCTGCTTCACTGCGCTTGGGTTTTACGCCATTTCGGCCCTGTCGTTTCGCAGGCTTGCGCCGACCATAGCGGGCATCGTTGCTTTGCTGGGTCTGGCCTTGTCAGGAGCCCCGTCACTGGCCGTGACCCTCGGGTTAGGGGGTGCGTTGGTCAATTGGCTGGATCAGACTCAGGAAGGCCAGGATCTCCCAAACCAAGGCTCAAAAAGCTCCAGCTATGCAGCTGAGATTTTCACCCTCGCTTTGGTGATTGCCGTGGCTGTTGGCATGCTCGGTCTTTGGCGCTGGCGCATTGCTTTGCCAGAGCTTAATTGGAACGAATGGCAGGGCATCGGGCGCCTGCTGGTTTGGTTCACATGGCCAGCCTGGCCCTTGGTTTTGTTGGCGCTTTGGCATTGGCGCCGCCATCTGCGCCCTATTTTCAGCGGGCGAGTTCAAAGTCACTTGACCGTGCCCTTGATGTTTTTGGCAATCACGTTGGTAAGTACCCTCGTGACGTCTGGCGGCGACCGTGCGTTGCTTCTGGTACTGCCTGCTATGGCCGCTTTGGCCGCATTTGCGTTGCCCACTTTGGGTCGAAGTTTTTCTGCGCTAATTGACTGGTTCACCCTCTTGTTTTTCACAGGGTGCGCAATTTGTATCTGGGTGGTCTGGATCGCCCTTCAAACCGGTGTCCCGCCTCAGCCCGCGCTCAATGTTGAGCGGCTGGCGCCGGGTTTTGTTCACAGTTTCTCATACACGCCATTTCTGCTGGCTTTGGCTGCCACGCTGGCTTGGGGATGGCTGGTCAAATGGCGAATTGGGCGTCACCCCGCAGCGATCTGGAAGAGTCTTGTTTTGCCAGCGGGTGGGGCTGCTCTTAGCTGGTTGCTTTTAATGACCTTGTGGTTGCCATTGCTGGACTATGCGCGGGGCTACACCACCTTGGCTCAAAGTATTGTCAAAGTCATCAAAAAACCCGATTGCGTCGAAACGCACGGTTTAGACAGGGGGCAAATAGCCGCTTTTCAACACTACGGCGGTTTGAGCCTGAAAGCTGCACAAAAGCAGGCGAACTGCCTATGGCTTTTGGTGGACCGTGACGCCACCCAAACGTTGGGCGAGGTAGTTACGCCATCCCAATGGACGCCGCAGTTTTTTGGCTACCGCCCCACCGACAGAGACGACGACGTATTGCTTTACCGCCGAACACAACCTTAGGGGTGCCTGAACTTGCACTTTCAAAACCAAATCACGCCCTGTGTCTGACCTAAAGTTCATTTCACGGCACGCCGGCACGGTGCTGGTTGGGCAACTGGCAGTGATGGCGTTTGGCGTCACCGACACGATTGTCGCGGGTCGTTACTCAGACACCGCATTGGCCACCCTATCGATAGCAACCTCCGTCTACATCAGCATTTTTGTGGGACTGATGGGGGTGTTGCAATCGCTCTTACCCGTGTGGGCAGAACTGCACGGCGCTGGGCAGCGAAAAGAAATCGGTCGGTCCTTTCGGCAGGCTTTGTACCTGTGCGGCATCACGATCGCGCTTGGCATGTACCTTTTGCTGTCACCTGGTGCGCTATTGCGATGGACGCAGGTGCCCCAGGAACTTCAAGTCGAGGCCACCCGTTATTTGAATGTGCTGGCCATGGCCTTGCCCCCTGCCTTGTTGTTTCGCATGTACAGCACCTTGAACCAAGGATTGGGCAAACCCCTGCTGGTCACCATGCTCCAGATTGGCGCGTTATTCGTCAAAATTCCGCTTTCTGTTTGGTTCGTTTTTGGCGGGTGGGGTCTAGACGCACAGGGTGCCGTGGGTTGTGCCTGGGCAACTTTGGTTGTGAACTATGTTCTGCTTGGCCTTGCCCTTTGCCTGCTGCGCAGCCACCCTTTGTACCGTCCCTTGGGCATTTGGCGGGCAATGGAAGCGCCACGCTGGGGGCAAATTGGTGAGTTTGCAAGGCTTGGGATTCCAGGGGGCTTGAGTATTCTGGTGGAGGTCACTTCATTCACCTTGATGGCGCTCTTCATTGCAAGGCTGGGCGTGACTGCCACAGCCAGTCACCAAATAGCATCGAACTTGACTGCCGTGATGTACATGGTTCCTTTGTCAATTGCGATTGCAGCCAGTGCGCGGGTCAGCTACTGGCGAGGGGCTGGTAACACAGGGCAAGCGCTACAGGCGATTCGCTTGGGCTTTTTCATGGTGGCCGGTACATCGCTTGCTTTGAGTATTCTGATTTTCTCAACACGCGGCTTCTTGATTTCAATCTACTCAGCCAACCCGGATGTCATCGCCATGACACTGCCTTTGATGGGATGGGTCGTTGTGTTTCACCTGTTCGACGCCTTGCAAGCCAGTTGCGTGTTCTTTTTGCGTTGCTTTCGGGTTGTGGTGGCGCCCTTGACGGTTTATTGTGTCATGCTGTGGGGCGGTGGATTGGGCGGCGGTTATTTGCTGGCGTATCAGGGCCTGTTTTCGTGGCCAGCACAGCAAAATGCGGCGGCTTTCTGGTTGGCCAGTACTGTAGCCCTGGGAATCACTGCTGCGGCCTTGTCGTTCATTCTGGCTTATGTCACGAGGCAGGAACTGCGCCAAACCTGATTGTTTATTGCGATTCCAATCCGCAGGTTCAGCTGGCTGATTCAGGCACCAGAAGCATGGCTTTTCGCACCCGGCTGGCTGGAAAAACAATCGAAAACCGTGAACCAAAGCCAGGCGTGCTGGCTATCTTTAGCTCTGCCCCATGACGCTGGGCAACATGCTTGACAATCGCCAAGCCCAAGCCAGTTCCCCCAGTTTCACGAGAGCGGCTGCGGTCAACCCGGTAGAAACGTTCAGTCAGCCGAGGCAAATGTTCTGCGGCAATGCCTGGGCCAGTGTCTTGCACCGAAAACTCACCCCGACCATCGGCCATCATGCTCCAATGGACCTGAATTTCACCGCTCGCAGGGGTGTGGCGAACGGCGTTGCAAGCCAGGTTGGTCATGGCGCTGGTCAATTCACTCTGACTGCCCGCAATTTCGACACCCTCTTCAACCTCAACCCGTAGGGAATGGGCGATGTCACCTGTTTCCTTCAGTACAAAACTCAAGCCCCGAACTGCATTGCCGACGTCGTCCATCAAACTCTGAACAGGCGTCCAATCCGATGCGCTCACCGGCGGACTACCCTCCAGTCGGGACAGCATCAGCAAGTCAATCACCAAAGTCTGCATGCGTTCAGACTGCTGCGCCATCAGACCCAGGTAGTGTTGGCACTCGTCTTCAGTCAGACGCAAAGTCTGCAAAGTCTCCACAAAACCCGCAAGCACGGTCAGCGGCGTGCGAATTTCATGAGAAACATTGGCGACAAAATCGCGCCGCATCACGTCGGCTTGCTCCAAAGCGGTGATGTCTATAGACAATAGCAACAGCCGGCCTTCACCATAGGGGTACAGCTGTACGGCCAACTTGACAGGGCGAGTGCTTGAGTCGTTTGAGCCCCGCATGACAACGTCTTGCTCAAAATTGCGGCCCGCGACATAGGCTGCAAAGCTGGGGTCACGGACCAGATTGCTAATGTGCTGAGCCAAGTCTCTGTCAGGCTCAAAGCCGAAATGCGAGGAGGCAGTTTGGTTGAACCATTCAATGCGAGATTCGACATCCAGCAGCACGACGCCGTTGGGGGAGGCCTGCAAAGCCGCCAAAAAGTCTTGCAGGCGAGCGTCTCCCGCCTGAATCAGGCCGTCGCGGCTGCGCAGCTGCCGACGCACCCTGTCGTAGACATCGCCCCATGCGCCACCACTGAACGCAAGAAGTGGCGCCGAACTGCTGACATTGGCATCGCGCAGCCAGTTGAGCAACCTGGCACCACGAAGTGAATCAATCAACATCCACAAGCTGCCCGACACCAACAAACCCGCTGCAACGCCAATCCAAGTGCGACCGGGGCCTGCTGCCAGTGCCACCAACGCACCCACTCCAGCGCCACTGAGCTGGGTCAACAAAAAATAGAAATAGCGCATGAACATGCCGCGATACTACACAGAACCGTCAGTGAGTTACCGAAATCACCTGCGGGAATCCCAAGGCAGGCGTATCGACAAGGTGCCTGGCAAGCAGCACCAGGACAACATCAGAGTTGCGTCATATCGGCATCAGGTCTGTGCTAACGGCAACTCTACCGGCAAAGATTGGGGCGCAACAGCTTTAACCACAGGCTGCGAAGGTTTGGATGTGACCCGGTAACCCGCGCCACGCACGGTTTCTACCATAGCCCCTGCACCTGCCAAAGCCTCGCGAAGCCTTTTGACATGCACATCCACAGTCCGCTCTTCAATGAACACATGGTCACCCCACACTTTGTCCAGCAATTGGGAACGGCTGTGAACACGTTCAGCGTGGGTCAACAGGTAATGGAGCAATTTAAATTCAGTGGGGCCCAGCTTTAATCCTTCGCCATTGAAGGTCACCCGGTGAGTCGAGGCATCCAACGACAATCCACCTATCGAAACCACCCCGCCCGCTTGCTCTGGCGCGCGCCGCCGAAGCACTGCCCTGATTCTGGCCAGCATTTCCTTTGTCGAAAAAGGCTTGGCAATGTAATCATCCGCCCCAGCATCGAGCCCCGCAATTCGGTCCGCCTCAGCCCCACGTGCAGTGAGCATGATGATAGGAACCGCTTTGGTGCGGGCGTCTGCCCGCCAGCGCTTGGCCAATGACAAACCACTTTCACCGGGCAACATCCAGTCCAGCAAAATCACGTCTGGCAACACGGCGTCTAGCTCACGTTGGGCGCTAGCGCTGTCGCTGGCCCAAGTGGGCGTGAAGCCGTTGTGGCGCAAGTTGACAGAGATCAGCTCTGCAATCGCAGGCTCGTCTTCAACAATGAGAACGCCTGGCATGCTTTTCATCGCACCACCGACTCGATCTGTTCGATGGAGGAATGGCGCACGTCTTCACCTTTGACGACATAGATAATGAACTCGGCGATATTTTTGGCGTGATCGCCAATGCGTTCAATCGCTTTGGCCAAAAACAGCAAGTCCAGGCTGGGCGAAATCATGCGCGGGTCTTCCATCATGTAGGTGATCAGCTTGCGCACAAAGCCGTCAAACTCCTGATCGATCAAGTCATCTTCCTTCAGGATGGACACGGCCGCTGTGGTGTCCAAGCGGGCAAAAGCGTTCAGGGCTTTGTTCAGCAGTGCAGATGCCAAGTCAGCAGCCACGCGAAGCTCAAGCGAAGGCAGTGAACGCGGCGCACCGCTGTTGATGATGGAGCGCACCATCCGCGCGATTTTTTCGGCTTCATCGCCCACACGTTCCAGATTCGCTGTAGTTTTGGAAATGGCAATCAAGAGGCGCAAATCGCGCGCGGTGGGTTGCCGCCTGGCAATGATGCTGGACAACTCGCGGTCAATATCAAGTTCCATGGCATTGACGCGCGCCTCGGTGGCCAGTACTTGCTCAGCCACCTCCATGTTGAACTGGGATAGAGCGTAAATAGCTTGACGAATTTGCGACTCAACCAGACCGCCCAATTCCATAACCCGGGTAGAGACTGAGGTGAGCTCTGTATCGAACTGGGTTGACAGGTGTTTTTCAGACATGTTGCTCCTTATTGCGTGGGTTGGCTTTGGCCGTCTTAGCCAAACCTGCCCGTGATGTAGTCTTCGGTTTCTTTGCGGGTGGGCTTGAAAAACATTTGCTCGGTCGAGCCAAATTCCATCAAGTCACCCAAGTACATATAGGCGGTGTAGTCGCTGCAACGGGCCGCTTGCTGCATGTTGTGGGTGACGATGACCACGGTGTTGTCTTTCTTCATCTCAGAAATCATCTATTCGATCTTGGCTGTGGAAATAGGATCCAACGCGGAGCAAGGCTCATCCAGCAGCAGCACTTCGGGTTTGATGGCAATGCCCCGTGCAATGCAAAGGCGCTGTTGCTGCCCGCCTGACAGACCCGAGCCGCTTTGCTGCAGCTTGTCTTTGACTTCAGTCCACAAAGCTGCCTTGCGCAGCGCCCACTCGACACGCTCTTCCATGTCAGACGCGTTCAGGTTTTCAAACAGCTTCACGCCAAACGCAATATTGTCAAAAATGGACATTGGGAAGGGGGTCGGCTTTTGGAACACCATACCCACTTTGGCCCGCAGCAAAGCAACGTCTTTCTTGCTGGTGAGTAAATTTTCACCGTCCAGCAAAATCTGGCCTTCGGCGCGCTGCTCGGGGTACAACTCAAACATGCGGTTGAAAATGCGCAGCAAGGTGGACTTGCCGCAACCCGACGGACCAATGAAGGCCGTTACTTTTTTCTCTGGGATTTCAAGGTTGATGCCTTTGAGCGCATGAAATTTGCCGTAATAGAAATTCAGGTCTTTCACTGAAATTTTGGAAGACTCTTGAATTGCAAGGGTAGCTGGCATGGTTTGGATCTCAAGTGGTAAGGAGAACGGTTCTTGCAGAGACAGTAAGAGACGAAGGAGCCAACACGGTAGAACCCACTATTTGCTGCGCGTCACGATGCGGGCGATGATGTTCAGGCCGAGCACCGTCATGGTGATCAAGAACACGCCCGCCCAAGCCAACTTTTGCCAGTTTTCATACGGGCTCATGGCGAATTTGAAAATCGTCACTGGCAAGCTGGCCATGGGCTCGCTCAAACTCGACGTCCAGAACTGGTTGCTAAGCGCGGTGAACAACAGAGGCGCGGTTTCCCCTGCAATGCGGGCAATGGCCAACATGACACCTGTGACCACCCCCGCCCTGGCCGACTTCAAGGTGATGCTCAAAATGACTTTCCACTTGGGTGCGCCCAGCGCATAGGCCGCTTCACGCAGTCCTGGGGGCACCAATTGCAGCATGTTTTCAGTGGTGCGAATCACCACCGGAATGACAATGAGCGCCAAGGCCATCACGCCCGCCCAACCCGAGAACGATTTGAAACGTGACACGATGACGGCATAGACAAACAAGCCAATCACGATGCTGGGTGCAGACAACAAAATGTCGTTGACAAACCGCGTGACCGTTGCCAACCAGCCTTTGGGATTGAACTCAGCTAGGTAAATGCCCGCCATGATGCCAATGGGCGTGCCGACAAAGGTTGCCAGCATGACCATCAAAAAGGAGCCGTACATGGCGTTGGCCAAACCGCCTTCGTCATTGGGTGGCGGCGTCATTTCGGTCAATGTCGCAAAGCTCAAGCCACCAATTCCTAAACGAATCGTTTCAAACAAAATCCAGAACAACCAAAACAGGCCAAATGCCATGGCAAGCAAAGACAGTACCAGTGCAACGCGGTTCACCACTTTGCGCTGTGCGTATTTAGCTTGCCGCGTGGCTTCTAGCGTGGCGGATTGAATCAACAAGTCACCCGTGGTCATGTTTTCACGCCTTCACTCTTTTTAAGCTGGGACAGCAGCAACTTGGACAGCGCAAGCACCACAAAGGTGATGAAAAACAGGACCAATCCCAAATACATCAAAGCGCCTTGGTGCAAGCCCTCCCCCGCCTCGGCAAACTCATTGGCAAGCGCGGAAGTGATACTGTTCGCCGCTTGAAACAGGCTGAGAGACTCCAGTTGGTTGAAGTTACCAATGACGAAGGTGACCGCCATGGTCTCGCCAATCGCTCGCCCCAAGCCCAGCATGATGCCGCCCACGACACCCGCTTTGGTGTAGGGCAAAACGACTTTGGAGACGACTTCCCAGGTGGTGGCCCCCAAACCGTAGGCAGATTCTTTGAGCAAGGTCGGCGTGACTTCAAACACATCGCGCATGACCGCGGCAATGAACGGGATGATCATGATGGCCAAAATAATGCCGGCCGACAAGATGCCTATGCCCACCGGTGGACCTGAAAAAAGCGCCCCTAAGTAAGGCACGCCACCCAATAGCGCCTGCATGGGTTGTTGCACGTAGGTCGACAGCACGGGGCTGAACACCAGCAGACCCCACATGCCGTAAACAATCGAAGGGACAGCCGCTAACAGCTCAATAGCCGTACCCAACGGTCGCTTGAGCCAAGCCGGCGAGAGTTCAGTCAGAAACAGCGCGATGCCAAAACTGATGGGCACTGCGATCAGCAAGGCGATGAACGATGTCATCAAGGTGCCATAGATCATGACCAAGCCGCCGTACTCGTTTTTGACTGGATCCCAAACGGTGCTGGTCAAAAAACCAAAGCCAAATTTCTCAATGGCTGGCCAGGCGCTGATGGTCAGCGACACCAAGATGGCGACCAGCATGGCCAGGGTGAACAGTGCCGCACCTTTGGCCAGCCAGCCAAAAATGCGGTCAGCCATGGGCCCGGAGCGGGCCTTTTTGACGGGGGGCGGTTGGGTCATTGCACGTTCAGAACTGGCAGCAGATATGCTGCGGGACATCTGGTCTGGCGCAAGTGTAGAGGACACAGGGCTTACTCCCAATTCAGTTTAAGTGGTTAAAACGCGCAATGACCAACAAAATCACTTGATAGCGACTGGCTTTCCAGTGGCATCCGTCACCTGAGCCCATGCTTTTTCAATGGCACCAATAACGCTATCTGGCATTGGCACGTAATCCAGGTCGGAAGCAATCTTGTCGCCGCTTTTGTAAGCCCAGGTGAAGAATTTGAAGGTCTCTGTCGCATTGGCGGGCTTGTCCTGCTTCAGGCTCATCAAAATGAAGGTGGCTGTGGTGATAGGCCAAGCATTCTTGCCTGGCTGGTCGGTAATGAGCTGGTAAAACGATTTGTTCCAATCGGCGCCCACAGCGGCTGCCTTGAAGGTTTCGTCATCAGGAGCGACAAACACGCCGTCGCGGTTTTTCATGAGCGTGTAGGTCATTTTGTTTTGCTTGACGTACGCGTACTCCACATAGCCGATTGAATTGGGCAGGCGGTTCACGAAAGCGGCGACGCCCTCGTTTCCTTTGCCGCCCGCGCCCACTGGCCAATTCACTGCTGTGCCCTCACCCACTTTTGCTTTCCACTCAGGGTGAACACGGCTCAAATAGTTGGTGAAGTTGAAAGTCGTGCCCGAACCGTCGGCGCGTCGCACTGGCGAAATGGCCGCATCTGGCAAAGCTAAACCAGGGTTGAGCGCCTTGATGGCAGGATCATCCCATTTGGTGATTTTGCCTAGAAAAATGTCGCCAAGAACCTGACCATCCAGCTTCATCTGCCCCGGTGCAATTCCCTTGATATTGATCACGGGTACCGTACCGCCAATGACCGTGGGAAACTGAAACTGCCCTTTGGCTTTCAACACCTCATCGGTCTGGGGCATGTCGGATGCACCAAAGTCGACTGTTTTGGAATCGATTTGCTTGATTCCTGCGCCTGAACCTACGGATTGATAATTAATTTTCACTCCAGTGGCTTTGTTGTAATCGGCGGCCCACTTTGCGTAAACTGGTGCAGGGAAAGTGGCACCCGCTCCTGTAATCTCTTGAGCGACCGCGACATTGGAGCCTGCCAAGGCGGCCAAAGCGGCCAGACTGATAAGCGCTGAATTGAAACTGGTTTTCATGGGAAAGCCTTTCGGATTTGAATAAAACTGGACTGAAACAAACTTGGACAACCTGAATTGGCCGTATTTCGCCAATCCCTTGGATGCAATGTAAGAAGGTTTTGTGACACTGACGTGACAAACCAGGTCCGAGCGTTTGTAGGCATTGCACCAAGACGAAACAATTTACTATTAAATATATAGCAAACTATTGAATAAATTCGAGAGCTAGAGGCCTATTTTATTCATATTTTGGCCATTTTTAAGGTTTTTTTATAAAAAAAGAACCTGCAGGTTCTTTTTTCCAAAAATCAGGCCAAAACCGACCAATTGGCCTGACCAGAGGCTGGCTGCCAGGGTGGCGATTGTCACAAAGCCAGTGCTATGCTGTGGCCCGCCTACCTGACAAAAGTTACCAGTTGATGCAAAACGCCACCCGCCTTGCCGCCGTAGATTTGGGATCGAACAGCTTTCGGCTTGAAATTGGCCGCGTTGACCACGGCCAGTATTTGCGACACGAATACCTCAAAGAAACCGTTCGCCAGGGCAATGGGCTGGACGAAAACCGCAATTTAACCCCGGCTGCCATGCAGCGCGGACTGGAATGTTTGGCCAGGTTTGGGGAACGGCTTTCAGGCTTCAAGGCCACCGAGGTGCGGGCCGTGGCCACCCAAACCCTGCGCGAAGCCCGCAACCGCGACGAATTTTTAACCCGTGCCAACAAAACCCTGGGTTTCACGATTGATGTGATCTCAGGCCGCGAAGAGGCCCGTTTGATCTACCAAGGCGTGGCACACATGCTGCCACCGTCTGAAGAGCGGCGCTTGGTGTTGGACATTGGCGGGCGCTCGACCGAGCTGATTTTGGGCCAGGGGCTTGAACCCAAAGTCATGGAGTCTTACCGCGTGGGCAGCATTGCCTGGTCTACCCGTTACTTCCCGCAAGGTCAGTTCACGACCAACGCCTTTCAAATGGCTGAAATCGCCGCCAAAGCCGTGCTGGACGAAGCCCTGTCGGCCTACCACCGCAAAGCCTGGGACGTGGCCTACGGGTCGGCGGGCACCGTGGGCGCAGTGGGTGACGTGCTGGTGGCCGCTGGCTGGCCTGCAGGGCTGGTAAACCGCGCTGGGCTGGACTGGATGCTGCAAACCCTTTTGCAAGCCCACAGCGCCGACCGGCTGCGCCTGGAGGGCATGAAAGAAGAGCGTCGCGCCATCATTGGCGGGGGCTTAAGCATCTTGCGGGCGGTGTTTGATTTGCTGCAAATTGACGAACTGCACTTGGCCAGCGGTGGACTTCGCCATGGCTTGATTTGCGACCTGATGGGCAGCCAGGACGGGCAAACCAACCTGCCCAACCTGTCAGTCAAACGACTCGCCAGCCGATTTGCTGTGGATACTTTGCAAGCTGATCGCGTAGCCTTGGTTGCCTGCGCGCTTTTTGCGCAGGTTCAAAGCGCTTTGCCAAGCCAGGGGGGCGATGACCCGGCGGGTCATTTGCGCAAACTGGAATGGGCTGGCCAACTGCATGAAATTGGCGTGCAGGTTTCACACACCGATTACCACAAGCACGGCGCCTACATTTTGGACAACGCCGACGCGGTGGGCCTAGCGTTGTCGCAACTGCACCGTTTGAGCCTGCTGGTATTGGGCCACCGTGGCAAATTGCGCAAGCTGGACCTCAACTTTGACGATGAAACCTTTATTCTGCAACTGCTGGCGCTGCGGCTGGCCGTGCTTTTGTGCCACGCCAAACGCGACCCCGACATCAGCGGGCTGCACTTGAAATACGATCGCCACAAGCCGCAAGAGATCTTGCTCACCTGCCCCGCTGGCTGGGCCGCAGCCTACCCACAGTCAGCACATTTGCTCAATGAAGAAGTGGCCGCTTGGCAAAAGACCCGCTGGTCGCTGAACCTGTCGGGTCTTTAGATTCGACTTGAGCGTTCGGGAAGCGCTGCCGTGCCGATCGGCCCTTAAAGCACTTCCGGCGACTGAACCGTCACCACCACCGTCTGCGCGCCGTCCTCGCGTTCTCGGTAGCGTAGCCACCACACCGCACCCCGCCTGACCACACATTCGCTGGCCGCCAAACCCAGCAATTGCGCAATGGTTTGACCCAGATTGGGCTGATGACCCACGACGACGACTGTTTGTTTGGCCAGCGGCCATTGCACCAAAGTCAGCAATTGATCGACCGTGCCATCTGGCAACAACTCAGTGCGGGTTTTGAACTTGCGCCCCAAAGCTTGGGCGGTTTGCTCGGTTCGCCGTGCTGGGCTTGCCAAAATTCGGGCACCATCGGGCAGCTGGCGATCCAGCCAATTGGCCATTCGCGCGGCCTGCTTTTCGCCCCGGCTCGTCAAGGCGCGTGCCAAGTCCTCTTCGCCTGTTTTCGGGTCATGGGCTTCGGCATGACGCCAAAGGATCAAGTCCATTCAAGCTCCAGGGCCTTCAGCCGGACTCACCAGATCGGCGCTGTGCAAGGCCATCAAGGCCGACTGCGCTCCAATTACTTTGCGATCCGTTTTAACAGCGCTGGCATGGGCCGGGTCGGGCCTGACGCTGATGTAGCTGCCGTCGGCCGTCAAGTCCCACGCGTCGGCTCCATCGTTCAAATAGGGCACCAGGCATTCGTCAATCACACGTTGGCGTTGCGCGGCGTCTCTGACGGGCCAGGCCAGTTCAATGCGGCGCAGCATGTTGCGGTTCATCCAGTCGGCGCTGGAGAGGTATAGCTCATCCGTCTTGCCTTGGCGAAAGTAGAACACCCTGGAATGCTCAAGCAAACGGCCGATTACCGAGCGCACGCGGATATTGCCAGTCACCCCTGGAACGCTGGCCGGCAAAGTGCAGGCACCGCGCACAATCAGGTCAATCTTCACGCCGTTTTGCCCGGCTTTGATCAGCGCGTGAATGATCGCCTCATCGGTCAGCGCGTTCATTTTGGCAACAATGCGGGTTGACTCGCCCGCCGCAGCCGCGGCTGACAGGGTGTTGATTTTGGCAATCAGCTTGCGTTGCAGTTCAAACGGTGCAAGCCACAGGTGTTTGAGCTTGGGTAGCCGACTTTGGCTGGCCAAATGAACAAACACATGCTCCATGTCGAGTGTCAACTCTGGGTCGGCCGTCAAATGGCTCATGTCGGTGTACAGCTTGGCCGTGCGCGGGTTGTAGTTGCCGGTTGACAAATGCCCATAGCGCTTCAGTTGGCGGCCTTCCCGGCGCGTGATCAGCATCATTTTGGCGTGGGTTTTTAGCCCCACCACGCCGTACAAAACCTGCGCACCAATGGACTCCAGCATTTCTGCCCAATTGATGTTGGCCTCTTCGTCAAACCGGGCCTTCAGTTCCACCACCACTGTGACTTCTTTGCCACGGCGCACGCCTTCCCGCAGCAAGTCCATCAGGGTCGAATCCGAGCCGGTGCGGTAAATTGTCTGCTTGATGGCCAACACCGCCGGGTCGTGCACGGCTTCGCGCAAAAATGCCAGGACGCCGTCAAAACTCTCGTACGGCTGGTGAATAAAAATATCGCGCTGGGCCAGCTGTTCAAAAATCGACTGCCCCACTTGCATTTCGCGCGGGTAACTGGCCTTGTAGGCGGCAAAGCAAAGCTCGGGGTCGTCCACCAAGTCAATCAGTTGGGTCATGCGGCCCAAATTCACAGGGCCGTGTACGCGGTACAACGCAAGCTCCGGCAGCTTGAATTCGCGCAACAGAAAATTCGACAAATACTCCGAGCAGCCGGCGGACACTTCAATGCGCACCGCTTGCCCGTAGTGGCGGTGCTGCAAGCCATGGCGCAAGGCAGTGCGCAGGTTTTTGACCTCGTCCTCGTCCACTGCCAGGTCTGAGTTGCGCGTCACCCTGAACTGAGAAAATTCACCCACCACGCGGCCTGCAAACAGTTCGCTCAAATGCGCCCGAATCACACTGGACAGCGATACAAACAGTCGCTTGCCGCCACACAGCTTGGGTGGCATGGCCGTGACACGCTGAATGACGCGCGGCACCTTCACGATGGCAATTTCGTTGTCGCGGCCAAACGCATCGGGGCCGCCTAGGCGAACAATGAAATTCAGAGACTTGTTGGCCACCTGTGGAAACGGGTGCGCCGGGTCTAACCCAACAGGCATGAGCAAGGGGCGAACCTCGCGCTCAAAATACTGTTTGACCCACGCACGCTGCGCGGTGTTGCGGTCGCCATGCGACACGACACGGATACCGGCTTTGGACAATGCAGGCGTGATGGCGTCGTTGTACAGCGCGTACTGGCGCTGCACCAGGCTGTGGGCAGCCGCCGACAACCGCCGAAAAGATTCGACCGTGTAGGCACCCTTGGCGTTGCCCGCCTGGTTGGCTTCTAGGTGTGGTTCGGCCCTGACTTCAAAAAACTCGTCCACGTTGGACGACACGATGCACAGGTAACGCAGTCGCTCAAGCAAGGGCACGTCTTCGCGGTAAGCCCATGCCAGCACCCGGTCATTGAAAGACAAAATGCTGTGGTCGCGGTCCAGCAGTTCAATCTCATTTTTGTTTTTAGTAGGGTTTGCAGCGGTAGCAATTGCAGACATTGAGCGTGGATCCTGAGATGACAACGGGTGACCAGATTGTTAAAGCCAATTGTGACAATGCCATGACAAAACGCACGCCAACGCATCAGTTCACGTGCCCAAAAAATGCTTTCTGTAGCGGGCAGGCAGGTCGTTGATGCGCATCATCATCGGCAAATCAGCGGTATTGAAGTCTGGGTCCCAGGCGGGTGCTCCCAGCACCTTGGCCCCCAGGCGCAGGTAGCCTTTGATCAACGCGGGCGGTTCAACGTCCAGCGTGCAGTCAAACCTGTCAATCGGCAGTGCCAGGCGCGGGCGCACTTGAAATTCCACGGGAGCCAAATGCGTTTGGCTGACTTTGCTCCAAATGCTCGCCGCAGCGTCGCCGCATACCACCCCGTTGTGCAGCATGGGAATACTTGCACAGCCAATCATGGTGTCAAGCTGGTTGCGCACCATGAACTCGGCCAGCGCGCCCCACAGCGCCATGATGACGCCGCCATGGCGATAGTCTTTGTGCACACAACTGCGCCCCAGCTCCACCATGCGCTCGCGCATGCCGCGCAGGCGAACCAGATCAAACTCAGTGTCGGTGTAGGTGCTGCCTACCCGTTTGGCTTGCGCGGGTGTCAGCACCCGGTAGGTGCCCACCACCTCTTGCGTGGCAACATCGCGCACCAGCAAGTGTTCACAAAAGTTGTCAAACAGGTCAACGTCATGCCCGGGCGACGTGGTGTCGAGCCGTGCACCCATTTCAATCGCAAAAACATTGAACCTCAACCGCTGCGCCTGGCGCACTTCGTCGCTGGTTTTGGCCCATGACACACTGATGCCGCTGGCCGCTGCAGGCCTGCTTTCAGGTGCCAGCACAGGCAAGGGAGCCGCAAGTCCAGACACCGCAGCCCGATTGGCGGCACACTTGCGCATCAGAGCGCCACCAAACAGCAGGTTGGGCCACGACGAGACTGACAAAGGCCCGGTGGGAACTGGAAGTTCTTTCATGGATTGCTCCTTCGTCAGGCGCTAAGGCGCAAACTCGGCGCAAGCGGATTGGGGATCGGACTGGGGGCAAGTTGCCACAATTTGGCGGTGGTTGTGAGCAGACGCTGCAACACGGCTGCGACGCTGCCCGCGACCAGAAGTTTGGCTGGATTTGCCTGACGCGCAGCTTCGCTTTGAACGACATAACGGATTGGTTTCATAAAAGTGGGCTCCTGTTTGAGTTGGGACGTTTGGAACATCAACCACTAGACGATAGGCGCGCTGCGTGACGTGCTTATGACAAGGCAGGCCGCGCTCAAACAGAAAAGCCCAAACCAAAATGGTCTGGGCTTTGTCAAAGAATCAAAAGGCTGCTCTTTTTGCCTTTTTCGCCAACTCTGGGGCCGACCTGCGACGACCCAAACAAGGTTAGTTGCGTCTACGCCTCGGCACCACGTCCAACTGCACTGTCGCTTTGCTTGGCGCAGCACCCAGGCTGAGGGTTTGAGGCTTCATGTCGACCAACTGCGCTGAATGCCAAACTTTCAAGCTGGCAGCACCGTCAGGCAGGTCTTCAATCGTCGCAGTGCCATCGGGTCCGGTCTTGACTGTCCAGGGCGAGTCCGCCACAAACAAGTGTCCACTCATCGACCCGTGGATAAAACAACCCAGCAGATTCGCACCCACGGCACCGGGCCGATCCAACGTGACTTCGACCGACTTGGCGGATTTGCCATCGGTTTTGCCCTCCAACCTCAGGGCAAAGCCGCTCTCTGCAGTGACTGACTCGGCGCTGCTGGGGGGCGCCAGGCCAACGGCGGACATGCGCACGTGATGATCCCATGAGTCATTGTTCATGAATCTCACCTTCGCACCCGGAGACACCACGGTCAACGCAGGGATGAACTGCATTTTTTCTTGGTTGACCACGGCCCGCAATGCAGGCGGATTTTTGACCTGTGCCTTAGAAGCCATGCCACTGGCGGGCAGCACAATGACCACAGCGTCAGGCGTTGGTTTGCCGTCTTTGTCGATCACGGTCACAAGCAAGGTTGCCGCATGAACAGCTGGCAAAGCCAGCAGCAAGGCCGCTGCGAGCAAAGAAATTGCACACGCGCGAGCTGGCGCAGAAGGCTGTGTTTTCAAGATGGGGATGGATTTCATTCGACTGAACCAGAAAGTTGGGAGAATTCGCAGGGTGATGTTGGTGAATTTGGTGAATTTGGCGAGGGCTTTCATTCCATCAGTCCACCGTGATCACGTCGCGGTGCATCGGTGCCAATTTGGCCAGAAGTTGATTTTGCGCGCTGAACGGAATGCCCCGGGCGTCCATGGCGGCCTGCAAAACTTCAACCAATGCATTGAAGTCCGACTTTTTGATGTCCAGGTTGCTGTGTGCGCTTTTCATGTCGGCCCCTTTGTAAACACAGGGCCCACCCATCACGGCACAAAACTGGTCGGTCAGTTGCTCTTTGATATTTTTGGCGTTGACAGGCTTGAAATGCGGTGCCATGCGGGCGTCCGCCAACAAGCGAAGGTGAAAGTCTTCGACCAACTGCATGATCCCTGCTTTTTCACCAAATGCCGTGAACAGGGGGTTGCTTTGAGCCATTGCGGAAGTGGCCGACAGGGTCAGTGTCGTGGTGAGAATGAGCGCGAGAGACAAGGAGGGTAGGAGTTTTTGAAACATGGCGATTGCCTAAGAAAAAAGAGGTGGATGGGTAAAGAATTGAATAGTGAATTGCTCAAGGAATTGATCTGAAAATAGCAGCGAAATGATGTTGAGGAACGAGCGATGGGTGATCTGAGCCAGCCTTTAAAAAGCCATTTGGGCCGACAGGTAATAACCCGTTTGCGAGCGCCCTGCCGTGACCCCGGGCACGATGCGACCCAAATCAACATAGGCCAAAGTGACGGACAGGTTTTTGTTGGGTGCCCAGGCGACAAAAATGTCCTTCCAATCGTCTTCAGACAAAGCCTCGCCCAGGCCTGCTGCACGACCCAAGGCTTGCAAATTGTTGGGCTTGGCGCGGTACTCCGCGCCAATGGCCCAGTTTTTGTTCAGCAAATAGGCCACAGAGAGTTCAGGCATCAAGCTGTAACCGTCTTTGCCTGGCGCTGCCGAACCAAAACCCAGTAAGCCGTTTTGATTGGCGTTGGTGTAGCGCAGAGTGCCATTGACCAGCAGGCCCTGTGCCAAAAACAATTTGGTGGCACTTAGGTACACATCGGTTCCGCTGGTTTTGGTCCCCAGAAAATTCAACACCGAACCCAAAGAGCCTGGGGAAACGGTTTTGTGCTCCAACCCGATGGCAATTTGCGGCATGAAAGTGTCGCTGTCCAGAACGGCATCACCCGCCAACTTGACCTTTAAGCCCAACACGTCCATCAACAAATGCTGGCCTGGGGTGATGCCAAACGGCGCAATGCCATTCAAGGCAATGGCAACGCCTGCATCAAAGTCTTGCCGGGCCACGGAGACTTCAAAGCGCTCGTTGTAGGCCAACGCTGCGCCCACCACATTCAGACCGTAGTCTTGCGTGCTGGCGCTTGTGGCGAAGGCTGAAAACCCTAATTCACCTCGCGTGGCGTTGGTGCCTATGACGGCCCAAGGCGTCAAACCGCCACCCGCAGCACCGCTGATGGCACTGACGCCGCCAGTTAAAAGTAATTTACCGGTGTCAGCTTGGGCTGCTGTGGTGCTCAATAAAACGGAGCAAAGTGCCAAAGTGCTGGCCTTTGACAGAGTAAAAGGAAGGATCGAAAAAGTTGAGTTCATGGTTGTGGGAGCTTGGAAAAGGCGTGAAAAAGGCGTGGAAAGAGTTTCTTATTAAATTGGCAATTTACATTGACCTGATTTATACGTTCATGTTGAATATTTGGATTCATTCAGGGCGAACTTCTTGTGGCAAAAGTGGCAAAACTGCCAAATCTGTCGCAATTTCAAGTCGCCACATGAAATTAATTCAATTATTCAAACATAATTGAATCATGGAATTAATTCAAACTGTTTTGACTGAATCGATTGCCGTCAAGGCCCTGGGTGCCTTGGCGCAAGGCCAACGGCTGCGAACCTTCAAAGCCCTTGTGGTGGCCGGGCCTGATGGGTTGACACCGGGCGCAATTGCATTGGCTCTAGGGCTTCCTAACAGTGCGCTGTCGTTTCACCTGAAAGAGCTCGCCCATTCTGGTTTGGTTACTTGCGAGCCGCGTGGCCGCAACCTGATTTACCGCGCAGAGTTTGCACAAATGAATGCCCTGCTGGGTTATTTGACTGAGCATTGCTGCCAAGGACAAGTTTGTTTGCCGACAACGACAGGCGTTTGCAACCCTTCCACCCCACCAGCCACTGCGCAAAAAGGCATCCCTATGGCTACCCCAACGGTCAACGTTTTGTTTTTATGCACCCACAATTCAGCGCGCAGCATTTTGGCTGAAGCGGTTCTCAACCACATTGGCCAAGGTCGTTTCCGAGGCTTCAGCGCTGGTAGCAGCCCGCGTGAGAATCAACGACCCAATCCGTTGGGGCTCCAGGTGCTTCAATCTGCTGGAATTTCGACGGCGGGCTTAAGCAGCAAGAGCTGGGATGAATTTGCTCTGCCCAATGCTCCCCACATGGACTTGGTCATCACCGTGTGCGACAACGCCGCAGGGGAAGTCTGCCCCTATTGGCCTGGCCAACCTGCCACGGCGCATTGGGGTTACGCTGACCCATCGGCGGTGCCGGGCACAGACGAGCAGCGCCTGGAGGCATTTCGGCAAACTCTGCACGCCATTCGCAGGCGCCTTGATCTTTTGGTCAACCTTCCTGCACCAAGCGTTGACAAACTGATGCTGCAAACTCGCGCGCGGGAACTCGCCAAGTCATGAGGGCAGCGCCCCGCCCAATGCTATCGGCCTATTCATCGCCGCAGCAGTGTTTGGCCGAGTTTGTGGGGACGGCCGCACTACTGTGCACTGTAATTGGCTCGGGCATCATGGCCGAGCGCTTGAGCGGTGGCAACGCGGCGGTTGCGCTGTTGGCCAATACCTTGGCGACCGTTTTCATGTTGTACGTGCTGATTGAAACATTGGGGCCAATCAGCGGCGCACACTTCAATCCGCTGGTGACTCTGGTGCAATGGTCAAACGGACTGTTGCAGGGCTCACACCCCACGCGCACCGCTCTTTATTTCATCAGCTTTCAATTGATCGGCGCGGTCGTGGGTGCGTGGCTTGCCCACCTGATGTTTGACCTTCCGATTTTCCAATTTTCAAATCACCTTCGGGGTGGTTTTGATGCAGGGAGTCAGTTCACTGGCTGGGGACAATGGGTGGCTGAGGCGGTTGCAACGGCAGGTTTGATCTTCACCATCCAAAGGTCACCCTGCGGCAAAGCCAGTGCGCTGGTGGCCTGCTACATTGGTGCTGCGTATTGGGCGGCTGCCAGCACCTCATTTGCCAACCCGGCCGCCGTGTTGGGCCGCAGCCTGAGCGATAGTTTTGCGGGCATCGCTCCGGCCAGCGCGCTGGGCTTTATTGCTTCACAGTGCGTGGGAGCCTGGGTGGGTGCCATGGCTAGCAATCGCCTGAAAATTCCAAAACAAAATAACGATTCAACTGACCTTTCATGACAGCTTCAACCTCTCTTCCTGATCTCTCAGACCTGCCCAATTTAGCTCAGAATTTATTCGATTTGCCGAACCGGCACAAGCTTACTTTGGCGGCACCGTCTACGCACCCCCCGCGCATTTTGTTGTTGTACGGGTCTTTGCGGGAACGCTCGTTCAGTCGGCTGCTGTCCGAAGAAGCCGCCCGTCTGCTAGACGCCATGGGCTGCGAGACCCGCACCTTCAACCCTGCAGGCTTGCCGTTGGCCGACAGCGCGCCAGATTCCCACCCCAAGGTGCAAGAACTGCGTGAATTGGCCGCCTGGAGCGAGGGAATGGTGTGGTCGTCACCCGAGCGTCATGGCGCAATGACTGGCATCATGAAAACACAGATCGACTGGATTCCGTTGAGCCTGGGTGCTGTGCGCCCGACCCAAGGCAAAACTCTGGCCGTCATGCAGGTGAGCGGGGGTTCGCAGTCGTTCAACGCGGTCAACCAGTTGCGCGTTTTGGGTCGATGGATGCGAATGTTGACCATCCCCAATCAATCGTCCGTGGCCAAAGCCTTCATGGAGTTTGACGATGAAGGCCGAATGAAACCCAGCGCCTATTACGACCGTGTGGTGGACGTGTTGGAGGAACTGGCGAAATTCACCTGGCTCACACGGGACGCATCGCCCTATTTGGTGGATCGGTACAGCGAACGCAAGGAAAGCGCTGAAGCATTGGCAAAGCGGGTGAATTTGCAAACCCACTGAAAGGCTCGCGGCAACCTGGTTTTGGTTGCAGAATGTCTTGATGACGCATTCCCCAAGCCCCACGAGAACGCCCCAAACCAGCCATACCACCCGATTGGACACAGAGGAGCGCGAGCAGCTCAATGCATTGCGAGCTCGGCGACAGGCCCATCGACGCTGGGTGGGTCAAAAGCAAAACCCAAACAAGCCGCCAGGCCCCAATGATCAGCCAAATCCGATCGCGCCCCAAAGATCCCGACCTTTAGATTCAGCTTCATCTCTCGCCCCACCCACGCTGGGGCAACGTCTGGCAGACGCCGTGGCTCGAACCATAGGCTCGTGGCGCTTCATCATCTTTCAAAGCACCGCCATCGTGATCTGGATCACGGGCAACGTACTCACCGGATCTGGCGCGTGGGACTCCTACCCGTTTATTTTGCTGAATCTTTTGCTGTCATTTCAGGCAGCCTACACCGCCCCTGCCATCATGATGAGCCAAAACCGTCAGTCGGAGCAAGACCGCCGCCATGCTGAAAACGATTACGAAATCAACGTCAAAGCCGAGTTGGAGATTGAGCTGCTGCACGACGAAATTGACCTGCTCAAAGAGCGCGAACTGCTAGTCCTGACCGACGCCGTGCGAGATTTGTCTGCCAAGCTGGAGTCAATGACGTCGCAGGTGGTTTTGAAATCTGCGACGGCGGCTTGACACTAAGCACATAAGGAGTGGCAAGTCACCGCCCCCCTTGCGTTGGCCTATTTTTGTTGGGTCCGACGACGGCTACCCAACCCTATTGCAGCAAGTGCCAACCCAAACAAAGCCAGCGATCCTGGTTCAGGAACTGTAAAACGTTCACCACTGATCAAGATTTTGAATTGCGCGGCGTTGGCACCACCTTCTGCACTTTCAAATCCGCGGCATCCAACGGCGGCTCCTGCTGCACGGCAGGCGGCGTCAGACAGTGTCCCCAGACCGTCAGCAAAGAAGCTCACAAAATAGGCCACTGGGTCGTCACCACCTGCACCGTCGGTATCGTAGAAAAACGGGAAGTTCAGCGAATCGTTGTTCAAAACGAAGATGTCGGCACAACCGTTGATGTTCACCCCTACTCCATTTGCACCGCCATCTGCACAAATAGGGTCGGCGTTCGTCGTTTCAAGAAACTTGACTCCAAACAGAATGTTGCCTAGGAAGGCAGGCCCAACGGTTGGTGTCAATGACTGCAAAGTGAGCGACGCAAGAATGTCAACTGACGTCAAAGACGGCGCAAATATTGGAAAATTGTTGTGCGTGACAGTAACCGTCGTCGTAAGGGCGCCTGTGTTCACAGTGACGGGAATACCAGCACTGATGAACAGGCCGCTTTGTCCGGCGCCAGTTGCCGGCGTACCCCATTCCAGTGTTTTGTTACCGTTAGAAAGAACTGGGTTGGGTGCCGAGTTGCCGCCGGGTGTGACCGACGAGGGCACGAAGCTCGCATCATCCGTCACCGTCCATTGTGTGACGAATGCAGCCTGAGCCATACCCGCAGTGAGCGCCAGAACTGCAGCGGCAGCACAGGCAAACTTGAAGCTTTTCATATCGAATTCCCCTTGTAAGCGTTATTGAAGACCAGCAGCAAACACTGTCCTCTCGTCAAACTCATGAAAATTCAGGTTCGCTAAGCCCCTGCACGCATATATCAGGCCAGGCAACTGGCGATTTAAAAAAACAAATGGAATCAGATACTTAGCAACACATTTGAATTTGTACAAATTTTTACATTTGTAAGGTGTAAAAAAAACCGACAAAACACACAGTCATAGCGCCAATCCAAATACAAAGGTTCATCAGTTCACCCTACCCGCTACTTCAGCCCCATGCAATTGGCGTAATAAGTCACAGTCGCTGGCCAATCCGAAAAAACACCCAAAATACCGACGTCTTTGGCCAGCACGTCCAGCACTTGCATCATGTCGCCTTCGCGTTGAACTGCTGAGTTGAAGCTTTGGTAGTACCAGCCAGGTTTTCCAGTGGCCAAAATGCCAGATCGCTCCAGTGTCCAGGTGATGATTCCAAGGCCGGCTTGCTGCGCGTTTCGCGCGTAGGCGGATGGCACGATTTTGCCGTTTTGAGCGTCCAGCAAGGCAAACAGGGGGGGCGCCACAATTTGAATGCCTTGGGCTTTGTAGCTTTGCAGCTTGGCCAGGTCGGGCAGTTCTTTGACGCTGTTGGCGCTGTCCAAAAAGACCGCCTGCTTGCCAAATGCCGGTTCGTTTTGAACCCAGTACAGCACGTCTTCCTTGTTGAAAGACTGCGCAAAAACCTGGCTTGGTAAAACGCCTGCCGCCTTGTATTCGTCCACCATCTTTTGCGCGTATTGCGCTTGGGTGAAGCCGTTGAACGGCATGGGCACGCTGGCAGATTTGAGTTCGGGCGTCATCTTGACCCCCAACTTTTGGAACAGAGCAATGCTTTCGGCATGTGTCAACAAGGTGCCGCTGGTTGGGCCACTGTACAAATCAGTCCGCCAAGTGGCGGTGCCACCCAGGTATTCCTCAACTGTGCGGGCTTTGGGGTTGGATGCATCCATCTTGCCGCGCAAGCTCTTGAATTCGGCCAAAGTGATGTCGCTGGCGCGGCACTCGGCTGAAGCGGGCGAGTTTTTGACGGGGTCAAACGGTGTGAAACCCCGGGTGCATTTGGCAGCCAGCGGTGTTGCCAAAATATTGGTCGTGGTGTGCAAATCGTTTTGTGCATGGCGGCAAACCAGCGCCTGGTCTTTGGTGAAGGTCACATCGCACTCGACAATGCCTGCTCCCATGCGCGCAGCGGCTTCATACGATTCCTTGGTGTGCTCCGGAAACATCATCGCCGCGCCCCGATGGCCAATGGAAAACGCGGTTTTTTCAAACGGCCCGTTGGCGCAACTTTGCAGTTTGGCTTTGAGCGGCCCTTCCGCCATGTCATTGACCAAAAAGTAAGGGCGTGGCCCAAGTTGCACGGCGCTGGGGCTGGATTGGCTGGACGCACTGCCAGTGCCGTTGAAAGAGCTGCATCCGGACACAAGCAAAATGGCACCCAAAAGTTGCATCGTCGACAAACGGCGAGGCGCGGCCAGAAGGGTTTGAATTGGTTTTGACATGGTAGAAATGGACTAAAGTAAGTGATGAACCCGACACCCAGCGCACCCGACATGGCCAACCGATTGGCCGCCATGCGCCTCGCCGTGACGGTATCAGATTGGCGTGACAAGTCCAAGTCAGCGCGCGACTGCCGATGAAATTGAAGGCCCTGATTGCATTGCTGGGCTTGGTGCTGCTGTTGCACTGGGCGGGTTTGTCCTGGCTGTCCGACCAACTGAGCGCAGGCGAGCCCTTGCAGCGCATGAAGGACCCGCTTTTCACCCGGCTGATCGAGCAAACCACCCCTGCCCCGGCCGCCGCGGTGGCCAAAGCCCCCCCAGCAGCTCCATCGCGCCCCAAGAAATCGCCCTCTG
Organism: Rhodoferax sp.; assembly: GCA_031431035.1. GTDB lineage: Bacteria > Pseudomonadota > Gammaproteobacteria > Burkholderiales > Burkholderiaceae_C > JANYCG01. The sequence goes on from JANPCR010000289.1 coordinate 25,830, forward strand.
GCAACCCCGTCACCCAAGCCGTACTGCTGCCGAAGCCGGTTGATTCGCAACCCGCCGCGCCATCCCTGCCACCGCCCAATGCCGACGAAGGCAGGGTGGCGCAAGCTGAACCTTCCAGCGCCCCTATGCCAGAGGCAGCTGCATCGGCGTCTGCTGCCGTTACCGCGGTCGGCAAAGGCACCGCTGCGACCGCTGCGACTGGTGTGGCCGATTTGGCCATTGCGCCCCATTTAGCCGCGTCTGACCCGCCCACGTCCACAGCGGCAGTCGCCCCGCCCGCCTTGCCGGGTTTTGCCGCTGCCGCCCAAACCGTTGACGGCTGGCCGCCCGACACCCGCTTGACTTACCGCCTAACGGGCAATTACCGTGGCGAACTCAACGGCAGCGCCCGCGTGCAATGGCAACGCGAAACTGCCCGCGCGCCTTCCCGTGACGCTGGCCGCGACACTGCAGGAGAGACCGCCCCAGGAGCCGCGCCTGAAGCCGATGCAGTCAGGCCACTCCATGCGCCATCGGCTGGCCCACTCGGCTCGATCATCGCAGCGGGCACCGGCATTCCACCCAGCAACCCAAGTCGCCCTCAACCCCGCTACCAGGTTCGCCTGGACCTGCTGCTGTCCAGCTTTGTCGTGCTGTCCATGACCAGCCAAGGCCAGATGACGGACGCCGGGCTAGTGCCCCAAATTTACGAAGAAAAGCTTCCTGGCAACCTGCGCCGCGTAAGTTTTGACGGTGCCCAAGTGCGCTTTCAAAATGGCGGCCTGGCAGCGCAGCCCAGCACGGTGCAAGACACGGCGAGCCAGTTTGTCGAGCTGAGTCGGCGCTTCTCCAGCGGGCGCGAAAGGCTGCAAGCGGGCGCAAGCATTCAGCTTTGGCTCGCGCGACCGGGCGGCATGGACGCGTGGACGTATGACATCTCTGGCCCGCACGCTTTGCAAACCCCAGAACTCGGCACCGTGCAGGCCTTTCAGCTCAAACCCCGCCCGCTGGCCAACCCGCGCGGCCCGATTTCGGCTGAAATGTGGTTCGCCCCCAGCTTGCAGTACCTGCCGGTTCGGGTTCGCATTAGCCTGGGTGACGGCAACTTTGTAGACTTGCTGGTCGAGCGAATTGAGCAAGGGGCGGCGCCCGAGGCCGTTTTGCCTCCAAAAACAGGGCAAAATTGAAAAAAAGAACCTGCAGGTTCTTTTTTTGCGAAGTCACTCAAAATATGAATTGAATAGGCCTCTAGCTCTCGTATAATATACATAGTTTGCTATATTAATAATAGCAAATATTGAAGCGATTAAACGACATCCAGCCACGCATCTGCGATACATCGCCAACAGCTGAAGCCTTCACTCGGGTTCAGAGCGCAACACCGCCGACAATCAACGATTGCCCAATTTGCAAAGAACTTCCAAGAACATCAAACAACAATGACCAGCCCTTCTACAGACCCAAGCCACATGGTGCCACCTGCCGCGACAGACGCTATTCACGCTGAAGTGCCGCCAGCAGCCGCTCAGGCTGTCGTCGCCACTGCCGCCAAAGCTGCCGCCAAAGCTGCTGCCCAACCTGCCGCTGAACCAGTTGGTGAATCAGTTGTTGAACCAGTTGCTGAACCCGCCACTGAAACTATTGCCAAAGCGACCGCCAAAAAAGCCCCCAAATCGGTAGACGCTCAACCCGTCCTTGAAAAGCTCTTCAGCCTTTACCCCAAGCTGTTTGGCGCGCAGTTTTTGCCGCTCAAATTGGGTGTTTTTCAGGAGCTTTTGGCTCTGCACCCCGATGATTTTCAGCGCGACACGCTCAAAACGGCTTTGGGTGTGCACACCCGCTCCACCCGTTATTTGCAAAGCGTGGCAGCGGGCAAACCGCGTTTTGATTTGCAAGGGCTGGCTGGCGACCCAGTGGCACCAGAGCACGTTTACCTGTCCATCATGGAACTGCACCGTCGCCGCCAAAACCGCAGCACCGACGACCTGACACCGCAATTGCACAAACAGGTGACGCAAGCTTTTGTGGCATCCGGCCTGTCGGCACAAGACTATTTGGCCCGCCTTTTGGTCGCCGCTGACGACGCCCACCCCGTTTTGCAGCAGGTGCTGGCTGAACAGTCTCAGCGCCTGGCGCGGCACGAGGCCTTGTTCAAAGCCTACCAGGCCAGTGGCAAATCGGCTGAAGAGTTCGCCGACATGTATGGCATGAACCCGCAGGAAGTGAAACAGGCGATTGACGGGCGGAGTTGAACTTGAGATTAAAATTGCTACTAATTAAATAGCAAACTATTGAATATACTCGAGAGCTAGAGGTCTATTCTGCTCATATTTCATGCATTTTGACCCAATTATTCAAAAAAAGAACCTGCAGGTTCTTTTTTTATTTTGAGACCAAAAATCCAACAGCACAGAGTCGCGCGAGGTGAAGCCAGGTCACATGAGCCTGGATTTTGGGCGATTGAAACTCAAGCCCTGTCTCCCAATCGATTGCCAAAATTCCGAAGCCCGATTAACATTTTGTATAACTTTTTCCCACCCCTGAACCGCTTCAACCCCAGCTTTGACACACCATGCCCCAAGTCACCTTCATAGAATTCAACGGCACCCAGCACACTGTGGCCGCCGAAACCGGCCTATCCTTGATGCGCGCCGCCATTGACAACAACGTGCCCGGCATTGACGCCGACTGTGGCGGCAGCTGCGCTTGCGCCACTTGCCACGTTTACATCACTCTGCCATGGCAGACCAAGCTTGGGTCACAGTCCAAAATGGAAGAAGACATGCTGGACTTTGCCGCCGCCACCCAGCCCAACTCGCGCTTGGCCTGCCAGATTGAAATTACCGACGCGCTGGACGGCTTGGTTGTCAGCATGCCCAACGGTCAGCACTGAACACCCAAGTCAAGGAGAACTGCAATGGATCTTTCGATGCCCCTGCGCGACTATGGCCGCGACGAAGCGTTTGCCATGCCGCTTGAAGAAATCGACATCAGCAACCCGTTTTGGTTTCAAAACGACACCATCGAGCACTTTTTTGAACGCCTGCGCCGTGACGACCCGGTGCACTTTTATGACAGCCCGCGTTACGGCCCCTATTGGTCAGTGACCAAGTACAAAGACATCATGCACGTGGATACCAGCCACGGCATTTACTCATCGGACTGGTCGCAAGGTGGCATTTCGCTGTTTGATGCGCCCCTGGACCAGCGCCTGCAAATGTTCATCGCCATGGACCAGCCCAAACACGACGAGCAGCGCAAAAGTGTCAGCCCGATCGTGGCCCCCGGCAATTTGGCCACCATGGAAGCCACCATTCGCGAGCGCACCTGCAAAGTGCTGGACGGCCTGCCCCGCAACGAAACCTTCAACTGGGTCGAGCGGGTGTCCATCGAGCTGACCACCATGATGCTGGCCACGCTGTTTGACTTTCCGTTTGAAGACCGCAAGCTGTTGACCTGGTGGTCTGATGTCGCCACCTCCGTGCCCGAAATCGACGGCCTGGTTGAGTCACAAGAAGCGCGAATGGCAGAGCTTGGAAAAATGCTGGCCTACTTCACCAAACTGTGGAACGAGCGGGTCAACGCGCCGCCTGGCAACGATTTGATTTCGATGCTGGCGCACAACCCGGCCACCCGCAACATGGGCCCGCGTGAGTTCATGGGCAACTTGGTGCTCTTGATCGTGGGCGGCAACGACACCACGCGCAACTCCATGTCTGGCGGCCTGTTGGCCATGAGCCGCAACCCAGGCGAGTGGGCCAAACTGCGCACCAACCGCAGCTTGATCGACTCGATGGTGCCCGAAATCATCCGCTGGCAAACACCCTTGCCCATGATGCGCCGCACCGCCCTGTCGGACACCGAACTGGGTGGCAAGCAGATTAAAAAAGGCGACAAGGTCATCATGTGGTACCTGTCAGGCAACCGCGACGAAGAAGCAATTGAGCGGCCCACTGACTTCATCATCGACCGCGCCAGGCCGCGTCAGCACCTGTCGTTTGGGTTTGGCATTCACCGCTGCGTGGGCAACCGCCTGGCGGAAATGCAAATCAAAATCTTGTGGGAAGAAATTTTGAACCGCTTCGACAGCATCGAAGTGATGGGCCCGCCCAAACGACTGCTGTCAAATTTCGTGCGCGGTATCACGCATTTGCCCGTGCGTTTGCCTGGGTGAGGCCAGGGTGTCAGGCAGCCTCAGCTTGAGGCTGTTCTGCGCCGTTCCCTAGCTTTGTCTCAAATTGACCTAAGCCAAGCTTCAGACGCCCCAGCGCCTAAAGCGGCACTGTCAAGCGCAGCCCAGCTGTCCAATTGCGGCCTGGTGCCGGCTCAAAAAACTGCCCCGCCGCTTGGTTGACGATGACCGAGCCCACGTAGTTTTGATCGGTCGCATTGTCAATGCGCGCATAGGCTGTTAGCAGGCCAAAGCCTGTTCCCCAGCCATGGCTGGCACGCAGGTTGATCGTGGCGTAGCCGTCAGCAGACACGGTGTTGATGTCGTTGGCGAACAAGCGCCCCGCTTGCGTTAACTCGAGCCCGACCTGGGTGCCCAGTGCTGCACTTTTTTGGGTGGATGCACCCCCTGCCGCGGCACCAGGCGCAGCAAAGGCCTGGCTTTTCCACGTCACGTCGGCGAACAAAAAGGTTTGCGGAATGCCCGGAATCTTGTTGCCCGCAGCCACTGGCGTGGTGCCACTGGTGTAGGCCTGCGAATAGCTCGCATCGGTCTGCGACGCCGACAAACTGGTACGCCAATGGGCGCCCAGCAAAGTGCTGGCGTAAAGCTCCCAGCCTTTTCGCAGGGTGCCTGGAGCATTTTTAAAGGTCGAGTTGCCACCCGTGTTGCTCAACACCACAATTTCATCGGTCGATTCAATTTGGTAAACCGTGAAGTCCACCCTAGATTGCGGGTTGGGTAACCACTTCGCCCCCAGCTCATAGTGCTGGCTGGTCGAGGCATTCAAACGCGCATTGAAGCCCGGAACGCCCGTGCCGTTGTAGGCCACTTCGGCCAAGGTTGGGCTCTCGAACCCGCGCCCATAGTTGGCATACACGTTCAGGTTGCTTGCGGCGTGCCAGGTCACACCCAATACCGGACTGGTTGCGCTGAAGCTGTTGGCACCCGAACCATTGCCATCTGACAAATAATTGTCGTCGCTCGCAAATTTCACGGTGCTGGACCGCAGCCCCCCAGTTACCGAAATCTTGTCAGTGATCAATGCCGAAGCCTGGGCAAAAAAATCGCTGTTTTCGGCTTGATTCACCTCATTGCGAGTCGTGCTGGTTTTTTCGCCTAGAACTGCCGCCCCGGCTTGCCGCGTCTCGCGGGATAGGTCAAATTCATAGCCTGCGACCCAATTGACCGTGGTGTCGCCCACTTTGGAGCGCTGGTTGTACTGAAGACCCGCGCCGTAGTAGGCGCGGTTCAGCCCTACCCAACCGCCGGTGGCACCCAGCGCCTGAAAGCCCAAGTTTTCGCGGGTGCCATAGTAAAGGCGACCTGTGACTGAGCGGTCTGCGTCCAAGGTGTGCACCACCGAGCTGCCCAATTGGTTTTGCAATACGATCTTGCGCAGGTTGCGTGCCTCGGCATTGGTGCCCGCCTGGGCCGGGTTGGCGGCCCATTGGGCACCAGTCAAACCCACGGGGTCTTGCGCCAAGGGCATGTCAAACTGGTTGAAGACCAAGTTCACGCGGGTTTTGTCAGCAGGCTCAAAAGTGAGTTTGGCGTTGAACTGTTTGCGCTCTGTCTTGCTGTTGTTTCTGAAGCCGTCTGACCCAAACGTGCTGTAGTCTGCCACCAGCCCAACGCCCCCTGCGCGACCCGCCAGTTGCACGTCGGCACGGTGCAGGCCAAACGAACCGAGGTAATACTGCGCGCTGAATTCCGGTGTGGCGGGTGCATCGCGTGTGAAGGCCTGAATCACGCCACCTGACGAGTTGCCATAAAGCAAAGCCAGTGGCCCGCGCAAAACCTCGATTCGCTCTGTTGAGGTCAAACTGATGGACGAGCCCTGCCCCTGGCCATCTGGCGTAGTGGCCGGAATGCCGTCAATCAGCAGGCGAATACCGCGAATGCCAAACGCCGAACGTGCACCAAAGCCACGAATCGACACTTGCAAATCCTGGGCATAGTTTTGCCGATTCAAAATGGTCAGCCCTGGCACCCGGTTCAAGGATTCTGACAAATTGACTTGGGGTCCGGCGGATTCAATCGTCTCGCGGTCAACAGCAGACACCGCCGCCGGTGCATCAAAACTGCGTTGCGCACTTCTAGATGCACTCACAACCACATCGGGCAGCATTTGGGCTGATGTTGTGGGCGCTGCTGCCATCCAAAGCAGCGCGTTGGCAACTGCCAGGCCGAGCGACGAACCCACAGACTTGCGGAACGCTCGATTGACGTTAACCGACCGCTTTGAAAGCGCTAAAGGGCAAGCGCGATGCCGTGTTTTTTTGAAAGCCATGGATACTCCTCGTGAAGGATTCGACCATGAATTCTTAGCCTAGAAGCCAGCCTAGGGTTATCACATGTCGCAAATTGAGAAATCCGCCAAATGAACCGATCCAGCCGGGCGCAGCCTCAACTGGTCGCTACCAACCTCATTTGGAAGGCGCGTCTCGCGAGCGCATGCCCCAAGACCACAGCGCCTCCGACGGAAACGGAATGACCAAAAACCAATGCTCCAAAACTGCCAAAGACAACAATATGGCTACAAAGGTGAGAGAGGTCGCTCCAAAGGAGTCTGAGCCTTGAGCAAATGCGCCTTGCCAAATGAACCAAGCCACTACAGTGCCCAGCACGATAGACACCGGAAACAAAGGGTTCATGGCTTTGCGGGAAAAGTAGGTGTGCATGTACTTGAGGTGGTTTGGCAAAAAGCTTTCGTACAGATTGCGCACACCCAAAAATATGTTGAGCTTGGCGCTTTGGCGCATGACCCAAAGCACCAGGAAGGTCCACAGGCCTGTCAAGTTGCTGCCACCCCAAGTCAGACCTACGACCGCAATACCCAATGCCAGCAATCCAATTTCATGGTGCAAAACTGCTTGAAACGCCAAGGCGGCGCGGGGCCAGCCGACAGCGGTGTCTGGGCAAGCCTCGCGCCTGGGGCCAGTGACGTAACCTAGCAAAAATCCAACTTCTTGCCACGCCCAAACTGCCAACGCGCAGGTGAAAGCGAGGTAAGCCCCTGATACGCTGGCATCCGACTTGGAGACATACAGGCCGGCCAAGGCAAGCAACAGCAAAGCGGTTGCTGCCAGCATGCTCCACTTGAAAGTTCGAGGCCGCAAACCCACAACGTAGAGAATCACACCTGTGCTGAACCACCAGACGAAGACTGTGTACAGAATGGGAAACAGGTAGTTGGAAGCGGTCATTTCAAACCGAGCCAATGGCTAGCCATTGGCTCAGACAGGCCCTCATCGCAAGGGCCACAGGCAAACTGGAGGTCTATCACCAAGCAGGCGATACGCGCATGTCTTGCGGCAGTTCATGGTGGATTACAGGCAGGCAAAACAGGCGCAAAAAGGTAACCCCGGCAGCTGCTGCATAGCCCACCCGCTTGATGGCGTTAACCAAACCGCCTTGCGCTTTGGCAATTTCCATGGCTTCAGAAATTTTGCGCATCCGCTCCAGACCTGACCTGAACCTTGGGTCATCGATATTGAGCGTCAACGGAAAGACCTGTTTGGATATTTCTGAAGTGATTCGAAACACCTTGTAGTCGTACTCGGTGGGATCCATCTTCATGGCCGCGTGCATCTCCGGACGGGTGTGGTCGCGCACGTACATGGTGGCGTAAACCGCCAACAAGAAAAACCGTATCCACAGCTTGTTGTGCCCCTTTAGCAAATGCGGATTCGCCCGCATTAACAACGCAAACGCCTCGCCATGGCGAAACTCGTCATTGCACCACCGCTCAAACCACTTGAAAATAGGGTGAAAGCACAGCTCTGGATGATGCTCAATCTGGCGAAAAATAGCGATGTAACGCGCGTAGCCAATTTTTTCGGACAGATAGGTCGCGTAAAAAATGTACTTTGGCTTGAAGTAGGTGTACTTTTTAGTTTTGGCCAAGAAACCCAAATCAACACCGACTCCAAAATCTTTCAGCCACTGGTTGATAAAGCCCGCATGACGGCTTTCGTCCCGGGCCATCAGCCCCATCAGCTCCTTAATGTCGGGGTTATTCACGCGCTTTTTCATCTCTGCATACAGGACACAGCCCGAAAACTCGGAAGTCACCGAACTGATCAGGAACGCCAAAAATTCCTTTTGCAATGCAGGCGGCAAAGTAGCGTAGTTGCCCACCATGTCTGGCGGACGCTGAAAATGATCGGTGTTTGAATCAGCCCTGAATTCAGCCATCAACGCATTCCACTGGGGGCGAATGCACTCCACATCAATCCGATCCATCGCATCGAAATCAGTGGTGTAAAACCGAGGGGTGAGCATCGTGTTTTGCAATGCTGTCTCGGTTGCCTCATTTGGCAAAGTTTGGCTAAGTGTGATTGACATGGTGGTGCTTCATCTCAAAATTTAAAAGACTCGTCGCGGCGGTCAACGCCCGGGCGTTGGCACCATTAATCTGGCAAATACCGCGGCATTGGTGGGTCCAAATGACTCCAAATCAACACGCCGATCAGTACCGGGGTCGATCAGGGTCAATCGCCCATCGGCACGCCCAACCAATTGAAAGGGAACGTCAGGACCAATGCCTTGGCGTTTGCGCTCACGAGCCAAGCCCCGCATGGTGCCGCGCAAAAATCCGTTGCTCGCTGGTGCAACCGTGTCCACCAGCTGCTTGGTTTTTGAATCCAAAATCGCAATGCTCCCGTCTTTGCGGTCCTCAAACAGAAACTCTTTAACCAGAGTTGCAGGCGCATCTGGCACCTGAACCGCACCGCTACCGCTCAGGCGCACATAAGAAACTGCCGACAGCGCCATCAAAAGCAACAAACCAGCCGTAACGATCAAGCCCTTCGGCAAATCTGTAACTGCAAGGTTTTCAGCCATGGTTAGGATTCAATCAGATCGCCAATGCGCGGGCTTGCCGAGCATCGCCATTGGCGGGATGGTCTTGCTTTTGCCGCGCGGGGGCCGTGCCCGCCAAGGACTCAGAAGAAACTAAGGATGCCTGCATTGCAGATGCAAGCAGTTCACCGACTTTCGCGCCATCTGGCACAGCGCGAAGCATGGGTTCAGTCCGCCTTAGTCGCCAAGGCCGTGCGTGGGGCCACAAATTGCCATACGCGATGTTGTCCGTTGGGACGAGCAACAAAGCAATGTCAGCCGTCCCCTTGGCAAACGGCCTCAAAGAAACTGACTCAATCAAACGATGCGGCAAATTGAAGGTGACTGTCAGCACAATGCCTATTCGCATCACAACGCGCCTGTTCGTCACGGTGTAAACCGAAGTCTTGCTGGTCAGCCAGGCAAAACCAATGAGCAAGCCCAAGGCCACCAACGCAAGCGGCAGAAGCAAGGCCATAGACTGTGCCACTGCAAACCAACTCGCACCATCGTATTTCAGGGTACTTGCCCGCCACAGCAACATCGCCGCAAAATAAATACTAAGGGTTCGAACATGCATGATCTGAACGGCCAGAGTTCGCCAATCAGGCGAGCCCTGCCAAATGATCTTCTCACCCGCTGGCAACAGCTCTGGCAGGCCCACCGCCGCTTCAAATTCGTGCTCATGCTCGCGAACTGGAGACGGCGTGCTCACAGAAGTGGCTCCTGTCTGTCTGGCGTCGCATAGAGCACGCCACCCCCGTAGTAGGCCATGACTTTCTCTTCTTCAAGCAGAGTCACTTTTTCTGGATGACTGGTTCCTGGAACCTGAGCAAATTGGCTGCCTAAAATGGACTTCACCCTAACGCCCTGGCTGTTGATTCGACTGAAGTTGATGGGCAGTAGAACTTGCCTTTTGCCAGTTTGCGTTGCGACCGAGAGTTCAAGGTAGCGAAACACCATTTCTGATCGGTCTACCCAAACATCCACGATGGTTCCTCCCTCGACGCCGTCAGCACCATAAACTTTGAGGCCGCGTGGATCAGGATCGCCCGATGCCACGTCAAAATCAGAAGCCACGCGCAGCGGCACAATTTTTAAATCTCCCTCTGCCGTCAAATCAGGAATATCAGGGCGGTCCGCATAGGAGCCCGGACCCACACCATCAAGCATCGGGTTGCCTGTGGGCTGCAATGGCGCACCTGGCCATCCACCCGTTGGAACAGCCGCCAGAGACTGGGGAGACTTGCTGTTGTTGGGCACCTTTCTTGTGCCACCATGAAGCAGCCGGTAGGTCTTGGGGCTTGGCATCGGTGGCCAACCCTGCACCCTTATATTGGCTGACCGATCCGATTCCAGCGGGTAGCCCTCTCGCTTGTTTTCCTGCAATAAATAGTAGATGAGGCCCGCAAAAAATATCCAAAAAAGATACAGCACCATTTGCGCCAAATCAATGTACCCAGTAAACGCCCCAGTTCCCATGACTTTTCCCCTTGAGTGTACAAAACTACCCTGGCAAATCTGCCAGACCCAACCGGCTTGACGTTTGCAAACGCGGCGAATTCGTTGACCGGACCAATGGCCCAATAGCGACCAAGGTCGCAAACAAAAG
>JANPCR010000290.1:0-12018 GCA_031431035.1 Rhodoferax sp.
AGCCTTCATTCGGCGCACCGAATGGGCCGGCAATCTGGCGGGCATGGCCTCTGAAGAGATGGACTTGCCCTATCAAATTCCTGCCCAATACCCACGCGGCAAGTACCTGCTGGTGTTCGATCCGTTGGATGGTTCCAGCAACATCGATGTCAACGCGTCGGTGGGCAGCATATTTTCGGTGCTTCGGGTAAGCCAGGATGTCGAAAACAGTGGCCGCGACGTGATTGAAGCGGACTTTCTACAGCCCGGGGCACAGCAAGTCGCCGCGGGTTATGCCTTGTATGGGCCAACGACCATGCTGGTGCTGACCGTAGGCGATGGTGTCAATGGTTTCACTCTAGACCCCAACCTGGGTGAATTCATGCTGACCCATCCCTTGATGAAGATCCCGGTTGACACCAAAGAGTTTGCGATCAACGCATCGAATGCCCGCTTCTGGGAGACCCCTGTCAAACGCTATGTGGATGAATGCCTGGCGGGCAGCACAGGCCCACGGGCCAAAGATTTCAATATGCGCTGGATCGCCAGCATGGTCGCCGAAGCGCACCGCATTTTGATGCGTGGCGGCGTCTTTCTGTACCCGCGCGATACCAAGGACACCAGCAAACCAGGGCGCCTTCGCTTGCTGTACGAAGCCAATCCTATTGGTTTGATCATGGAGCAGGCGGGTGGGCGCGCGTCAACTGGCGAAAGGCCGATGCTTAGCGTGCAGCCCACGTCGCTGCACCAAAGAATTGGCCTGGTTTTTGGCTCAAAAAACGAAGTGGAACGCATTGAGCGCTACCACGCAGAGCCGCCTGCCAAAGAAATGCGTGATCCACTGTTTGCCGAGCGCAGTCTGTTTCGGGAATAGCCGCGGCCAGGCATCAATCTCTACCCTTGCGTTGACGGGTCGTGTGACCTTTTTCAAAACATCTGCAAACCAATTTTTCAATTTTTGGAGAAATTTCATGTCTGAACGCCACCCCATCATTGCCATCACGGGTTCAAGCGGTGCTGGAACCACGTCAGTCACGCAGACCTTTGAGGCAATCTTTCGCCGTGAAGGCGTTCACGCGGCGACCATAGAGGGCGATAGTTTTCATCGCTACGACCGAAATGAGATGAAGCTCAAGGGTGCCCAGGCAGAAAAAGAAGGGAACATGAATTTCAGCCATTTCGGGCCTGAAAACAATTTGTTTTCAGAATTGGCCAAACTGTTTCAGGACTATGCGACCACTGGCACCGGAAAGCGACGCAAGTATTTGCATGATCCTCAAGAGGCTGCGCCCTACAAGCAGGAGCCCGGCACTTTCACCGCCTGGGAGGACGTCCCGGCGGGTACCGACCTGCTTTTTTACGAAGGCCTGCATGGCGCGGTGGTCACGCCCGAGGTGAATATCGCCCAGCACCCAGACTTGCTGGTAGGCGTGGTTCCGGTCATCAATTTGGAGTGGATTCAAAAGCTTTGGAGGGACAAGTCCAAGCGCGGCTACAGCACCGAGGCCGTGACCGACACCATTTTGCGCCGCATGCCGGACTATGTGAACTACATCTGCCCGCAGTTCATGCACACCCACGTGAACTTTCAGCGGGTGCCCATGGTGGACACCTCGAACCCTTTCATTTCGCGCGATATTCCATCGCCTGATGAAAGCATGGTGGTCATACGCTTTGCCAAGCCCAAGGGCATCGATTTTCAATATTTGCGCAGCATGATCGATAACTCGTTCATGAGCCGTGCCAACACCATTGTGGTGCCCGGCGGCAAGATGGAACTGGCCATGCAGTTGATCTTCACGCCCTTTGTGTGGCGCATGATGGAACGCAAGAAGCGTGCAAGTTGAACTTTTTTGGAACTCAGACCATGAATCCGCCAAACACTGAATTCGCCCGCCAGATGGCCAACGCCATCCGCATGCTGGCTGTTGATGCGGTTGAAGCCGCCAAATCTGGCCACCCGGGTGCGCCGATGGGCATGGCAGACATTGCCGAGGTTCTCTGGAACCGACACTTGCAGCACAACCCAGCCAATCCGCAGTGGCCCAACCGTGACCGGTTTGTTCTGTCCAACGGCCACGGCTCCATGTTGATTTATGCCCTGTTGCACCTCACAGGCTATGACTTGCCTATGGCAGAGTTGAAGAATTTCCGAAAACTGCACAGCAAGACAGCGGGCCATCCTGAAGTTGGTGTCACCCCTGGCGTTGAAACCACAACTGGCCCTCTGGGGCAGGGTTTGAGCAATGCGGTCGGCATGGCGCTGGCAGAAAAGCAATTGGCAAGCGAATTCAATCGGATCAAAGATGGGGTGGCACACGATGTTGTGGACCACTTCACTTACGTCTTTGTCGGGGACGGCTGCCTGATGGAGGGGATCAGCCACGAAGCCTGTTCATTGGCCGGAACACTGCGGCTGTCCAAGTTGATTGCGTTTTATGACGACAATGGAATCTCAATTGACGGCCATGTGAGCGGGTGGTTTTCAGACGACACACCAGCCCGTTTCAAGGCCTATGGTTGGAATGTGATCGCGGCAGTCGATGGTCATGACTCGGTCGCACTGGACGCGGCAGTAGTGGCTGCCAAAGCCCAAGCTGTGTTGGCGAATGGCAGACCCACCCTGATTTGCTGTAAAACGGTCATAGGCATGGGTTCGCCAAACAAAGCGGGCACCCATGATGTTCATGGTGCGGCGCTGGGTGCTGCCGAGGTGATTGCGACGCGCGAGGCTTTGCATTGGACTGCTCCAGCTTTTGAAATTCCGGCTGACCTGTCAAAGGCTTGGAATGCAGTTGAGCGTGGCCAATCGGCAGAAGGCGCCTGGCGTATTCGTTTTGAGGCCTATCGCAGTCACTTCCCTGCGCAGGCGTCAGAGTTTGAGCGTCGCATGAACGGTGATCTTTTGCCAAGCTTCGCGTCGAAGTTGCCAGCCCTGTTGGCCGACATAGCCGCCAAGCCAGACGCTACTATGGTGTGCGCGAGTTCGGAATGGCAGCCATCATGAACGGCATGGCCTTGCACGGCGGCTATATTCCCTACGGCGGAACGTTTCTGACCTTCAGCGACTACAGCCGCAACGCCATTCGCATGGCCGCATTGATGAAGCTTCGGGTGATCCATGTTTTCACGCACGACAGCATCGGTTTAGGCGAGGACGGGCCAACGCAGCAAAGTGTGGAGCATATTCCTTCGCTGCGCATCATTCCCAATCTGGACGTTTGGCGCCCGGCAGATGGCCTGGAAACGGCGGTGGCGTGGGCCTTTGCCATTGCGCGACAAGACGGCCCCAGCGCGCTGTGCTTATCGCGGCAAAATTTGCCGCGTTTGACCAACGAAACCTTGGTTGAGGGCATACAGCGCGGTGGCTATGTGTTGTCGGACATGCCAAACGCTCAGGTGGTCATTGTGTCGACCGGTTCAGAGCTGGAGTTGGCTGTCAGCGCGCAAGCCAGCCTGGCCGCCGAGGGTATCGCAACCCGAGTCGTGTCCATGCCTTGCACCAACGTCTTTGACCGGCAGCCTGACGACTACCAACTGCAGGTATTGCCCCTGCAGTTGCCGACAATTGCCATTGAAGCGGCACACCCTGATTTTTGGCGCAAATATGTCGGGCGAACAGGCACGGTGGTTGGAATCGCCACATTTGGCGAGTCAGCGCCTGCCAAAGACTTGTACCAACACTTCGGCATCACAACGGGCAGGGTGGTGGAGGCGGTTCGCAGGCTCTTGCGTCAGGGCCAAGCGGTTTCCTCTGCAGCGTTAAGTTAGGTGATGAAAATGAGCAAGTCATTTGATCTGATGATTTTCGACCTAGACGGCACCTTGGTTGAAACAGCGCCAGAAATTTTTGATGCCGTCAATGATTGCCTCCAACAGTTTGCGCTGCCTTTGGTGACCCTGCAGCAAGTCACTGATTGGATTGGCCATGGCACCCGCGAATTGTTGATTCAAGCCTTGGCACAGAGTAAGGGCACAGACGTGAGCGCCGTCAGGGCTAGCGCGGACTTATCCGCCATTTCGTCAGAGTTCGATCAACACTATGCAAAACGCTGTGGAACTCGAAGTCAACTCTACCCAGAAGTTTTGAGTTCATTAAAGACACTGCGGGAAAGAGGTGTTAAGTTAGCCATGGTCACCAACAAGGAAGGGCGCTACACCAACGCCGTGCTTAAAGTGCACGGTTTGATGCCGCTCATGGACTGGGTGGTGTGTGGCGACACTTTGGCCACCAAAAAGCCCGATCCGGCTGGGATCTTGGAGTGCCTGAAGCAGTTTGATGTTCCCAGAAATCGAGCGCTCTTTGTGGGTGATTCCAGCATCGATGTGGCGACCGCGCGCAACGCGGACATTCAAGTCTGGGTTTTGCCTTATGGGTACAACATGGGCCACCCCATCACCACCAGCAACCCCGACAGGGTCATCGCAGACTGTTCCTATTTGCTCGATCCCAAATTTTCTTAAATTAGCCTCACCAGGAGTATTCAATGGCCTTTGTGTCCCTTCGCCAAGTTTTAGACCATGCTGCTGAAAACAATTACGGCGTGCCGGCTTTCAATGTCAACAATCTGGAGCAGATCATTGCCATCATGGAAGCCGCAGAAGCCACTGATAGCCCGGTGATTTTGCAAGCCTCGGCAGGTGCCAGAAAGTACGCGGGCGAAGCCTATCTGCGCCACATGATGTTGGCGGCGGTTGAGTCGCACCCCAACATACCGGTCGTCGTGCACCAGGATCACGGCACCTCTGCTTCTGTTTGCCAGCAGGCAATACGCTCAGGCTTTACCAGTGTCATGATGGACGGATCCTTGCTGGCAGACGGCAAAACGCCAGCGAGCTACGAGTACAACGTTGATATCACCCGCCAAGTCGCCGCCATGTCCCATTCCATTGGCGTGTCGGTAGAAGGTGAGTTGGGTTGCCTGGGCTCGCTCGAAACTGGAGAAGCCGGCGAAGAAGACGGTGTTGGCGCAGCCGGGGTATTGACCCACGACATGCTGCTGACCGATCCAGTTCAGGCCAAAGACTTCGTTCAAAAAACAGGCGTTGACGCCTTGGCCATTGCCATTGGCACGAGTCACGGGGCGTACAAATTCACGCGTCAGCCCACGGGTGATATTTTGGCCATGGATCGCATTGCAGCCATTCACGCGCAGATTCCGAATACCCACTTGGTCATGCATGGCTCCAGCAGCGTGCCGCAGGAGTGGCTGGCCATCATTCGCCAGTTTGGCGGTGACATCAAGGAAACCTATGGCGTGCCGGTTGAAGAAATTCGGCGAGGCATTCAAAATGGCGTTCGCAAGGTCAACATTGACACCGACATCAGACTGGCAATGACGGGGGCCATGCGCCAGGTGTTTGCGCAACAGCCCAGCGAATTTGATCCCCGCAAGGCGCTCACGGCAGCCAAAAATGCGGCAAGTTCAATCGTCAAGTCACGGTTTGAGTCGTTCGGTTGCGCGGGCCAAGCCAGTCGTCTCAAGCCAATTTCGCTCGAGGCGATGAGTCGCCGTTACGCTTAATCAAAAGCAAGGGTAAGTCCTAGTATTTTCTAGAGTGTTACCTATTATATTCGTAATTAATTATATTACGAATTAAAGATTTCGACCCGATGCGCGAGAGGTTGAAGTGCTTAGTAAACTACCTTGAATGAGGCGGCGCAAGCCCCACACCATGATTTTTGGTCGACTTCTGAAAGCCCCGGAGAATTTCCTCAAAGAGGAGGGCATTCGCACTGTGGCGACTGAGGCCCGCAAAGGGCGCAGGGATTTTCTTCGCAGCGCTTTTGCTGCGGCTTCGGTAAGTACCGTCGCCAGCGTCACCACTACGGCCAGTTTGGCTCAAATCAACCCGGTTTTTGCAGACGGTGGCGACCCGAATATTTTGAACCTGCCTGCCCACAGCAAAGGCTTGGGCCAAGGCGTTGCGACGGACGGCTATGGCAAGCCATCACAGTTCGAAACCAATGTGCAGCGCAGGCCAAGCCCGGGCCTCACGCAAACGACGCAGTCGTCGGTGTCTTTCGCCCCGCTTCAGTCGCTTTTTGGAATTGTGACGCCCAGCGGTTTGCACTTTGAACGCCACCATCAGGGCTGGTGGGACGTTGACCCGTCCAAGCACCGCTTGATGGTCAACGGGTCTGTTGAGGGCATGGTCAAAGCACCTAAAGTCTTCACGCTCGATGAACTGATGCGCCTTCCCTCCGTGTCGCGTTTTCACTTTATTGAATGCGGTGCCAATACCGGCATGGAATGGGGCAACGTGGCGGTGCCCACGGCGCAGTATTCGCATGGCATGTTGTCTTGCAGCGAGTTCACAGGGGTGCCCTTGATCGTGTTGCTCGAACTTGCCGGGGCCGACTTGAAGCGCGGCAAGTTTGTTTTGGCAGAGGGCGCAGATGGCTCATCCATGACACGAACGATCCCGGTCAGTCAAATTCTGTCGGGTGAAGTGATGGTGGCCTACGGGCAAAACGGCGAAATGTTGCGGCCCGAGAATGGCTACCCGCTTCGCCTGATCGTGCCCGGTGTTCAGGGTGTCAGCTGGGTCAAGTACCTGCGCCGAATAGAGCTGGGTGACAAGCCCTATGCAAGCAAAGACGAGGCAATTCATTACATGGATTTGATGCCCAGCGGTTTGCATCGCCAGTACACCAGCATTCAAGAATGCAAGAGTGTGGTGACCACGCCCTCGGGCGGACAGGTTCTGCTGGACAAAGGCTTTTACAACATCACCGGTTTGGCTTGGTCTGGGCGCGGCAGGGTGAAAAAGGTAGACGTATCTGTCGATGCAGGGCGCAATTGGAGAACTGCCCGCCTCGAGTCACCAGTTTTGTCCAAATGCTTGACCCGCTTTAACTTGGATTGGACCTGGGACGGCAAGCCCACCATCATCCAGAGCCGGGCGACAGATGACACCGGGTACACGCAACCCAGCTACAAGCAGGCCCGCGCTGAGCGCGGCTCGCGGTCGATTTACCACAACAACTCCATTCAATCCTGGCTCGTGCAAGAGAATGGCGAGGTGAAAAATGTTCAGGTTGTCTAACACGTTGATCGCGTTGTGCTTGTTGTGTGCGGCTGGCGCTGGCTGGGCACAGGCCCCATCAAAAACTGCAGACGTTTATGCAGGCATTGGCCGCAATGCCACCGTGAAGGAAATTGCGGCTTGGGACATTGACGTTCGGCCAGATTTCTTGGGTTTGCCACCTGGAACGGGCACGGTCGCCAAAGGGCAAGAAGTGTGGGAAGCCAAATGCTCGTCGTGCCATGGAGTTTTTGGCGAATCCAACGAGGTGTTCAGCCCACTGGTGGGCGGCACCACGGCCGATGATGTCAAAACTGGCCGGGTGGCGCGTCTACTTGATGCGTCGTACCCAGGACGCACCACCTTGATGAAAGTCGCCAGCCTGTCGACGCTGTGGGACTACATTTACCGTGCCATGCCCTGGACGCAACCCAAGTCATTGACGGCTGACGAGGTTTATGCCGTCACCGCCTTCCTGCTGAATTTGGGTGGCGTGATTCCGGATGATTTTGTGTTGTCTCAACAAAGCATGGCGGCGGCACAGGGCAGATTGCCCAATCGCAATGGCATGACAACGACGCATGCTTTGTGGCCAGGCAATGAGTTGTCAGGGCAGGCCAAGGCGGATTCCAAGTTGACAGTCAAGCCGACAGCATGCATGAAAAATTGTGCGGTAGACCCCAAAGTGGCGTCCTTTCTGCCGGACTTCGCCCGCAACGCACACGGCAATCTGGCCGATCAAAACAGAGGTGTGGGCGCGCAGCGCGGTGCTATGACCAACAGCGCCGAAGTCATGCCAGGTGGAAAAACTGAGCTGGTTGCGGCCGCAGAAGCAGGTGGTACACGAGCCAGCGCAATGGCATCCGGTTCCCCAGCGCGGACCTCGCCCGCCGGCAACGCAGACACCAAGGCCGTGGTGGCACTCACCAACAAATACAGCTGCACAGCGTGCCACGGTATGACGCAAAAAATAGTCGGCCCGTCTTTTGCAGAGATCGCCAAGAAATACCCAGACAAGACCGACTACCTGACGGAAAAAGTAAAATCCGGTGGAACAGGTATTTGGGGATCGATCCCCATGCCACCTCAGTCTTTGACGGCAGCTGAGGCCAAATTGATTGCAATGTGGCTTGCGACTGGCGCAGGCCAATAACGGACGTTTTATTTCGCAAATTGCGATTCACTATATTCTTTTCAATTTAGCTTTTACAACAGGAGTAACTTATGCAAACCCGTCGCAAGACACTTGAACACAGCGCTGTGCTTGCCAGCTTATTGGCGGCAACGGGCCTGTTTCCTGGCTATGCGTTGGCGTTCAATGCGCCGGCGTTTGAGGCTAAAAATCTGGCAGATGTTCTGAAAGCGCTTGGGGCAACGGCACCCCAATCCAGCAAAGACGTCACCATCACGGCCCCCGATATTGCCGAGAATGGGGCGGTCGTTCCGTTGGGGGCATCAACCACATTGGCAGGCGTCAAGCAGCTTCTGTTGCTGGTCGAAAAAAATCCGTCTACCTTGGTTGCCATGTTCAACGTGACAGACAGCGTGGAGGCCAACATGCTGACGCGGGCTAAATTGGGCCAGTCGTCCGATGTTTACGCGGTGGCCGTCATGAACGACGGCAAAACCTTGTTTGCCAAAAAAGAAGTCAAGGTTACTTTGGGCGGTTGCGGCGGCTAATTTTTCAGACACATTCAGGAGTTCACTATGGCAGATCCAATGCGCATTCGCGCCCAGGCAGCAGGACCTAACGCGACAGTTCGGGTTTTGATGGCCCATGAGATGGAAACAGGGCAACGCAAAGATGCCGCTGGTAAAACTATCCCCGCTTGGCACATCACCGATGTGGTCGCCACCCACAATGGCAAGAGCGTTTTGACGGCAGAGTGGGGGCCAGCGGTTTCCAAGAATCCGTTTTTGCAGTTCACCATCAAAGGAGCTAAAGCAGGCGACAAAGTGGCCGTGACCTGGAAGGACAATCGCGGCGACACTAGAAGTGACGAAGCTGTCGTGACTTAAATAGAAAGAGACTCGTCCATGTACCCAAGAATTCCCCGCCTGTTGGCCGTTTTGCTGAGCGGCTTGATGTGCGTTGGCGCCTATGCCCAAAAATCTTCGGCTGATGGCATTGCCGAATACCGTGCCATGCTGGCCGATGGCAATCCGTCTGAATTGTTTGAGGCTAAAGGCGAAAGTCTGTGGACGCAAAAGCGTGGCCCCAAAAGCGCGTCGCTCGAAGGCTGCAATTTAGGCAAAGGTGCGGGGGTCATCAAAGGCGCTTTCGTCGAGCTGCCGCGGTATTTTGCAGACACTCAGCGCGTGCAAGATCTGGAGTCCCGGCTGGTGACCTGCATGGAAGCCCTGCAGGGTTTCAACGCTGCCGAAATTTCGAAGACTGCCTTTGGCAGGGGTGAGCAAGCCAATGTCACCGCTTTGGCGACCTGGATTGCCAGCGAATCCAAGGGCATGAAATTCAATTTGCCGCAGACCCATGTGGCCGAGCAAACCATGTACGAAGTGGGCAAGCGGCTGTTTTTTGCGCGCGGGGGCACGCATGACTTTTCGTGTGCCTCTTGCCATGGCGAAGACGGCAAGCGCATTCGTTTGCAGGATTTGCCTAACCTCACTAAAAATCCGGGCGCTGGGGATGGGTTTGGTGCCTGGCCCGCCTACCGGGTGTCTAACGGGCAAATGTGGGGTATGCAGCTGCGTCTGAATGACTGTTACCGCCAGCAGAGGTTTCCTTATCCGCTGTTTGGCAGCGACGTGACGATTGCCTTAGGCGTTTACCTGGGCGTGAACGGCCTGGGTGGTCAGTCCATTGCGCCAGCGCTCAAGCGCTAAGGAAACAAAACCATGAAAAAAGCATTGCAAATTTTGGCTGTGGTCGCTGCCGGGTTGATGATGGGTTGCGCAGGCGTGCCGTCTGGCCCGGCACTTGACAAAATGACCGCAGAGATTCTCAAAGCGTCTTTCCGGGATCAAGGCCCTGTGAAGCTCGATCGCTTGGCTCAAGACGACGCCAACCGCGAGTGCAGCGCAGCCGACGTGGCGGGCGTTGCCATCGATGAAAAGCTCGGCAAAAGCATTGAAGCGGCCAATCTCAAAACCATTCGTTGGCCTTCAGATGGCAAGTTCATTGGCGACTGGCGCGAGGGCGAAAAAATCGCCCAAAGCGGGCGTGGCCTGACGTGGACTGACGAGCCCAGCCAGTCCCCCGGCGGCAATTGCTACAACTGCCATCAAATTGACAAAAAAGAAATTTCCTACGGCACGATTGGCCCCAGCTTGTACAACTACGGAAAAATTCGCGGCGTGACCGACCCGGCAAGCCCAGATTCAAAGGCTATGGTGGGGTACACCTGGGGCAAGATTTGGAATTCCAAAGCCTACAACGCCTGCTCTAACATGCCGCGTGCGGGCCACGCCGGTATTTTGAATGAGGCTCAGGTACGCCATGTGGTGGGACTGTTGCTTGATCCGATGTCGCCAGTCAATCAGTAATGAGAGGCTTCGTCTGCCTTTGAGTTTTTCAAAACCCGGCTTGACCGGGTTTTTTATGTCACTAAATATCAGTGATAACTTAACTATAAATTAGCTTTTCATGAATCTATCAACGCGTGAGTTTTTGCAAGTTTTGGGTGCGGGCACCATGGCGGGGATGGGCTTGGGCCAACATGCCGAGGCTGATGCCGCCAGCGCTTCAAACGGCCTGTATGACATTCCCAAATTCGGCAATGTGTCGTTTTTGCACATGACGGACTGCCACGCGCAGCTCAAGCCAATTTATTTTCGCGAACCCAATGTGAATTTAGGTTTTGGCAGCATGAAGGGCCAACTACCGCATTTGGTTGGAGAGCAATTACTGAAAACGGCCAAGGTGCGCCCCGGCACGGCCGAGGCCCATGCCCTGACGCACCTTGATTTTGAAAAGGCAGCGCGCCGCTATGGCAAGGTAGGTGGTTTTGCCCACCTGGCCACCTTGGTCAAGCGCATGAAGGCAAGCCGCCCCGGCGCGATATTTTTGGATGGTGGGGACACGTGGCAAGGTTCCGGTACAGCGCTGTGGACCCAAGGCCAGGACATGGTGGAGGCCAGCAAGCTGCTGGGGGTGGACTTGATGACCGGGCACTGGGAATTCACACTGGGCATGGACCGTGTCAAAGAAATTGTCGACAAAGACTTTGCCGGAAAAATTGAATTCATCGCTCAAAACATCAAGACCAATGACTTTGGCGACCTGGTGTTCAAGCCTTATGTCATGCGTGAGATCAACGGCGTCCAATGCGCCATCATCGGCCAGGCCTTTCCTTACAGCCCGATTGCCAACCCACGCTATTTGATGGCCGACTGGGGCTTTGGCGTTCAAGAAGAATCCATGCAAAAAACGGTGATTGAGGCGCGGGCCAAAGGTGCCCAAGTGGTGCTCCTGTTGTCGCACAACGGCATGGACGTGGATTTGAAAATGGCCAGCCGCGTCAGGGGGATCGACGCAATCATGGGCGGGCACACCCACGACGGCATGCCGGTGGCCAGCATCGTCAGCAACCCTGGGGGCCAAACCTTGGTCACCAACTCGGGTTCTAACAGCAAATTTTTGGGGGTGCTGGACCTGGATGTGAAGGGTGGACGAGTCATCGACTTTCGCTACAAATTGCTACCAGTTTTTGCCAACATGCTGCCGGCAGACAAAGAGATGGACGCTTTGATCAACCGGGTGCGCGCCCCGTTTGAGGCGAAGCTGAACGAAAAACTGGCGGTCAATGACGGCTTTCTGTACCGTCGTGGCAACTTCAGCGGTACGGGCGACCAGTTGTTGCTGGACGCGCTGATGGATGTAAAGGGCGCTGAAATCGCATTTTCGCCTGGCTTCCGGTGGGGCACCACGCTGCTGCCTGGCCAGGCCATCACCCGCGAGTGGCTGATGGACATGACCGCCATCACCTACCCGTACACGACCGTGACAAGCATGAGCGGCGAGACCATCAAAAACATTCTGGAAGACGTGGC
>JANPCR010000291.1:0-7209 GCA_031431035.1 Rhodoferax sp.
GTGCACGGGCTTGGTGACCAAAGACCTTGAGAAAAAAATCGAGTGCCTGGTGGCCAATGACGTCAATTACTATTTTGGCGGTACGCTGTTTGAAAAAGCACTGTCACAAAACAAGATTGACGAGTTTTACAAGTTTTTAAAGCGCTTTAACTGCAAGTACATGGAAGTGTCTGACGGTACGTTGACGATTTCCAGCCGCAACAAAGGCAATCACATTGCCGACTTTGCCGAGGAATTTACGGTGTTCAGCGAAGTCGGTAAAAAAGACATCGAAGAGGCTAACAACATGCCCATTTCGCGCTGGATCGATGAGATTCACAGCGACTTGGCAGCCGGCGCGTCCAAAGTCATTTTGGAAGCGCGTGAATCTGGCAAAAGCGGCATTTGCGATGCCGATGGCAATTTGCGGCCCGATTTGGTCTCTAGCATCACCAAGTCGCGTTTCCGCGCGGCGGACGCGCTGTGGGAAGCGCCCAACAAAGGTCTGCAAACCAGCTTGATCTCCACCATCGGCCCCAATGTCAACCTGGCCAACATTGCGTTTGGCGACATCGTTGGCCTGGAAACCCTGCGTTTGGGCATTCGCTCAGACACTTTTGATTTGTACAGCTCTACGGGCAGCAGTTACGCATCGCTAGAAAGCACCCGCGTGCCCTTTGACCACCCGGACCGCCGCGGTGGCGGCGCGGGCGGCGCGGGCGGCACCATCACCGACCGGACTCGGCGCGCTCGCGCGCCTCGTTGATTCATGCTCGCGCGCCTCGTTGAATTAGAGCCTGCGCCTCGTTAAACGGCTCGCGGTGGCGACCCAATCACCCGCCTGAAGCTCAAATGGCGGGTGGCTTGCCTTTTCAGGGCTGAACCTTTCTCACACCAAGTACCCATGCCCTCAATTGAAGTCACCATCATCCAGGGCACGGCGTCCCAGTACCCGCGTGCCGATGTCAACATAGTGATCGACGTGATTCGCGCTTTCACGGTCAGTCACATTGCGTTTTTGCGCGGTGCCAAGGAGATTTTGCTGGTCAACACGGTCGGCGAAGCCATGGCGCTGCGCACCCAAAACCCTGCCTACAAGCTGGCCGGCGAAGTGGCTGGTTTGCCGATTGCCGGGTTCGATTTGGACAATTCGCCGCACACCTTTTCTTTGGCCGAGCTGGACGGCACAACCCTGGTGCAAAAAACCACAAATGGCGTGAAAGCCACGCTGCTGGCGCTAGACGCCCGCGTGACCCTGGTCACCGGTTTGTCCAACGCCAAAAAAACGTCAGAGCACGTCAGGCAGTTGGCTTTGGCAGATGGCGGCGCGTTCAAAATCAACGTGATCGCGTCGCACCCCACCTACGACGACGACCTGGCTTGCGCCGACTACATCAAGGACCAAATTTTGGGTCTGAACTCAGTCAGCCTCGCGCAAGTGCAAAGCCGAATTGACACCTCGCACCCCGCGCAGAAGTTTTTTGACCCCGCGCAGCCTGAATTCAAAGCGCAAGATCTGCCGTTTTGCACCCGCGAAGTAGCTTGCGACTTTGTGATGCAGGTGGACAAAAGCCAGCCTTTGCCGCGCATCGTCAAGAATGTAGTCGGTTAAGGTCCAGTCTTTGCGGATTTCTGAAGATTGCTCAAAACTCAGAAAATTTCGGTAAATTCGTCTAAAAATTGACTAACCGAAGTTATTTGCAGGTAACTTCAGGAAACAATCGTTAAATTTTTCGAAATTCCGCCAACCGTCTGCGATCATCCCGGTTTTTAAGCCAAGTTAACCAGCGGCCCTGCGCACTGAACTGCCGCCAACTCGCCAAAGTCTGGCCATCACCGCAGTCGATGAACTGCAGGTGTTGCGGCACCGTCGCCGCCGCCGCCGTTGCGCTGAGTTGTGGTGGTTGCGACTTCACATCTTGCTGCACCAGCGCAGTCAAGACCTTGCCCCATTGCTTTTGCATCGATTCCACCCCTCCGCCATGGCAGGTCGTCAGCACATTGGCATGGCTCGTGGAGCGGAAATTGCTGTCAATGGCAACAAACCCCTTCGCTGTCAGCGCCAGAGCGCTGCTGGCCAAAAAGACGGGCGGGTTGTGCCGTGTTGCCAGCATGGGCACGTCGCAGGCCAATCGAGCACCGCTGGCCAAA
Organism: Rhodoferax sp.; assembly: GCA_031431035.1. Lineage (GTDB taxonomy): Bacteria > Pseudomonadota > Gammaproteobacteria > Burkholderiales > Burkholderiaceae_C > JANYCG01. Next base: position 2,131 of record JANPCR010000291.1, read on the forward strand.
TTGACCTCGCTTGCGGCCAATGAGGTCGCCGCGTCTTGCAGCACGGTGATCTTTTTGGCTCTGAAGACCCCCGCCAAATGCCGCCTGAAAGATTCAGAAGCCAGGCTGCCCAAGGCCGCACCGCCGGTGATCAGCGTCACGGCGCTGCCGGGCAGGGCGGTGGCGGTGGCCAGGGCTAGCTCGATGGCGGCCAGTTCGATCGCGGCCAGCTCGCCGGCAGCCAGTTCTGTGGCGGCAACTCCTGTAGAAGAAAGTGCCGTGGCAGCCAATGCGGTCGACGCCGCCACGTTGCTGATCACTGCAACCCGCAGCGCACGGCTTTTGGCCAATTGAGGAATGCGCGGCCACAGGGTGCAAAACGCTTCAGTCGGGTGCAAAAACAAGCCGTTGGCCCGTGCGCCGGGCAGTTGGGGTTCCAACACGTCGCGCAGTTGCACGGGCTCGGGGTCCAGGCTTAGCCAGTCGTAGCGAATCTCTGTTCCGTCGGCCAAAAACAGGGCACTGGCCTGGGCGTCGAGCGCCACCACTTGTTGTTCGAGCCACTGAATGCGGTTTTTCTGTACCAGCGGCTCAATGTCGGCGGCGCAGTCCTCCAGCGCAAGCCTGCCGCCGACAAAGCCCATTTGCAACTTGGGGTCGATGTAGCGCTGCGACCGGGAGATCAAAGTGATTTTGAGATTGGAGGTCGGATTTTGCCCCCCCAATTGCGCCAAAAATCGCATATTCCCAGCGCCAGCGCCCGCCAAAACAAGGTGCCGCGTCATGTCAGGGTGGCCCCATTGGCGGCGAGTTTTGCAAGGTGCGCCAACCCCAGCCAATGCGCATCGCAATGGTGATGGCGCACAGGGCGGCAAAGCCATACGCCAGCTCGGGGAAGTACCGCGGCCAAAGGCACATGGCGACAAAACAGACCAGGGTTTCGGTGGCTTCGGTCAAGCCGCCCAAAAAATAAAACGACTTGGTAGGGAAGGCCGGGTTAGTCAGGCCGCGCTTGGCCGCCAGCACCGCAAACGCCAAAAAACTGGCGCTGGTGCCCATGAAAGCCGCCAAAAGTGTGGCGGCTGGCAGCGCATTTTGCAGCGGGTGGGCAAAGGCAAACCCCAACGGAATGCTGGCGTAAAACAAAAAATCCAGGGTGATGTCCAAAAAACCGCCCGCGTCGGTGGGCTGGGTTAGGCGGGCGACCGCGCCATCCAGCGCATCGCACAGGCGCGACGCCAAAATGACGCCAGCGCCTGTCATAAAGTGACCGTTGGCAATCAAAACCGCCGCCAGCAGCCCAATGCCAAAGCCAATCAGGCTGATTTGATTGGCCCCCAGACCTAAGCGAGCCAGTTGCATTGCCAGGCGCTTGACGATGGGGTGAATCAGCACCAAGGCGCGGCGGTCAAGCATGGGGGCAAACATGGGTGTCAAGGTCAACCGCCGGACAGATGCCAGCGTTGCAGACAAGGGGTTGAAGTTGCAGTGACAGAACGTTGCGGTAGCTCACGCGTCAATTGTTACCGATATCGCCAGCTCTGATTTGCCGCAAAAGGGAAGCTCTGCGCCCAGGCCGCCTGGGGCGGCGGTGATAATGGATGCTTTCCGGTTTGCACCTTATTTTTAGTGGTTAGCCCGTCTTTATTGGGAGTTTTCATGTTTAAAAAAGCATTTTTGGCCACGGCCGTCCTGTTGGCTTTGGCAACTGGGGCGCTGGCCCAGAATTCAGCGGCCAAAAACGAACTGATCACGAAAATTCTGCAAATGCAACGCCCTGCGCTTGAAGGCATTGCCACCGAAATGGCGCAACTACCCGCGCGACAGATCATGCAGGGCGCAGGCATTGCTTTGCAAAATCGCATTGCGCCTGACAAACGCGAAGCCCTGGCCAAAGAAATTGAGACTGATTTGAAAAAATACGTGGACGATGCAGTGCCGTTTTTGCGCGACAAAGTGGTGAAGTTGGCCCCCACCACGGTGGGCACCTTGTTGGAAGAAAAGTTCACCGAAGACGAGTTGCGCCAATTGATTGCCATCATGGAATCGCCCGTCAATAAAAAATTCACCCAGATGAATGGTGAATTTCAAAAGGCTTTGAGAGAAAAACTGGTAGCCGAAACCCGCAGCACGATTGACCCCAAAGTGAAGGCGCTGGACGCCACCATTGCCAAGCGTCTGGGCATCGCGCCACCGCCTGCAGCCGCGCCAGCCAAGCCTGCCAGCAGCGGCAAGTAAACCTTCGCGACTCCGGGCTGGGGTTGGGGCTGAGCATGCGAGCCTGGCTTCAATCCTTGCTTAGCCGGGCCACGGCAGCCGCGACGCCGCCTGGCCCGTAAGGCACTTTGTGCACGGACAGGGCCGCTTCCACGCCGCCCAGACAGCCCAAAATCATCGCCGGGTTGATGCTGCCCAAGTGGCCGATTCGGAACAATCGCCCACCCAGCGGCCCCAAGCCGCCAGCAAAGGCCACCTGAAACTGCTCGCGCGCGGTGCTGCGAAAGGCTTCAATGTCATGCCCTGGTGCAACAGTGATGGCGGTGATCGACACCGACCGCGCACTAGGCACCTGGCTGAAAAACCCGATCACGCCTTCGGTGCTCCAGCAGGCCACTGCTGCCTGGGTGGCCTCGGCAATGCGGGTGTGGCGGGCAAAAACCGCGTCCAGGCCTTCCGTCAAAATCAAATCGAGTGAAGCGCGCAAACCCATCAGCAAAACTTGCGGTGCGGTGCCACAAAACTTGAAATACGACTGGTCGGCCTTGCGCCGCGTCCAGTCCCAGTAATAGCGCGGCGTGGGGTTGGCCTGCGCCACGGCAAGGGCTTGCGCGTCAACGGCACAAAACCCCAGGCCCGGCGGGCACATCAGCCCTTTTTGCGATGCACCGACCACCACGTTGGCCCGCAGCGCGTCCATGGCAAACGGCGCCGCGCCCAGTGACGCGACCACGTCCACCACGTACAAAGCCGGGTGTTGGGCTGCGTCAATCGCCTGGCGAATGGCGACCAGGTCGTTGGTCATGCCGCTGGCGGTGTCGGTGTGCACAGTGAACACGGCGACGATTTGGTGGGCCGTGTCAGCACGCAGGGCGGCTTCAATCACGTTGGGGTCGATCGGCAGGCCTTCGACCCACGGCGTGCGAATGACGTGGCCGCCCAAGGCCTCAGTCTGCACCGCCCATGATTCTGAAAAATGCCCCGTGCCCGCAATCAACACCGACTGGCCGGGCTTGAGCAGGTTGACGATGGTGGCCTCCCACGCGCCATGCCCGTTGGCGGCATACATGAAAACATCTGCCGCTTGGGTTTGCAGCACGGCCTTCAAACCGTTTTCACAGGCCGCAATGATCTGGTCAAGCCGCGGGTCGCCATGGTCCAGCGGCTGGCGCGTCATGGCTTCCATGACCTCTTGCGGCACGTGGGTGGGGCCGGGTGCGTGCAGAAAACGGTGGCCTGGGATGCGTTGGGCTGTGGTCATGGGTTGGGGTTGATTTGTGACGGTGCTATAAATTATATAGCAAACTATTGAATATATTCGAGAGCTAGATGCCTATTTTATTGATATTTTGACGATTTTGAGGTGTTTTTGACAAAAAAGAACCTGTAGGTTCTTTTTTGTCAAAAAGGGCTCATGTTCGACTCAATTGGCGTTCAAGTCGTCGGGTTTGTTGTTTCTGGCGGTTTTGTCGCTCGATTGTTGCGTGAAATCTGCCGCTCTCATTTTGGCAATTTCCTCACGCATGTCGGTGGCCCAAACGCGGCGGTCGCGGCCCTGGGGCAATTGGGGTTCGCCAAAGGTGATCACCACGCCGAGCTGCTGCGTGCACAAGGTGCGCCAGACCGAGGTGAACAGGGTGTCGTCATTGACAAAGCTGGCGGCCAGCGTGGCTTGGCCGCTGGCCAGGTCGATGTAGGCAATTGACACCGGCTGCACGGGCGCATTGGCCGAAATGGCGGCTTGAAACAGGTTGCCGTGAAACGCCAGCAAGTGGGTGCCGTCGCTGGTGGTGCCTTCCGGAAAAACGCCCAGCACGTCGCCCGCCCGCAGGCTGTCGGCCATGTGGTGCACCACGCGCATGGCGTCACGGCGGGATTCGCGTTCAATGAACAAGGTGCCCACGCCCGCCGCCAGAGCGCCAATCACCGGCCAATGTTTAACGTCGGCTTTCGACACAAATCGGCAGTAACGCGCAGCGTGCAGGGCGGTGATGTCGAGCCAGGAAATGTGATTCGATACCAGCATCAGCGGCCCGGGCAGCGACGCGTGGCCCCGCACAATAAGCTGCACGCCCATGCATTGCAACAGCTTGGCCGACCAAACCTGCACCCGGTGGTGGCGCTGCACGGGCGACAAACCCGGAAACTTAAGCCAAATGGTCACCCAGCCTACCGCCAAGTGCAGCGCGGCATGCGCAAATTTGAAGCAGGCGCGCAGGCGGTTCATTCAGAAGGTTTGACGAGGACGGGCGGTGGCAAGGTCAGTGGCAAGAGCGCAGGCTAAGTCAACGCTGCGGTTCAAGGGTTTGCAATCGGCCGTGCTTGGTAGGCCACCCGCCCCCCCACCAGCGTGCAGCGCACCCGCCCCGGCAATTCGTAGCCTGAAAACGGCGTGTGTTTGCCTTGGCTGTGCAGGGTTTGCGGGGTGACGGTCCAGCGCTCAGCCGGGTCAAAAATGCAGATATCGGCCATGCCGCCAACTTTCAACTGTCCCGCGTGCCCGTGCATTGCGCCCAAGGGCGTCCCCAAGACCCTTGCTGGGTTACTGGTGAGCACCGCCAAGGCGCGAGGCAGCTCAATGCGGTCTTCCTGGCTCCATTTCAGGGCCAGACTCAGCAGCAGTTCAAGCCCGGTGGCACCGGGTTCGGCTTCGGCAAAGGGCAGGGCCTTGGCGTCTTCGTCCACCGGGGTGTGGTCGGACACCAGCGCGTCAATCGTGCCGTCAGCCAGGCCGATACGCAGGGCGTCGCGGTCACGCTGCTGGCGAAGCGGTGGGTTCAGGCGCATGCGGCTGTCAAAGTAACCCATGTCGGTGTCGATCAGGTGCAGCGAGTTGATGCTGACATCGCAAGTGATGGGCAAGCCGTCGGCTTTGGCCTGGCG
>JANPCR010000292.1:0-11665 GCA_031431035.1 Rhodoferax sp.
TGTCTGAAGAGATCATGTTGGGCGCAGTGGTTTTTGGCCACGAGCAAGGCAACATTGCCATCAACGCCATCCACGAACTGGTGCGCGACGCAGGCAAACCGGTGTGGGACTGGAAAGCCCCTGCCAAAAACGAGCCGCTGATCGCCAAAGTGCTAGCGCTGGCTGGCGACAAGTTGTCGGCTGCCTACCAAATTCGCAACAAACAAGCCCGCACTCAAGCTTGCCGCGCGGCTTACTCCGAAGTCATGGCTGGCTTGAAGGCAGGCGGCGAAGTGTTTGACGGCGTTGCAGTCGAAGGCATGCTGTTTGACATCGAAGCCAAAATTGTCCGCAGCCAAATTTTGGCTGGCGAGCCCCGCATTGACGGCCGCGACACGCGCACCGTGCGCGCCATCGAAATCCGCAACGGCGTGCTGCCTCGCACCCATGGCTCGGCGCTGTTTACCCGCGGTGAAACACAAGCTCTGGTCGTCACAACCCTGGGTACCGAGCGCGACGCACAGCGTATTGATGCTCTGGCAGGTGAGTACGAAGACCGTTTCATGCTGCACTACAACATGCCTCCGTTCGCGACCGGCGAAACTGGTCGCGTAGGCACACCCAAGCGCCGCGAAATCGGCCATGGCCGTTTGGCCAAACGCGCTTTGATTGCGTGCCTGCCTAGCAAAGAAGAATTTCCGTACACGATGCGTGTGGTGTCCGAGATCACCGAATCCAATGGCTCCTCGTCGATGGCGTCGGTCTGCGGCGGCTGCTTGAGCCTGATGGACGCTGGCGTCCCCATGAAGGCGCATGTGGCAGGTATTGCCATGGGCTTGATCAAAGACGGTGGCCGCTTTGCTGTGCTGACCGACATTTTGGGTGATGAAGATCATCTCGGAGACATGGACTTCAAAGTGGCGGGCACCACCAACGGCATCACCGCATTGCAAATGGACATCAAAATCCAGGGCATCACCAAAGAAATCATGCAAGTCGCATTGGCTCAGGCCAAAGAAGCTCGCATGCACATTTTGGGCAAAATGCAAGAAGCGATGGGTGAGGCAAAAACCGAGGTATCGACCTTCGCGCCCAAGCTGTACACGATGAAGATCAACCCTGAAAAAATTCGGGACGTGATCGGTAAGGGCGGCTCGGTGATTCGCGCTTTGACCGAAGAAACCGGTTGCCAAATCAATATCGAAGAAGACGGCACTATCACCATTGCCGCTACAGACGGTGCCAAGGCTGAGGAAGCCAAGCGCCGAATCGCCCAAATCACTGCCGAAGTTGAAATTGGCAAAGTCTACGAAGGCCCCATCACCAAGATTTTGGACTTTGGTGCTTTGGTCAATTTGCTGCCTGGCAAAGACGGTTTGTTGCACATCAGCCAGATCGCGCACGAACGTGTCGAGAAGGTCACTGACTACTTGTCCGAAGGTCAAATCGTCAAGGTCAAGGTCATGGAGACGGACGAAAAAGGCCGTATAAAGTTGTCCATGAAAGCCTTGCTGGATCGCCCTGCGCAACAGTAAACCAATTTGCCTCAAAGCGCCAACCACCCGCCTCGATTGGGGTTGGCGGTTGCGGGCTTGAAGGGCCGTCCGAGCGATGGCTGTTTCAGACCGCTCGGGGCTAAAAGGAATTGAGCATGAATGTCATAGAAATTGCTAATTTCGGTGCGCCGGATGTCCTGAAGGCAGGCGTCAGAGCTGTGCCTGTGGCTGGGGTTGGTGAACTGTTAATCCGGGTCAAAGCAAGTGGCGTGAACAGACCCGATGTTTTGCAGCGCACAGGTAATTACCCGGTTCCTCCAGGCGCTTCAGATTTGCCAGGGCTCGAAGTCGCAGGCGTTATTGAAAGTGGTGATACCGAAGCCATGGCCCTGGCCGGGTTCAAAGTAGGCGACCGCGTTTGTGCTTTGGTGGCAGGGGGCGGGTACGCCGAATTTTGCCTGGCACCCGTGGTGCAGTGCTTGCCGTCGCCCGAAACTCTGACCGACATTGAAGCAGCTTGCTTGCCCGAAACATTTTTCACGGTGTGGAGCAACGTATTCGATCGCGCCAGCCTCAAAACTGGCGAGACTTTGCTGATTCAAGGTGGCACCAGCGGCATTGGTGTCACAGCCATAGCTCTGGGCAAGGCGTTTGGCTGTACCGTGATTGCGACAGCGGGCAGTCACGAAAAGTGCGCAGCCTGCTTGGCTTTGGGTGCGGACTTTGCTATCAACTACAAAACCCAAGACTTCGTTGAAGAGGTCAAACGGATCACAAAAGGTGCTGGCGTCAATGTCATTCTGGACATGGTGGCAGGTGCCTACGTTGTGCGTGAAATTGAATGCCTTGCCGAAGACGGCCGTCTTGTCATCATTGCCGTACAAGGCGGAGTCAAAGCCGAATTCAATGCTGGTGCTTTGTTGCGTGGGCGGCTCACGGTGAGTGGTTCAACTTTACGCCCGCGACCTGTTGCTTTCAAGGCGGCCATTGCGGCGTCCTTGCTGAAAAACGTGTGGCCCTTGCTTGAAAACGGCAAAGTCAAAACCGTCGTTCACAGTGTTTTTGACGCAGTGGGTGATGCATCGGGAAGCGGAGCAGCAAAGGCGCATGCCTTGATGGAGTCCAACCAGCACATTGGCAAAATCGTGTTGACCTGGAATCACGCCTGAACGGGCCTGAAGGTGCAATCATGAACAGAAAGCTCATCGTCGGCAATTGGAAGATGAATGGCGGGCTCGCGGCCAATGAGACGCTGGTCGCTGCTATTTTGGCGGGTTTGGGCGGTCGATCTGTTCAGCGGGCTCAAATAGCGGTTTGTGTGCCTTTTGTGTTTTTGTCTCAATTGCAAGGGTTGCTCAAGGGAATGCCTGTTGAATTGGGGGCACAAGATATTTCAGCACAAGCGCTAGGTGCGTTCACAGGTGAAATTTCTGGCGCCATGCTCAAGGAATTTGCTGTTCGTTTTTGTCTGGTCGGCCACTCTGAGCGTCGCCAGGTCCACGCAGAATCAGATGGTTTGGTGTCATTGAAAGCCAAGCAAGCATTAGCCGCAGGCATCACTCCCATTGTGTGTGTCGGTGAAACGCTGGCAGAACGCGAAGCAGGCAAAACTGAAGAAGTTGTCAAACGCCAGTTGGCGGCTGTCATTCACGACAATGGCCATTGCATCAGTGAAATTGTGGTGGCCTACGAGCCCGTTTGGGCCATTGGCACTGGAGAAACAGCAACTGCAGAGCAAGCCCAAGCTGTGCATGCGGTGTTGCGCACCCAGTTGGGTGCGGCAACAGAACATGCCACCAAAATTCACATTTTGTACGGTGGCAGCATGAACGCCGCCAATGCTGCCCAGTTGCTTGCACAGCCCGATATTGATGGCGGACTGGTTGGCGGGGCGTCATTGAAGGCGCAAGATTTTTTAGCGATTGTGGCCTCAGCCCATTGATGCCTGCCCGGCAGGGCGCTTTACATTTAGGAGTGAAAATTGAATATCGTTTTGAATATTGTTTTGGCCGTGCAAATGCTCTCGGCACTTGCCATGATTGGCTTGATTTTGGTGCAGCACGGAAAAGGTGCCGATATGGGCGCAGCGTTTGGTAGCGGGGGCTCTGGCAGCCTGTTTGGGGCCAGCGGAAGCGCTAACTTTTTGTCGCGCACAACGGCCGTCCTAGCGACTGTATTTTTTGTGGCGACCTTGTCGCTGGCTTATTTTGGAAATTTGCGCCCAGCAAGCACCGGCAGCGTGCTTGAAGGAGTGGCGGCCACGGTGCCAACTGGTGCCTCGTCCGCAGTAGTTGCGCCGGCTGCTCCGGTGGCCAGCGTTCCTGCGCCAGTCGCCTCAGGCGCGGCGCAAATTCCAGCGAAATAAGGTGGTTGGCAAGATCATGGAAATTGACCTTGTTCAAAGCGATATTGTGAATTTTCAGGGTAAACTCTAGTGCGAAAGCGGAGCAATAGGCGAGGTTAATTCTTGGGGCCCATTGAACGCAATGATGCAGCCGTCGTGGTGAAATTGGTAGACACGCTATCTTGAGGTGGTAGTGGCGAAAGCTGTGCGAGTTCGAGTCTCGCCGACGGCACCAAACAAAATTCAAGATGACCCTCAACCATCGAACATTCGCTAATGAATATTGACCAATATTTGCCCGTTCTGTTGTTTATATTGGTAGGTGTGGCGGTGGGCATTGCTCCCCAAATCATCGGTTTTATTCTTGGCCCGAATAAGCCCAACGCGGCTAAAAACTCCCCTTATGAGTGTGGCTTTGAGGCCTTTGAAGATGCCCGCATGAAGTTTGATGTTCGCTACTACCTGGTGGCCATCTTGTTTATTCTTTTCGATCTTGAAATTGCTTTTCTTTTTCCTTGGGCGGTTGCTCTCAAGGAAATCGGTCCTTTGGGGTTTTGGTCAGTGATGGTTTTTCTGGCTATTTTGGTTGTCGGTTTTATTTATGAGTGGAAAAAAGGTGCATTGGACTGGGAATAAAGGCCCATAGAGAAAGCAGACCTAACAAGCAAAGATATCACCCAGACGCACCAAACTCTCGAGCAGTAAATTTATGGCAATTGAAGGCGTATTTAAAGAAGGGTTCATGACCACGTCGTATGATTCGGTCATGAATTGGGCCAAGACGGGATCGTTGTGGCCCATGTCATTTGGGTTGGCGTGTTGTGCGGTCGAAATGATGCACGCAGCCGCTGCCCGCTATGACATCAGTCGTTTTGGTGCCGAAGTTTTTCGGGCGAGTCCCCGCCAATCGGATTTGATGATTGTTGCCGGCACCTTGTGCAACAAGATGGCCCCTGCATTGCGAAAAGTCTACGACCAGATGGCAGAGCCGCGGTGGGTGATCAGCATGGGTTCCTGCGCCAATGGTGGTGGCTACTACCACTACAGTTACTCCGTCGTCCGGGGTTGCGATAGGATTGTTCCCGTTGACATTTACGTCCCTGGCTGCCCCCCAACGGCGGAGGCGCTGTTGTACGGAATTATCCAGTTGCAACAGAAAATTCGACGTACCCAAACGATCGCGCGTGTTTAAAGGGTTGCAATGACATTATTTGCCATTGATCCCAATGCCGTGAAGCTTCGCGTGGTTGCCGCGCTGGGCGACAAAGTCCGACAAATTTCAGTCGCCCTGGGTGAAGTTACCGTGGTAGTTGGCAGCGCAGATTATTTGGCGGCTGCTCAACTCTTGCGAACGTCACCAGGCTGTCATTTCGAAATGTTGGTGGACTTGTGCGGGGTCGACTATTCTGAATACAAGGACGAGCCTTTATCCGACGCTCAGGGTGCGCGATATGCCGTGGTGTCCCACTTGCTTTCTGTCAGTTTGAACCAGAGATTGCGCCTGAAGGTATTTGCGCCGGATGATGATGTGCCCGTAGTGGCCTCACTCGGCAGCGTCTGGAGCTCTGTCAATTGGTTTGAGCGGGAGGCGTTTGACTTGTTTGGTATTGTCTTTGACGGTCATACCGATTTGCGGCGCATCTTGACGGATTATGGGTTCATCGGACATCCGTTTAGAAAAGACTTCCCCACCACTGGGCATGTCGAAATGCGTTACGACCCAGAGCAAAAGCGGGTGGTTTACCAGCCGGTCACCATTGAGCCTCGCGAGATCACGCCGCGAATCATTCGGGAACGAAGCTATGGGGGCTTGAAATGATGCCGCTTGTGAGATCTCAACCGCCGTGGACTTCTCGGGATTTTGGGGTGAGTTATGGCTGAAATCAAAAACTACACACTCAATTTTGGACCGCAACACCCAGCGGCGCATGGTGTTTTGCGCCTTGTTTTGGAGCTCGACGGCGAGGTCATTCAACGTGCTGACCCGCATATTGGGCTGTTGCATCGCGCCACGGAAAAGTTAGCAGAGAGCAAGACTTACATTCAAAACTTGCCCTACATGGATCGACTTGATTACGTATCTATGATGTGCAATGAGCACGCCTATTGTTTGGCCATTGAAAAGCTGATGGGCATTGAGGTTCCTATCCGCGCACAGTACATCCGTGTCATGTACTCTGAAATCACGCGCTTGCTTAACCACTTGCTGTGGGTCGGCGCGCACGGTCTCGATTGTGGTGCCATGACCTTGCTTCTCTATGCCTTTCGAGAACGCGAAGATCTGTTTGACATGTACGAGGCCGCCAGTGGTGCGCGCATGCATGCAGCGTACTTCAGGCCAGGTGGCGTCTACCGGGACTTGCCAGATTCGATGCCACAGTACAAGACGAACAAGATTCGCAATGCAAAAGCCATTAAAGAACTCAACGGTAACCGCGGTGGCGCATTGATTGATTTCATTGATGACTTCACGCAGCGTTTTCCTGCCTATCTCGATGAGTACCACACCCTCCTGACCGACAACCGAATCTGGAAGCAGCGCACAGTAGGCATTGGAGTTGTCACGCCTGAGCGGGCGATGAATCTTGGCTTCACGGGCGCAATGTTGCGGGGTTCAGGTGTTGCCTGGGACTTGCGTAAAAAGCAGCCCTACGATGTGTATGACCGAATGGACTTCGATATCCCTGTGGGTAAAACAGGCGACTGCTATGACCGTTACCTCGTCCGGATGGAAGAGATGAAGCAGTCCAATCGAATCATCAAGCAATGTGTGGACTGGCTTCGTGTGAATCCTGGCCCCGTGATCACTGACAACCACAAAGTCGCAGGGCCAGATCGAGAGTCCATGAAGTCCAATATGGAAGAGTTGATTCATCACTTCAAACTCTTCACTGAAGGTTTTCACGTGCCTGAAGGCGAGGCCTATGCTGCTGTGGAGCATCCCAAAGGTGAATTTGGAATTTATATGGTCAGTGATGGTGCCAACAAGCCTTACCGTTTGAAAATTCGGGCCCCGGGTTTTGCTCATTTGGCCGGGCTCAATGAGATGGCAAGTGGTCACATGATTGCCGATGCCGTCGCGATCATTGGCACCATGGACATTGTGTTTGGGGAGATTGATCGATGATTTCCAAAGAATCATTGGCGCGATTCGCAGTTGAGGTTGCAAAGTACCCTGATGACCAGTCTCAATCGGCGGTCATGGCGTGCCTGGCTATCGTCCAGCAAGAACTTGGATTTGTTAGCGTTGAGAGCGAAAAATTGGTGGCAGATTACCTTGGTATGGCGCCCATCGCTGTGCACGAGGTGACTACCTTTTACAACATGTACAACCAGCGGCCTGTTGGCAAGTTCAAGCTCAATGTATGCACCAATTTACCTTGCCAATTGCGTGACGGACAGGCCGCCTTGCACTATTTGGAGCGCAAATTGGGTATTCACATGGGGCAAACTACTTCGGACGGAATGTTTACCTTGCAGCAAAGCGAATGTTTGGGGGCCTGTGCCGATTCGCCAGTTCTGTTGGTGAACGACCGCTCAATGTGCAGCTTCATGAGCAATGACAAGCTAGACCAATTGGTTGACGGTTTGCGCGAGTCAGTTAGCTTGTCTGCGGTGGGGGGCGAATGATTATTTCTGCCGAAAAGATTCTTGCGCAATTTCAGGCCAATGGCCTTGAGACATGTTTTCACGGTCGCCACATCAATCCGCAGATTTACGCGGATCTTGACGGAGCAAATTGGCGACTTAAAGACTACGAGTCACGTGGGGGTTACCAGGCTTTGAGAAAAATTCTTGGCAAAGATGGCGTTGTGCCACCGCAAGATGCTGCTGCAGGTTTAACCCAAGACCAAGTCATTGCGATAGTGAAGGAGTCGGCGCTGCGGGGTCGAGGCGGTGCTGGCTTTCCCACAGGACTGAAGTGGAGCTTCATGCCTCGTCAGTTCCCAGGGCAGAAATATTTGGTGTGCAACTCTGATGAGGGCGAGCCAGGTACCTGCAAAGACCGCGATATTTTGCAGTTCAACCCGCACATTGTGATCGAAGGCATGATCATTGCTGCTTATGCAATGGGCATCTCCGTGGGCTACAACTACATTCATGGTGAGATTTTCGCAAGCTACGACCGATTTGAGCTTGCGCTTGAAGAAGCGCGGGAAGCCGGGTACCTGGGTAATCAGATATTAGGGAGCAGCTACAGTTTTCAACTTCATGCTGCGCACGGTTTTGGCGCCTATATTTGCGGGGAAGAGACAGCCTTGCTCGAGTCTTTGGAGGGAAAGAAAGGGCAACCACGCTTCAAGCCGCCTTTTCCTGCCAGCTTTGGCATGTATGGCAAACCTACAACCATCAACAACACAGAAACGTTTGCGGCAGTGCCGTGGATCATTCGCAACGGTGGTGCGGCTTACCTTGCTTGCGGCAAACCTAACAATGGTGGCACCAAAATATATTCAGTCAGCGGTGATGTCGAGTTGCCTGGTAACTATGAAGTGCCGTTGGGAACGCCGTTTCCCAAATTGCTTGAGATTGCGGGTGGTGTGCGCAAAGGACGAAAACTGAAGGCGGTCATTCCTGGTGGCTCTTCTTCTCCAGTTTTGCCAGCGGACATCATGATGGGCTGCACGATGGATTACGACTCCATCGCCAAAGCAGGCTCCATGCTGGGATCTGGTGCAGTGATTGTTTTGGACGACAGCCGCTGTATGGTGAAGGCGCTTCAAAGACTGAGTTATTTCTACATGCACGAGTCTTGCGGGCAATGCACACCCTGCCGTGAAGGCACCGGGTGGTTGTCCCGCATGGTCGACCGCATTGAAACCGGGCATGGTCGACCTTCTGACATGGATTTGCTCAATTCGGTTGCCGACAATATTCAGGGCCGAACAATTTGCGCCTTGGGCGATGCAGCTGCCATGCCTGTTCGGGCCATGATCAAGCATTTCCGTCATGAATTTGAATACCACGTTGAGCACAAGACCTGTATGGTTCCGCTCTACGTTTGAATAGGCGTCTGAACGAGTCCCCCCATGATAGAAATTGAACTCGACGGCAAAAAGCTGGAAGTGACTGAAGGCAGCTTGATCATGCAGGCGGCTGAAAAAGCAGGCACTTACATTCCTCACTTTTGTTACCACAAGAAGCTCAGCATTGCGGCAAATTGCCGCATGTGTCTAGTTGACGTAGAGAAAATGCCCAAGCCCATGCCCGCCTGCGCAACGCCGGTGACGCAGGGCATGATCGTCCGCACCAAGAGTGACAAGGCCATCAAGGCTCAGCAATCCGTGATGGAGTTTTTGCTGATCAACCACCCACTGGATTGCCCCATTTGCGATCAAGGTGGCGAATGCCAATTGCAGGATTTGGCTGTCGGTTATGGTGGTTCCGCGTCGCGCTACGAGGAGGAAAAGCGTGTGGTTGCCGTTAAAGACGTTGGCCCCTTGATTTCCATGCAAGAAATGAGCCGGTGCATACATTGCACGCGATGTGTTCGCTTTGGGCAGGAAGTCGCTGGCGTGATGGAGCTTGGCATGTCGCACCGTGGGGAGCACGCTGAGATTGAAACCTTCATTGGCAACTCAATCGACTCGGAGTTGTCGGGCAACATGATTGACATTTGTCCTGTGGGTGCCTTAACGAGTAAGCCGTTTCGTTACAGTGCGCGAACCTGGGAATTGTCCCGCCGCAAATCCATCAGCCCGCACGATTCCACGGGAACCAACTTGATTGTTCAAGTCAAGAGCAACAAGGTCATGCGTGTGGTTCCATTTGAGAATGAGGCAGTTAACGAATGCTGGATTGCTGACCGGGATCGTTTTTCTTACGAAGCGCTGAATGGCACGGACCGCCTGACAACTCCGATGATCAAGCACGGTGGGACTTGGAAGTCGGTGGACTGGCAAACTGCGCTGGAGTACATTGCCAATGGGTTAAAGCAGATCACGGCGGATCATGGTGCGTCAAGCATTGGCGCTTTGGTCAGTCCGCACAGCACAGTCGAAGAGCTATTTCTGGCCGCTGGTTTGGTTCGCGGCCTAGGCAGTGAAAATGTCGACTATCGCCTCAGAAATGCTCAATTTCCTAGGGGTGCTGTCCCTTCAGAAAAGGCCGATTGCGTGCAATGGTTGGGCACTTCAATAGCTTCGCTTTCCCAGTTGCAGCGTGCGCTAATCATTGGCTCGAGTCTCAGAAAAGATCATCCTCTCTTTGCGCAACGCATTCGCCAATCGGTCCGTATGGGCGGTCGGGTCAATCTGGTCAATTCCCAGAGCGAAGATTGGGCGATGCCCGTTTCCAATGGATGGATTGAGCCCTCGGCAAATTGGGTGCAGTGTCTGGCTCAAATTGCCGCAGCCATCGCGTTTGAAAAATCTGTCGCTGCACCGGTCAACGTCAGTCCAAGTTCTGAAGCTACTGCGATCGCAAAATCCATGCTGAGCGGCGAGCGCAAGGCAGTTCTGATTGGAAATGCCGGTGCCCATCATGCTCAGGCCGAAAGCCTACTTGCACTGGCAAACTGGATTGGTGTCGAAACTGGTGCGAGTGTTGGCTTTCTGACCGAAGCGGCCAACACGGTAGGTGCGCAATTGGTCGGTGCAATGCCGGGTGAAGGTGGTTTAAATGCCGCTCAAATGCTCGCTGGAGGCTTGAAGGCGGTCATTTTGCTGAATACCGAACCCGAGTTTGATTCGGTGATTGGTAGAGACTCTGTTCAGTCGCTTAATGCCTGCCAAATGGTTGTCACGTTGAGCCCGTTCAAAGCCAATTTGGCCTTCAGTGATGTGTTGTTACCCATTGCGCCGTTCACAGAAACACCAGGAACCTTTGTCAATGCCGAAGGCCGCATTCAAAGCTTTCATGCTGTTGTCAAACCGTTGGGTGAAACCCGTCCCGGTTGGAAGGTCCTGCGTGTACTTGCCAACCTGTTGAATGTTTCAGGATTTGACGCGGCCTCATCCCAAGAAGTGCTCGAAGCAGCTCTTGGGTCTGTGGGCGAAGAAGGCTTGGTCAGCAGTTTGAGGAACGATGGAAACGGTGGTTCGAATGACGCCCAGAACAGCGTGCCTTTGGGCGCAATTGATGTGTCGCCCGTGTCTGGAAACCCTTGCGTTGCATCGATTTACCAGCTTGACGGAATAGTTCGTCGCGCTGCTTCATTGCAGTTGACTGCCGACGCGAATCCAGTTGCCCAGTTGGAAGGAGTCGCGGCATGATTGACGCGGTATTTACCTTTGGGCAATCCTTGATCAGCGCCCCTTGGTGGCCTGCAGTGGCTTGGCCAGTGCTTTGGATATTGATCAAAATTGTGGCGGTTGTTTTGCCGTTGATGGGTGCCGTCGCGTACCTTACTTTGTGGGAGCGCAAAGTCATCGGTTGGATTCAGATTCGGATTGGCCCCAACCGGGTGGGACCGCTTGGCTTGTTGCAGCCCATCGCAGATGCGTTGAAGTTGTTGGGCAAAGAAATTTTGATTCCAAATGCTGCCAGCAGCAAAGGCCTGTTTTTGTTGGGACCTGTTTTGACCATCATGCCCGCTATGGCAGCTTGGGCAGTCATTCCATTTGGGCCAGAAACAGCTTTGGCCAACGTGAACGCCGGTTTGTTGTTCATCATGGCAATCACATCTATGGAAGTCTATGGCGTTGTGATTGCGGGCTGGGCGTCCAACTCCAAGTACGCATTTTTGGGTGCCTTAAGGGCGTCGGCCCAAATGGTGAGCTATGAAATTGCAATGGGTTTTTGTCTGGTAGTGGTTCTCATGGTGTCGGCAAGCATGAACCTGACCGACATCGTGGTAGGGCAAGGTAAGGGACAGTTCGCGTCGATGGGATTGAATTTCCTTTCA
>JANPCR010000293.1:0-23284 GCA_031431035.1 Rhodoferax sp.
CCAAGCCTGTGGTGTTGACCTGCGCCATGCGCCCGGCCACCGCACTCAATTCAGATGGGCCACAAAATCTGCTGGATGCGGTGCGGCTTGCCACCACAGGCGATGCGTGCGGCGTGATGGTGGTTTGTGCAGGCACGGTACACAGTGGTTTGGACGTGCAAAAAGACCACCCTTATCGGCTGGACGCTTTTGGTTCTGGTGATGCAGGTACGCTGGGTTGGATGGAGGAGGGGCGGTTTCGCCAAGTGCGGGCCTGGCCGCTGGGGACTCTGGTATCGCAAGGCAGCGACAGCGCTAAATGGCCTTGGGCCATGGCGCAGCGTCTGTGGCCACGGGTCGAGATTTTGCTGAGCCATGCGGGGGCCTGCGGCTTGTTGGTGGATGCGCTAATGGCTCAATCGGCAACCGGGCAGGTGGCCAGTTTGCGCGGCATTGTGGTGGCGGGCACAGGTAACGGCAGTTTGCACGTTGATCTGCAAGCTGCCTTGCTGATCGCGCAGGCGAGTGGTGTGTCGGTGCGTCGGGCTACGCGCTGTGCATCAGGGCAGGTGCTGGCAATGCCCGCTGATTTGATTGCGGACAGCCAGGGTTTGTCGGCCGTGAAGGCCAGAATCGCGCTGATGCTGGAGCTGATGGCGCCTGGCGGTTAGGCCTTGAACATTTACCCGGCCAAGGCCGTCAGCGCCCGCGCGGTGATTTCATCCACCTGGCCCATGCCCGAAATAGCGCGATATCTCGGGGCCAAATCTGGCTCATTGCGGGCCCAATCAGAGTAATAGGCGACCAGCGGGCGGGTTTGCGCGCTGTACACGTTCAGGCGATTTTTGACGGTTTCTTCCTCGTCGTCTTTGCGCTGAATCAGGGGCTCGCCCGTCACGTCGTCCTTGCCCGCTTCTTTGGGGGCGTTGAACTTGACGTGGTAGGTGCGGCCAGACGCCGGATGCGACCGCCGCCCGCTCATTCGCTCAATGATGGCTTCAAAGGGCACGTCGATTTCAAGCACGTAATCGAGCTTGACACCTGCCGTGCGCATGGCCTCCGCCTGGGGCAAGGTGCGGGGAAAGCCATCGAACAAGAAGCCCTTGGCGCAATCGGCCTGGGTCAAACGGTCTTTGACCAGGTTGATGATGAGGTCGTCGCTGACCAAGCCGCCCGCGTCCATCACCTTTTTGGCCTGCAAGCCCAGTTCAGAACCCGCTTTGACGGCAGCGCGCAGCATGTCGCCCGTTGAAATTTGCGGTATGCCGTATTTTTGGCAGATGAAAGTCGCCTGCGTGCCTTTGCCAGCGCCCGGTGCGCCCAACAGAATCAGTCTCATGTGTTTCCTCAAATATGAATGAAAAGGTGACGCGGTCAACCCAAAACCATGTCACCGTTTTGCAATATTTTTCTCGGTAGAGAATAGCATGCCCAAGCCGCGCTTGGCTGACAACGGCTTGGCCGTGCGCCGTGTGTCTTTGGTCGCTTCAAGCCGCAAGCAATTGGCGAACCCGGGCCAGGTCTTCAGGCGTGTCTACCCCCGGCCCAGGCGCCTGGGTGGTGACGTGCACGGCGATGCG
Source organism: Rhodoferax sp. (assembly GCA_031431035.1). Classification (GTDB taxonomy): domain Bacteria; phylum Pseudomonadota; class Gammaproteobacteria; order Burkholderiales; family Burkholderiaceae_C; genus JANYCG01. Next base: position 1,560 of record JANPCR010000293.1, read on the forward strand.
GTGGCCGTGCCACAGGGCGCGGAGTTGCTCCAGCGCCTCGGCCACCTCGATTGGGGCTTGGGCCAGCTTGGGGAACAGTCGCAAAAAGCTGACCCGGTAGGCGTAAATGCCGACATGGCGCAGCGGCGCGGCTTGGCGCAGCAAGGCGCTGGGCGCATGGGAAGCATTGGTTTTGGCGGGCGTGTGCCACCAAGCGGAACCAGCAAAATCTCGGGCCTGTGGAATGGGCGTGCGGCTGAAATACAGGGCCATGCCCGCGGCGTCCAGCACGACTTTGACGATGTTCGGGTTGTTGAAGTCTTCCAGCGTTTCAATGGCATGGGCGGCAGTGCTCATGCTGGCTTGGGGGTTGGCCGCCAGCAGTTGGGCCACAGCCACGATCAGTGCCGGGTCCATCAGCGGTTCATCGCCTTGCACGTTGACAACGATGCTGTCGTCGGCCAGGCTCAGAATGTCGCAGGCCTCTGCCAGCCGATCGCTGCCGCTGGGGTGGTCGGTGCGGGTCAACACGGCTTGCACGCCATGGGCCTGGCAGGCGTTGATGATGGTGGCGCTGTCTGCGGCCACCACCACGTTGATTGCCTGTGCCGTGCCCAGCGCTGCGGTCGATGCCGTGGCCTGCTGGGCGACTGAATTGGCCAGTTCAGCGCGCTGCGCGACCCGCACGATCATGGGCACGCCGCCAATGTCAGCCAGCGGTTTGTTGGGCAGGCGGGTGGAAGCCAGCCGCGCGGGAATCAAAACGGTGAAAGTCATGGGGATTGGGTGGGGGCGGCGAGGCGGGAAGGCCCGGTGGGGTAGGTTGGCAGAACAATTTGGCGGAATTTGGCAGGGCAGAGCGCCCCAAACGCTCACAAGCCCAATTCGTCGTCCGTCAGGGTGCGGGCTTCGTTTTCCAGCAAGATGGGAATGCCATCGCGCACGGGGTAGGCCAGGCGCGCGCTGCGCGAGGTCAGTTCTTGCTTTTCGCGGTCGTATTCCAGGGGGCCTTTGGTGACTGGGCAAACCAGCAGTTCGAGTAATCGTGTGTCCATGGCGGCGATGATAGCGGCTGCGGCGTGGTTTTAGGCGGCTTTGGGGCCAGCCAGCCAATCAGCCCGTAACAGGCCGTACAGGGCGGAATCGGTCACCTCGCCTTTGCCAAACCAGCGTTCGCGCAAATACCCTTCTTTGACAAAACCGAGCCGATCCAGCAATTGGGCAGATGCTGTATTACGCGGGTCAATTTCGGCTTCGAGGCGGCGCATGCCGAGCTTCTCGAACGCAAAAGCGGTGACACCGGCCATGGCCTCATGCATCAAACCCGCGCCCCAATGCGCCTGCGCCAGCACATAGCCCACCTCGGCCCGGGCACTGGGTTCATCAAAGTGAAACACCAGGCAGGTGCCGATGACGCGCTGGGTGCTCCGCAAAATCAGCACAAACTGCAACCAATTGCCCGCAGCCTGCCCGGCCACCATGCGCTCGTGCCAGCCGGTGGCATCTGCCGCGTCGGCCCAGCACTTGTAGGGCAAATACCGGGTCACGGTTTCGTCGCCGTTGACCTGCATCAGGTCTGTCAGATCGCCAATTTCCAGCAAACGCAGGCTCAGGCGGGCGGTTTCGATGCGCGGGTCAGCGGGCAGGTTCATGGTGCGCCGGGTTGGGGTTGCTGGGCTGCTGTGGTTTCGCCGCCAGTCGCGCCTAAGGGACGACTACGCCCTGCGCGTAGCTGGAGACACCTTCAGGAACCGTGACCCACGGCAGTTTGGATTGAACCCAAATGTGGCGGTCAACGCTGAACCAGCCTGGGTCGTCAAAGCTGCCTGCGGCGACGGTTCGAAGGCCCGGACGGATCTCCGCGGTATGGGCCACAGTGGTGCCGCATGCTGGGCAAAAGCTCATTTTCAGCCAGCGGCCGCTGACGTCAGAGCGGTATTCGCATTCACTCAACTGGCCTTGCAAAATTTCGACGGCGTCTTCGTTGAACGATGCCATCAAGGCAAAGGCGCTGGCCAGTCGGCGCTGGCAAAAATTGCAATGGCAAACCGTGCCAAACAGCGGTTGGCCGTGCACCCGGTAGCGCACAGCACCGCAGGCGCATCCACCTTCATGAATTTCGGGCATAGAAACCTTAAACAGCCGGATTGAAAAGCCTGCCCCAGTCTTGCGGATCGCTGTCGCTTTCTGAGTTACCTTAAGTCTAAGTGTAGAAGCTGCGGCGTTAAAAATCGACCTGTGCGGCGCGGCATCAAGTGAAGTTGAATCAAAAAGTCGATTTTTGGTGACTAAATACCCATATTGGGTATATTGGGGCCTCAAAACCCGAAATATGAATAAAATAGGCCTCTAGCTCTCGCGTAATATACATAGTGTGCTATATAAATTATAGCAACCGATTAATTTGAATTTGATGAGGTCAGAGAAGAACGCAGTGCCCAGCCAGCAACCTCCCGATCCACAGCGGCTAAAAACGTGGGTTCCAAGCTCAATTCCAGCGGAACAGCCCAGGCCTCGGGGTGGCTTGCCCACAGCTTGACGGCGTCTTTCTCAGTGCAAAGAATCGGCATCGGGCTGGCCCCGGCAGGAACGGCTTGGGGCGTCCAGCCCGCAAAATCGGCGTGGTCGGGCAGGGCGTCGGTGTGGGTCAGCGTCAACCCGGCGCTTTGCAGCATGTCAAAAAACGCCTGGGGTTGGGCAATGGCGGCTACCGCCTGCACGGTCTGACCGCTCAATGAAGCCAAGGCCAGTGTGTTGCCATCAGCGCGCAGGGCGTGGCTTGCCAAAGCGCGACTGGACCTGAAGCCGTGGGCCATGGCGGGGCGTTGCCCGGTGTGCAGCAGCAGCGTTTCAATCGGCGGCCAAAGGCGGCTGCCCTCCCGGTTTTTCGAATTGGGGCTCCCCATCGGTCGGCGTGGCCACGGTTCGCGCAAAGGGCCGGCGGGCAGCATAAAGCCGTTGCCAATGCCTCGGTCGTCCATCACGCAAATCTCCAAATCGCGTTGCAACGCGTAATGTTGCAAGCCGTCGTCGCTCACAATCACTTGGGTTGCCGGGTACTGCGCCAGCAGGGCCAAAGCGGCCTCTGAGCGCTGCAAGGCCACGAACACCGGCACCTGCGTTTTGCGTTGAATCAGGGCGGGCTCATCGCCGACCTCGGTGGCCGGGCTGTTTGGCAAGACTTCGCGGCAATCGGTCGTGCTGCGCCCGTGCCCGCGCGAGACCACGCCCACCTGCAAACCGCGCGCTTGCAAATGCGCCACCAGTGCCATGACCACAGGGGTTTTGCCAGCGCCGCCTGCCACCACGTTGCCAACGATGATCACGCGGGCCTTGACGCGGTGGGTATCAGCCGTGCCTTGGCTGAAGTTCCAGCGCCGCCAAGCCACCGCCGCGCCGTAGAGCAATGAAATCGGCCACATCAACAGGGCCAACCCGCCCCGGTGTGTCCAGGCCTGGGTGATTTTGGCGGTCAGTGCGCGCTTTAAGCCGCTTGGCCCGGCAGCTCGCTGGCCTTGGTGTCGCGGCAGGTCGCCCGCCATGGGCTTATTTCTTGGCGCCTGACGCAGGCCGTGGTGTGCCGCCAGCAGCCGGGGGCGACCCGGCGGTGGATGACTGCGTGGCGAAGGTAATCTGGTTCAAGCCGCTGCGCCGTGCGGCTTCCATCACGGTGACCACCGATTGATGGCGGGCGCTGGCGTCGGCGCTGATGACCACCACGCTGTCTTTGCCGGCTTTGGCACCGTCCAGCAGGGCGGCGGCCAGTTCTTCGGTGCTGCGGCCCCGCACCGGCACGCGGTTCACGCCATAAGTGCCGTCGCTGCTGACCGTGACCAGCACTTCTTTGGGGTAGTCGCGCTGCGCATCGGTGTCCGCCACGGGCAGTTTCAGCTGCAATTCGGTGAACTTGCTGTAGGTGGTGGACAGCATCAAAAAGATCAAAACTACCAGCAAAACGTCAATGAACGGGATCAAATTGATCTCAGGCTCTTCCCTTTTGCGCGGACGGAAATTCATAGTGATGTCGCACCCACGCTTGTCATAGCGTGTACTGCACTGCGCCCCGAGCGGACTAATTGTTCTTGGGGCGGCCCTGCGAAAAATTGCGCCATTCCAACATCGCTTGGGTAGATCACGGTCAGGCTCGGCGAATCTGATTGAGATGCCGCACCAGCCGCTCGGACGCCAATTCAAGCGTCATCAAATACTCATCCACCCGCGCCCTGAAATAGCGCCAAAAAATCAACGACGGAATGGCAATAATCAAGCCAAAAGCGGTGTTGTACAGCGCGACAGAAATGCCGTGCGCCAACTGGGCCGGGTTGCCGCCCGTAGCGCCGCCCGCAGGCGACTGGGAGCCAAAAATCTCAATCATGCCCACCACCGTGCCAAACAGGCCCATCAGCGGCGCAGCAGACGCAATGGTGGCCAGCGCGTTCAAATATCGCTCAAGCCGGTGCGCCACCACGCGGCCGGTGCCTTCCATGCTGGAACGCAAATCGGCTTCGCTGCAGCGCGGGTTGGCGTTCAGCGCCCTGAAACCGCTGGCAAGCACCTCGCCCAGAGCTGAATTTTGCTCAAGTTGGGTCACCACATCGGTTGACGGCACCGCTTGGCGCGAGATGCTGATGGCTTCATCGAGCAATTTGGGGGGCGCAACCTTGGCAGTTTGCAAACTGACGAAGCGTTCTATGACCAGGGCCATCGCAATGATGGAACAGGCGATCAAAGGCCAAATGGGCCAGCCTGCGGCTTGTATGATGGGGAACAAGGTGACTCTTTCGCTCAAATTGCACTGCGCAGATTATGGCCTACCGATTCGTCAAATAGATGACCGGGTAACTCACAAAATCTGTGGATAACTTTGTTGAGAACTTCTCTTCAAAGGCTTCAAAACCAGCATCAGCGCGGGTTTATGACACATCGATGACAAATTAAGCAACTAAATATTGAATGAAATCAATCACTTACACCGTAAAGCATTGCTTTCAAAGGGGTTTTGTGCATTTTGGCGACAATCCGCCCGCCTGTGGATCACTTGTGCTGGTCAACTTCCCGCAAACCCGCATGTTGACTGATGTCTGATTTGAAAACCCCAGCAAATACGCCACGAATTTGGCAAGTTGGGGCGCTGTGCCGCGCCATTGCTGACGCGCTGGACGCCCGCTTCAACCCGGTTGCGGTTCAGGGCGAGATTTCAGGCTTTACACGCGCAGCCAGCGGGCATTGTTACTTCACGCTCAAAGACGAAACCGGGCAAATTCGCTGCGCTGCGTTTCGCAGGTCGGCAAGTTTGTTCAATTTTGCGCCGCGCGATGGTGAATTGGTCGAAGTCCGGGGTCGCCTGGATGTGTATGGCCCGCGTGGCGACCTGCAAATGATCGTCGAATCCATGAGCCGGGCTGGTCAGGGCGCTCTGTTCGAGCAATTTCTCAAGCTCAAAGCCCAGCTGCAAGCCGAAGGCCTGTTTGACGCTGAACGCAAACGCGCTTTGCCCTTGATGCCGCGCGGCATTGGCGTGGTGACGTCACTGGGTGCTGCGGCCCTGCATGACGTGGTGACCACCCTGCGCCGACGGCTGCCGCACATTCCGGTGGTGGTGGCCCCCGCGTCGGTGCAGGGGGCGAATGCACCGGGCGAGATCATCAAAGCACTGTCCGCCTTGTACACAATGGCCGAGGCCAAACCGTGCGACATCCAGCTGGACGTCATTTTGCTGGTTCGAGGCGGTGGCTCCATCGACGATTTGTGGGCCTTTAACAATGAGCTTTTGGCGCGATGCATCGTTGCCAGCCCCGTGCCAATCATTGCGGGCGTTGGGCACGAGACGGATTTCACCATTGCTGATTTTTGTGCCGACCTGCGCGCGCCCACCCCCACGGCAGCGGCCGAGCTGGTGGCACCCGAGCGCGACGGCTGGGTCAATTTGCTAGAAAACACCCACCAGCGCCTGCAAACCGCCGTGTGGCGCAAGCTGGACACCAGCCAGCAGCGGCTTGATTCGGCGGTGGCGCGGCTGGGCCGCCCGTCGGGCCTGACCGCCCGCGAGCGGCTTAGGTTGGCATCCACAGGGCAGCGTTTTGCAGCGGCAGCGCAGCGTTACCTGTGGCAAAAGGGCCATGTTTTGAATGCCTTGCACCTGGCGGCACCCCAAAATTTGCGCCGGGGCCTGCAACAGCAGCAACACAGCTTGCAGCAATTGACCACGAGGCTGGATTTGTTGGACCCGAAGCTGGTGCTGCAGCGCGGCTACGCCTGGTTGTCAGACCCAGCAGGGCAGGCCGTGACCCGGGTGGCCCAGACGCAAAGCGGCCAAGTGCTGACCGCCACGCTGGCCGATGGCACGCTGAGCGTCACGGTCAATCCAGCAGTTTCTGCGCCGGGCTGAATAAAGTTTCTACAATTCGGTTTGACTTCCGACATAACCCAAACCCACCCCAACCACGACCCAAGAGGAAAATATGGAACACACCCTGCCAGCCCTGCCTTACGCCATTGACGCGTTGGCCCCCAATTACTCCAAAGAAACCCTGGAATTCCACCACGGCAAGCACCACAACGCGTATGTCGGCAACTTGAACAACCTGCAAAAGGGCACGGAGTTTGAGAGCATGACGCTGGAAGAAATCATCAAAAAATCGAGCGGCGGCATCTACAACAATTCAGCCCAAATCTGGAACCACACGTTTTTCTGGAACTGCATGAAGCCCGCGGGCGGCGGCGAACCCAGCGGCGCATTGGCAGCGGCCATCAACGCCAAGTGGGGCACCTATGCGGCGTTCAAAGAAGCCTTTGTCAAGTCGGCCGTAGGCAACTTTGGCTCTGGCTGGACCTGGTTGGTCAAAAAGCCTGATGGTTCGGTGGACATTGTGAACACTGGCGCAGCGGGCACACCCCTGACCACAGCTGACAAGGCCTTGTTGACGGTGGACGTCTGGGAGCACGCCTATTACATCGACTACCGCAATATGCGCCCCAAGTTTGTCGAAACCTTTTTGGCCAGCTTGGTGAACTGGGGCTTTGCCGAGAAGAACTTCGCCTGATTCATGAATTGAACTTCGGCTGAAGTTTCAAACGAACTTCAGCTGCGTTTTCAATTGGCTCTGAGCTGATTTTTCAGTCAGCGGGGTCTGGCCGCAGTCACTTGAACAGCTCGCCGCCCAGCTTGACCCCAGCCTTGATGCCTTTTTTGGCAAACCAACCCTGGTTCATCTCCAGCACGTAGCGCACCGGCTTGGTTGAGCAGTGCGGAGATTCTGCGTGCGGTTTCATGTCGGCAAGGTTCACAATTTCGCCATCGTCAGCCACAAATGCGGCAGTCAGCGGTAAAAACGTGTTTTTCATCCAAAAGCATTGCATGGCCGGCTGCTCAAAGACAAACAGCATGCCTTCGACCGCTGGCATTTCTTTGCGAAACATCAGGCCAATCGTGCGCTGAGCCGTGGTTTGGGCCACTTGGGCGGTGATTTGGTGCATGCCCGCTGACAATTTGGCCCGGGGCAGGTCCATTTGCGGCGCATCCTGGTTTTGGGCTTGGGCCGAGCCAAAACCAAGTGCAAGGACGCATGCAACGCTGGCTATTGAACGGGCTGGGTTCTTCATCATTCGTGTCATGGTTCGGGTTTCAACTGGGGTCATGGCTTTATTGTCAGACAAATAGGCAAGGCAAACAGGCCAAACGAACAAGCGCCACGATTCAAAGTGGGGTCTGTCTGGCCCAAAACCCAAAAAGTAGCCAAAAAAAAGCCCGCCGAAGCGAGCTTTTTAGAGACGAATCAAGAATTACTTCTTGGCTTCTTCTTTCTTGGCCACTGGTTTGTCAGCCATTTTGGCTTTCTTGGCAGCAGCTTTTTCTGCACGAGCAGCTTTGGCAGCAGCAGCTTTTTCAGCGCGGGCAGCCTTGGCAGCAGCAGCTTTTTCCATTTTCATTTTCTTGGCTTCAGCAGCTTTGTCTGACTTGGTGTCAGCAACTGCTTTAGCTGCAGGTGCAGCAGCAGCGGCTGGAGCAGCAGCAGGTGCAGCGGCGGCAGCAGGAGCGGCAACAGCAGCAGCAACTGGCTTGGCAGCAGCAGCGGCAGCAGGAGCAGCAGCTTGGGCAAACGCGCCAACTGAGAAGAGACCGGCGATCAGGGTGGCGAGAACTTTGTTCATTTCAGTGTCCTAAAAAAAAGTAAATCAAGGCGATTTGGAAGTTTCCCTCCTGAATTACCAGAAGGCTCATCCGTAACGGGGGTGGTTTACCGTCGGTTGACAAAGTTCAATAATTTTTTCACGCTAGAATTGATTGGCTCAACTGAAACTGCCTCCAACCCTGTCAAACAGCGTCAAATTGTGTCTTTTTTACACCTGTTTCAGGATTCCAGCGCCCAAGCTTTCGTTCGCACCCGCATTTCGTCCCCCCTTTTCCTTTGACCCTTCCCATTTTGGAGAGTTTTCACATGTACCAGCACATCAAGGTTCCGTCAGAAGGCTCGAAAATTACCGTCAATGCGGACTTGTCGATCAACGTCCCTGACCATCCGATCATTCCCTTCATTGAAGGCGACGGCACAGGGCAAGACATCACGCCCGTGATGCTGAAAGTCGTGGACGCAGCGGTTGCCAAGGCCTACGGCGGCACCAAAAAGATTCATTGGATGGAGGTCTACGCCGGTGAAAAGTCCACCAACATCTATGGCCCGGACGTCTGGCTGCCTGAAGAAACTCTGCACGCCGTCAAAGACTACGTGGTGTCCATCAAAGGGCCACTGACCACGCCCGTGGGCGGTGGCATTCGCAGCCTGAACGTGGCGCTGCGCCAAGAGCTTGATTTGTACGTGTGCCTGCGCCCCATTCAGTATTTTGCCGGTGTCCCATCGCCCGTGAAAGAGCCACACAAAACCAATATGGTGATTTTCCGTGAAAATTCGGAAGACATTTACGCTGGTATCGAGTTTGAGGCGGAGTCTGACAAGGCCAAAAAGCTAATCAAGTTTTTGCAAGAGGAAATGGGCGTCAAGAAGATTCGCTTCCCCAACACCTCAGGCATTGGCATCAAGCCCGTGTCCAGCGAAGGCACCGAGCGTTTGGTGCGCAAGGCCTTGCAATACACCATTGACAACGACAAGCCGAGCTTGACCATTGTTCACAAAGGCAACATCATGAAATTCACCGAAGGCGGATTCCGTGATTGGGCCTATGCCCTGGCGCAAAAAGAATTTGGTGCCGAGTTGATTGACGGTGGCCCCTGGATGAAGTTCAAAAACCCGAAAACCGGCAAAGACATCATCGTCAAAGACGTGATTGCCGACGCGTTTTTGCAGCAAATCTTGCTTCGCCCCGCCGAATACAGCGTGATTGCCACGCTGAATTTGAACGGCGATTACGTGTCAGACGCCTTGGCGGCCCAAGTCGGCGGCATCGGCATTGCACCAGGTGCGAATTTGAGCGACACGATTGCCATGTTTGAAGCCACGCACGGCACCGCGCCCAAGTACGCTGGCAAAGATTATGTGAATCCGGGTTCTGAAATTTTGTCCGCCGAGATGATGCTGCGCCACATGGGTTGGACCAAAGCGGCCGATTTGATCATCAGCTCGATGGAGAAGTCGATTCAAAGCAAGAAAGTCACCTATGACTTCGCGCGTTTGATGGATGGCGCCACCCAGGTGAGCTGCTCGGGCTTTGGCCAGGTCATGATTGATCACATGTGAGGATCGATCCCCTGTGATTGGCCCCTTCGATTGGGGCCGCCACAAAAAAAGCGCCCGATAGGGGCGCTTTTTTTTTGATTGGCCTTTGGGCGTCAGGCGTCCTGCATTTCAACCTTGCCACTGGCATGTTTGGCAAACCGTTTCGGGTCGCTGCCATGCACGGGTGCGCTGTCGGCAAACGGCCAGCCGCCAAATTCGGTGGCGCGGTAATCTGCAAAGGCTTGGTGAATTTCGGCTTGGGTGTTCATGACAAAAGGGCCGTACTGAGCCACGGGCTCGGCGATGGGCTTGCCCTGCAGGATGAGAAATTCGCTGAATTCCCCACCGTTCACCATTTCGATGTCCAGGCTGGCGTTGAGTTCAATGGCTGAATGCTGGCTGACCGCCTGGCCGCCAACCGAGACACTTTGGCCTTTGAAAAAGTAAAGCTGGCGCCGCGTGCCCGCGCCTTGGGCAGCGGGCAATGTCCAGCGGGCACCCGCGTCCATTTTGAGCGTCCAGATAGCCACGTCGGCTTGCGCCTGCGAGGCCCACGAATCTGGCGGTGGAGCCAAAGGGGTCAGCGGGGTCAGCGGGATTAGGGGCGCAATTGCCGCTTGGGCAGCCTCGTTGGCCGTCGCTGCATCCCGCAGTTGGCCTGCAATGCAGGATATTTGGGTGGTTTTGCCCAGGGCGTCAGTGGCCAGGCGCTGCGGAATCTCTTGTGACCAGAACATGGTGAAGTGCGGTTCGACCATTTTGGATTTGGCAGGCAGGTTCAGCCAGATTTGAAACAATTCCAGCGGATTGGACTGGTCTTGCTTCAAAAGCGGGAACATTTCAGAGTGAACAATGCCCTTGCCAGCGGTCAGCCACTGCACATCGCCACCGCCAAACCGTGCCGTGGCACCCAGCGAATCGGAATGGTCGATCAGCCCTTTGCGAACGATAGTGACGGTCTCAAAACCCCGGTGGGGGTGCGACGGAAAACCGGGGATTTTTTGGCCGTGGTACATCGACCAGCCGTCTTTTCGCTCAAAGTCGTTGCCCAGTTGACGTCCGGCCAGCGACGCGTCTGGCCCAAACTTCCCATTGCCTTTTGGGTAAAAGTCGTCGTGGTAAACGCAAAACAAAAAGGGGTCAATGGTCGGCCAGGGGAAACCGAGCGTTGAAATACCCAATATGGGTATGTTTTTGGTCATCACAGTGATTTTTGGTTAAAAATGAATAAAAAAGGCATCTAGCTCTCGTACTATATCAATAGTTTGCTATATAAATAATAGCAGCTTAAATCCGTCCAAAGTACTCGCGCCGCTGCCATTCTGGTTTGTCCGACGCGGCTTGCCAGCGTTTGATCTCGAAGCTTTTTACATGGGTGTAGTAGTTTACAAATTCAATACCCATGCCCTGAACTAGGGCGGTGTCCTGCTTTAAGGCGTTCAGGGCGTCGCCCAGGGCGCTGGGCAATTGGGGCAGGTTGGCACTGCCTTGCTCGTAGGGCGCGGCGCTGGCCTGCGGGGCTTTGAGTTGCCTTTGCAGGCCGTCCAGCCCGGCGTAGATTTGCGAGGCGATGTACAGGTAGGGGTTGGCCGCCGGCTCGCCAATGCGGTTTTCTATGCGGGTGGCGGGGTCGCCAGCTTGTCCAAAAACGTTCCCAATCACTCGCAACATGGCACCCCGGTTGTCCAGGCCCCACACGATGGCTTGGGGGGCCAAGGCGTTGGGCCGGAAGCGCTCGAACCCGTTGATCGTGGGCACCGCCAGCGCAGCCATGCCGGGGGCGTGGGCCAACAGACCCGCCAGGTAGTGCTCGCCCACGGGGCTCAAAGTAAATTGCGCGTCGCTGCGTGACAAGGTGGCATTGGCTGGAGCCGTGACCTGCGGCGTTGCGCCAAAAGCCGTGGCGACGCGCATGAAGGCGTTGCGCCCGGTGGCTAAATCGACCAAAGACTGGTGCAAATGCCAGCCGCTGGACATGATTTGCTCAAACGGTGGTCGGCACATGAAGGTCGCCAAATACCCGGCTCGGCGCAGCGCCTGGGTCACGGCGCTGCGGAACAGAACCATGTTGTCAGCGGCCACCAGGGCATCGGTCACGTCAAAAACCGCTTCGACCTGGCTTGGCCCCAGCTCAATTTCGAGCGACAGCAACGGCAAACCTAAAGCCAGCGCCGTGTCGCGGACGATGGCCAAGGGTTCTTCACACTGGTCGCCCAGGTTTTCTGAAAGGAGCTGGTAGCCTGGGTGCACCATCGACACGGTGGGTGCCAGGCCGGGCCACGCGGCCAGATTGGGGTCAAGCGGGCCGCCGATGCCAATTTGTTTTCCGTCCCCGTCAGGGTGCAGCCGGTAGATATGAAACTCAATCTCCAAGCCGCAGCGCAAGCCGAACCCGCGCGATTGCAAGGCGTGCAGCGCTTTTTGCAACACGCGCCGTGTGTCCAACCCCACGGGAGTGGCGTTTTGAAACCAGGGCTGGCATTGCACCCAGCCGGTTTGCCTGGCCCAGGGTAATTCTTGATAGCTTTGAGGATCAGCCAGCAGCAATAGGTTGCTGGCGGCCTCAAAACCGGGCAGGTCGGCGGTGCCGCCCGCGTCAAAAACCGGGTAGGCGGTGCGGTCGGAGGTATCTTTGAGCATCAAAGTGCTGACCATGCCGAGCCCTGTGTTCAGCGCGTTGAGGGCGGCATTCACCATCAGCGTTTTGCCGCGTAGCATGCCGTGCAGGTCGCACCACGAAAACCGCACTTGTTGCACGCCAGTGGCCCCAATCAAGTGGCTCAGTTGGTCGATGGCGGCCAGCCGCTCAGGGGTTTGAACGCCACAGCGCTCGGCAAAGCTCATTGGCCAGCCCAAGGCGCTGCGCCCCGCTTGGCGGCAGCGGTGCTGCGCCAAAAGGCGTCTGGGTCGCAGCTGGAATCAATGCCGTCCACCGTGTCTGGCCCCCAAGCGGCGGCTGCGATGGCGCTGTCCGCAACGCCTGGTGGATTGCCGCTCGCTTGAACTGTCTGGATGGCTTTGATCAAAATACGCCGGTTGGCAATGATGGCCTTGTCGCTGCTGGCCAAGTGCTCGCGGGTCCGGTCGGCAATCGCCCCCATGCTCTCGCAAGCCCATTGGTCGTGAACGTTGATGTCGTCTTCGCCCATGCCCAAGAAGGTCTGGTTTTGCTGCTCCTGCGCGTTAAAACCCCATTGGTTGTGTCGCCCCGACACGGGCAGGTAGTCGGGTGCCGGGTTGGCTGCCAGCCGCTGATTGCGCATGGCGGCTTTGTTGATTGGCCCGGCAAAACTCGTGAAAAACGAATACCAGTAGGTGTGGGTGTCGTCCACCGGCAGGTGAATCTGCGTGATGGTCATGGTTTCAGACAGCGGAATCACGAAGGTGTGCGGAAAAATGGAATGGGTGACCCGGACATGGGTCAAGCCCGCGCCTGGGTGGGAGCCAACCTGGGGGTGGGGGTCGAAGCGCCGCAGAGCGGTGAGCCGCATGCCAACGTCAGTCGGCTCGACCTTGATGTCAGGCTGGTTGAACTCGCGCATCACGCGGGTCATGGGCCAGTGTTCGCCATTGACCAGCCCGGCGCTGTTGGATCGAAATTGTCGGCCCGGCGCGTTGTCGCCCGTGTCGGCGGCGGCCTCGTCATTGAAGAAAACATGCAAAAACGAGGGGTGCGCCGGGTCAATGCCGACCTCAAACGCCTGCAGCCAATTGCAGTTCCAGAGTCCTTTGAACGCAAAGGTGTGGGTGCCCGGTGCGGCGAAGCAATCAAACTCAGGGAAGGGCGGTGGCGGGCTGCCTTCCGGGCCAAACCAGCCAAACAGGACGCCACTTTTTTCAATCAAGGGGTAACTGCGCTGCTTGACGCGGTCGCACATCTTCAAATTTGCCGGCTCGGCCGGGGTTTCCAGGCAGCGCCCATCGACCGCAAACTTCCAGCCATGAAACGGGCAACGCAGGCCGCCGCCTTGCGCCAAATGCTCGCGCCGTCCAAAGGACAGGTCGGCGCCGCGGTGCGGGCATTGGCGGTCGAGCAGCCCAAATTCGCCCGACGCGTCCTTGAACAACACCAAGTCTTGCCCCAAAACCCGCACCGCTTTAACAGGCCGAATGGCCATGGCAGGGTTCTGCTCTGGGTCAAACTCGTCCATCAGCGCCACGGGCTGCCAGTAGTGGCGCATTAGCTGTCCACAGGCGGTGCCTGGGCCAATGCGGGTGATCAGTTCATTCAAATCTGCATTCATGCCGGCCTCGGTGTGACGTTTGGATGGTCTTTTTCGGTCTTTTAATGTGCAAAATTGCAGCATGCTTAACAATGGATGCTAACCCCAGCAGCCCCAACTTGCATGTCTGAAAATCTTCAACTCTCTTCTTTGCCCTTGTTTCCTTTGGGCAGTGTGCTTTTTCCGGGTGGTTTGCTGCCTTTGCGAATTTTTGAGGTGCGCTACCTAGACATGGTGGGCAAGTGTCACAAACACGGTGCCCCCTTTGGCGTGGTGTCGCTGACCCAAGGCGCGGAAGTGCAGCGGCCTGGCTCCAGCGCGGGTGATGCGAGCCTTTCGTCCAGCGGGTCTGCAAGTGGTTTTGCGGTAGAAACTTTCAATAACGTGGGTACTTTGGCGACCATCACAGAGCTGGAGTCGCCGCAACCTGGGCTCTTGGTCATTCGCTGTGTGGGCCTGCAGCGGTTCGAAATTTCGCGTCAAGAGCGGCTCAAGCATGGCTTGTGGGTGGCCGATGTGCAAAGAGTGGCTGACGACCAGACGATTTCTATCCCGGATGACCTCAAAGGCGTGGCCACGGCCTTGGGCGGCGTGATCAAAACCCTGCGCGCCCGGGGTATGCCGCCCGATCAAATGCCTCTGGTCGAGCCCTATTTGCTGGAAGATTGCGCCTGGGTCTCCAACCGATGGTGCGAGCTTTTGCCAATGTCACCTGAAGCCAAACAGCGCCTGATGGTGCTTGACAACCCTTTGGTGCGGTTGGAACTGGTCAGCGACATGCTGGAGCGCGCGGGCATAGCCATTTGAGTTTGGGCTGGGTCGGCCCAGCTGGCACTGCTGACTCGGGCGCGGACTTGATGCCTTTGGGACAGTGCTGCATCGCACGAAAACTAAAATAGGCGGCTTCAATCCTTCGGCAAACCCCATGAACCAATCCGTCTCACACCTCAATCTCGCCTCAAAAAGCACGCCTGACACTGCCGCTGCGCTTCAAACGACCCGTTTTGCCTTCATTCAGTCGGGCTGGCACGGGGACATCGTCAACCAGGGCCGAGATGCCTTTTTGGCTGAAATGACCCGACTTGGCGTTGACCGCCAGGCCATTGACCTGCTGGAAGTACCCGGTGCCTTCGAATTGCCGCTGTTGGCCAAGCGCTTGGCCCGATCCGGCGGCTATGCGGCCATCGTGGCCTGCGGTTTTGTGGTGAACGGCGGCATCTACCGCCATGAATTTGTGGCGGAAGCGGTTGTCAGCGGATTGATGCAGGTGCAGCTCGACGCTGACGTGCCGGTTTTGTCGGTGGTGTTAACGCCGCTTAACTTTCATGACTCGAACGAGCATCAGCGGTTTTTTGCCGAACACTTCGTCATCAAAGGTGCTGAAGCGGCTCGCGCCTGCGTGCAAACAGTGAACACACTGGCCACCGCGCGCCACCTGATGCAAGCCAATTCAGGTTTGTCTTTTCAGTCATGATCAAGCTGCACAACTATTTCCGCTCCAGCGCGTCTTACCGGGTTCGCATTGCACTGGAGCACAAAGGCCTGAGCTACGCCTACTTGCCCATTCATATCGCCAAAGGAGAGCACAAGGAAAGCAGATTTTCAGCCCTTGCGCCAGACAACCTGGTGCCCTTGCTTGAAATGGACGGCCAACGTTTGTCCCAGTCCATGGCCATCATCGAGTACCTTGACGAGAGGCACCCCACGCCAGCGCTTTTGCCTGCCGACGCACTGGGGCGTGCTCAAGTGCGCGCTTTGGCGCAATCCATCGCCTGTGAAATTCATCCTCTGAACAACCTGCGGGTTTTGAAGTACCTGACCAAGACCATGAACGTGGCGGACGACGCCAAAAACACCTGGTACCGTCACTGGGTGCGCGACGGTCTGGAAGCGTTTGAACGTCAATTGCAGGGCATTGAGGCGCAACGCGCAGTTGCGGGTTTGCAGCCTTCGGTGTTTTGTTTTGGTAGTTCCCTGAGCCTGGCTGACTGCTGCTTGGTGCCCCAAATTTTCAACGCTCGGCGGTTCGATGTGAATCTGGACAATTTGCCGCGCACTATGGCAGCGCATGATGCCAGCATGGCCCTGCAAGCCGTTCAAAAAGCGCAGCCATCGAGTTGCCCCGACTTTGAGGCTTGAAGGTTTTGGCTGATATTCGATTGTCCCAGCAGACTGATTGGCTGGTGCCGCAATGGCCTGCCCCCAACCATGTCCGCGCCGTTTTCACCACCCGCGCGGGTGGAGTCTCCAAAGCACCCTTTGACAGCCTGAACCCGGCACTTCACGTGGGTGATTCAGCCGCCGACGTGATGCAAAACCGGGCAATTCTGCGTGACGCATTGGGCGCGAGCCCGGTTTACCTGTCGCAGGTGCATGGCACGCGGGTGGTGCGGTTGACGACTGATGGGCCAGTAATCCGATTCGAAAGAAAACCGCTTGCCGGTAACGGAGTTGCCGATCAGAGTGACTTCCAAGATGAAGCCCAGGCCGACGGCTGCTGGACGCAAACCCCTGGCGCTTTGTGTAGCATCATGGTGGCTGATTGTTTGCCCGTTCTTTTGTCCAACCGCTCGGGTGACTTTGTGGCGGCGGCGCATGCCGGCTGGCGCGGTCTGGCAGGCTCGGGATCGGTTGGCATTTTAGAATCTCTGCTCGAATCGGTTCTTGCGAAATCTGCATCCAAGACACCAGCCCCTCAGTTGAACACTGTTATCGCTTGGCTTGGCCCCTGTATTGGCGCTACGAAATTCGAGGTCGGCGACGAGGTGCGGACGGCATTCGTCGCCTGCGATGCCCAAGCTGCGCTCATGTTCAAGCCGGTTACAGGAAGTGGCGCGACCAAGTGGCTGGCAGATTTGCAGGGCCTGGCCCGCCAACGGCTCATAGCGGCGGGTGTGACGCAGATTGATGGCAACGATGGAAGCCTGCCGTGGTGCACGGTCAGCAACCCGTCAAATTACTTTTCGCACCGCAGGGACAGCCTGGCTCTGGGAAGCAGCGGGCGCATGGTGGCTTGCGTCTGGCTCGATTGGCGCTGCGCCTGAAGTCTCATGGCGCGCTTCCAGGGGTTTTTCTGAGGCGCTAAGGTCGACAGCTGTTGCAGTCTCAGACGCTTCTGCCGTTTCACCACCTTCCTCAGTTTCGCGCGCACGTCGAGCCGCCTTGCGGGCGGACGAACTCATCAAGTAGACCAACAGGCCCACAGGCATCAGCCCGTAAAGCAAAAAGGTGATGATGGAACCCAAAAGGGTGCCGGTCGTGCTGTTGGCCTCAACCACCGCCATCATTACAGCCACATACAACCAAGCTATCGGAACAATGTACATATACTCATTACGAAAATGTCAGCTTAAGGAAAGTGAATTCTGCGACACTAGGGTTTATACCAATAAATGAAGTGCGCGAGAATAACCCGAATCAAGGGGTTAGCTCCGCAGCAAAGTTCAAAATAGGAGACAACATGAACCAGAATTCCCCTGATGTCTGGGCCCAGGCTGCCCAACAATTTCAGCAGTCCATAGGCGAATCATGGACTAAAGCCATGCAATCCATGCAAGGGCTCGGACAAGTCAACATGCCCCCCATGGGTGGTCTACCCGCTGCGGCTCTGCCCGAGATCAGTTTTTCTAAAGAAAAGCTGGTCGAACTGCAACAGCAGTACATGAAGGACGCCGCCGGATTGTGGTCGCAGGGCCTGCAAACAACGCCGATTGCCGGGGACAAACGATTTTCCGCGGAAGCCTGGTCTGCCAACCCGGTCGCCAACTTGTCTGCCGCAGTCTATTTGCTGAATGCCCGCACCTTGATGGGCTTGGCCGATGCGGTCGAAGCCGACACCAAAACCCAAGCCCGCATTCGCTTTGCGATTGAGCAATGGCTTGCCGCCACAGCACCCAGCAACTTTTTGGCGTTCAACGCTGATGCGATCAAAAAGGCAATTGACACCCAGGGCGAAAGCATTGCCAAGGGAATGCAAAACTTGATGCATGACATGCGCCAAGGCCATGTGTCCATGACCGATGAGAGCCAGTTTGAAGTCGGCAAAAACGTGGCAACCACCGAAGGGGCGGTGGTTTTTGAGAACGAGTTTTTTCAGCTGATTGAGTACAAACCGCTCACGGCCAAAGTCTTTGAAAAGCCATTTCTGTTGATTCCACCCTGTATTAACAAGTTTTACATTCTCGATTTGCAGCCCGAGAACTCATTGATTCGTTTTGCCGTGGCCCAGGGCCACCGCACGTTTGTCGTCAGCTGGAGGAACCCACCCAGCGATACAAGCGATGCGCCAGACGCGTCAATGAACACGAAAACCTGGGACGATTACATTGAACACGCCGCGATCAAGGCGATTGAGGTTACGCAAGAAATCACTGGAGCCGACACCATCAACACGCTCGGGTTTTGCGTGGGCGGCACGATTTTGACCAGTGCGCTGTCGGTGCTCACCGAGCGCGCGAATGCAGGCAAAGCGGGCAAGGCCAGCAAGCCCGGTAGCTCAGGAAAGGGGACCAAAAAGCCATTCCCAGTTGCCAGCGCAACGCTGCTGACTACCTTGCTTGACTTTGAAGACACAGGTATTTTGGATTTGTTCATTGATGAAGCGTTTGTTCAATACCGTGAGAAAGAAATGGGGCAGGGCGGTTTGATGAAAGGTGGCGACTTGGCATCTACGTTCTCGTTCTTGCGCCCCAATGACCTGGTTTGGAACTACGTGGTTGGCAACTACCTGAAAGGCGAAACACCTCCGCCTTTTGACCTGCTTTACTGGAACAGCGATTCGACCAATTTGCCTGGCCCGTTTTACGCTTGGTACTTGCGCAACACCTACCACGAGAATAATTTGGTGAAGCGAGGCCGGGCCTTGGTGTGCGGCGAAAAAATCGATTTTTCAAAGCTGGATTTGCCGTTTTACATTTACGGCTCGCGCGAGGATCACATCGTGCCGATCGGCGGGGCGTACGCGTCGACCCAACATCTGCCTGGAAAAAAGCGTTTTGTCATGGGCGCGTCGGGTCACATTGCGGGGGTCATCAATCCGCCTGCAAAAAACAAGCGAAGCCATTGGATCGGTCCCGACAATAAATTTCCTGTCAAATCTGCAGACTGGATTGCCAGTGCCAAAGAGCACCCTGGAAGCTGGTGGACTGACTGGGCAGCCTGGCTTAAAGCCCAAGCGGGCAAACAGATTGCAGCCCCTAAAAGCTATGGCAGTTCTGCTTCCGCAGGCGGTAACAAAACCAGCACATACAAAGCCATTGAGGCCGCACCTGGGCGGTATGTGAAAGCCAGGGCTTGATGCACCTTTAGCGTCTGCGCCTGCCTTGCCCCCTTTTTCAACAATCGTTTTCAAGTCAATTAGTTTTTAACAGAGGAGACAAAAAATGGAAGACATCGTTATCGTTTCAGCGGCACGCACAGCGGTCGGTAAATTTGGTGGTTCACTTGCCAAAACCCCCGCGACCGAACTGGGCAGCATAGTGATCAAAGAGGCCCTAGCGCGCGCCAAGCTGGACGTGAGTCAAATTGGTGAAGTCATCATGGGGCAGGTACTGGCTGCAGGGGCAGGGCAAAACCCTGCACGGCAAGCCTCGCTGAAGGCTGGCCTTGCCAAAGAAACACCGGCCCTCACAATCAATGCAGTGTGTGGCTCTGGCCTGAAGGCCGTCATGCTGGCAGCGCAATCGGTCGCCTGGGGTGACAGCGAGATCGTGGTTGCCGGGGGCCAGGAAAACATGAGCGCCAGTCCGCACGTGCTGCCTAACAGCCGCGATGGACAGCGCATGGGCGATTGGACAATGATCGACACCATGATTGTTGACGGGCTGTGGGACGTTTACAACCAGTATCACATGGGTGTGACTGCTGAAAACGTGGCAAAGGCCTATGCCATCAGCCGCGAAATGCAGGATGCGTTGGCTCTGGGCAGCCAAACCAAGGCGGCTGCTGCCCAGGCGGCAGGTCGTTTTGTGGACGAGATTGTCACCGTGTCACTGGCGCAGAAAAAGGGCGACCCAATTCTGTTCAACAGCGACGAATTCATCAACAAAAAGACCAGTGCCGAAGGCTTGGCTGGTTTGCGCCCCGCGTTTGACAAAGCCGGTTCAGTGACAGCCGGCAATGCATCTGGCCTGAATGACGGCGCGGCTGCGGTCGTGGTCATGAGCGCTAAAAAAGCTGCCTCCCTGGGGCTGAAGCCGCTGGCTCGAATCGCCGCATTTGGCACCACAGGGCTGGACCCGGCCACCATGGGTATGGGCCCGGTATCTGCCACCCGCAAGGCGCTTACCCGCGCTGGCTGGAACGCAGCGGACGTTGATTTGTTTGAACTCAATGAGGCCTTTGCTGCGCAAGCCTGCGCCGTTAACAAAGAGTTGGGCATTGACCTTAGCCGCGTGAATGTGAATGGTGGTGCCATTGCCATTGGTCACCCGATTGGTGCGTCTGGTTGCCGTATTCTGGTCACGTTGTTGCATGAAATGCAGCGACGCGACGCGAAAAAAGGCATTGCAGCTTTGTGCATTGGCGGCGGCATGGGCGTGTCCCTGGCGCTTGAGCGTTGATTTCAATTTCTAATTTTCAGCTGGTCAAACCAAAAAGGAGCATTTCATGAATCAAAAAGTCGCCTACGTTACGGGTGGTATGGGTGGTATTGGTACCGCCATTTGCCAGCGTCTTCACAGAGAAGGTTTCAAAGTTATCGCAGGCTGTGGCCCCACGCGCGACCATGCCAAGTGGATTGGCGAGCAGGCTGCTTTGGGCTACACCTTTTACGCATCGGTGGGCAACGTGGGCGCGTGGGATTCCACAGTTGAGGCCTTTGCCAAAACCAAGGCAGAGCACGGCATCATCGACGTGCTGGTCAACAACGCTGGCATCACCAAAGACCGCATGTTTTTGAAGATGACCCGTGAAGACTGGGACAGCGTGATTGAAACCAATCTGAATAGTATGTTCAACGTGACCAAGCAAGTGGTTGCCGACATGGTGGACAAGGGCTGGGGACGCATCATCAATATCTCTTCCGTGAATGGCG
Source organism: Rhodoferax sp. (assembly GCA_031431035.1). Classification (GTDB taxonomy): domain Bacteria; phylum Pseudomonadota; class Gammaproteobacteria; order Burkholderiales; family Burkholderiaceae_C; genus JANYCG01. The sequence continues at coordinate 22,466 of JANPCR010000293.1, forward strand.
AAAAAGGCCAGGCTGGGCAAACCAATTACTCGGCTGCCAAGGCGGGTATGCATGGTTTCTCAATGGCTTTGGCGCAAGAAATGGCCACCAAAGGTGTGACGGTCAACACAGTCAGCCCGGGCTACATTGGCACCGACATGGTCAACGCGATTCGCGAAGACGTGTTGGCCAAAATTGTGGCGACCATTCCAGTCAAGCGCTTGGGCAAGCCCTCTGAAATCGCCTCAATCATTGCATGGTTGGCGTCGGAAGAAGGCGGTTACACGACGGGTGCGGACTTCTCGGTGAACGGTGGATTGCACATGGGCTGATGGGCTCGGTGCGTTTTGAAAGAACCCGCTTCGGCGGTTTTTTATTGGTTTGACGTTTGAGGTCCTGTTTCTGAGGTTCGGCTTGTATTTAACGTCCGCGCGCCGACCGGGCAATGCGCATGCGGTTTTGGAGCGAAAGTTCCGCGCGGGACAGAAAAATTCGTGCGACCGGGTGGTCGCGGAATTTTTTAAGGTGAGTTGAAAAGCCGCTGCCGCAACGCGTTTCGCTCCAAAGCCCGGTCGCATCGTCCGATCACCACGCTCAGTTGGGTTTCTGGTCTGGCAGAACTCCAGGTGCCCGGTTTTCAGTGCGGTACGCTGCCGAATGAAAACGCGCAAACTTAACTCCCCCCCCCCCCGCCCAGTGCGGTGATAGTGAAATGTGACCAGATGCTATGAATGCCTCCCTCCTCACGGGGACACCGTGGAAGAGGGAAACATCGCAAAGCAACTGGAGCACACATGGCCACTCAAACACGCACGCAGGCTGACGCGCACCGGGCAGTCC
>JANPCR010000294.1:0-3788 GCA_031431035.1 Rhodoferax sp.
TTTTTGAAAAATAGGTCAATTTTGATCAAATTATGAACAAAATAGGCCTCTAGCTCTCGAATAATATAAATAGTTTGCTATGTTTATAATAGCAAACCTACGGCGCGATTTTCAGGCCTGCGGATTCAGACTGACCCTGGCGACCCTACGCCCGCTCGCGTGGAGCGCCCGCTCAGCGCTTGCTGGCGCGTGATTGCAGCAGCGCTGGCTGCCCGAGCAGCGATGGCACGGGCGCCGCTTTGTTGGACACCCGCGTCTGGCCACAAGTCCCGCCCAAGGGCCCGCGTGACGCTGACACTTCTGGCCAACCAAAAAACGAGAATGTCGTGGCAGGTTTTTTTGACAGCGGCGGCACATTCCAAAAACGCGCAAAGGTGTAGTTGTCTGGCAGCAGCACTGGCAGTTGCAGCGCGCACGAGATAGGCGTTGCTTCGTCCCAGGGCCTCAGCGGTTCAGAAAAGTCTGCAATGCCAGAATCGATAGGGCCAAGCGCGTCCATGATGTCTATCGCGACAACGGCAGTGCCGAAACTCGCATGCACCACGACCAGCGTGCCGCCACGCTGTATGCCCTGGGCGTAGACCCGCGCCTGAGACTTGACAACATAGGCTGCCAGCAAATCGGCCATGATGGCGTCTGTCGATCGGGGGGGTGCCCCCGCGCCTACAGTGCCGCTGATGATGAAAACATCCTCAAAATCGCGTATTTCGTTGTCTCTGAGCTCTGCCACAGCCTGGGCTGCGCGCTCGGGGCTGCTGTACATTCGACCGATCATTTGACTCATAACTGCTCCTTTTGTAGTGAAAGGTTCGCCAAGCCTGTTGCAAAGCACCCGTTCAAGCCGCTCTGGCCAGCGACACGTTTCGGCGCAAAAGCGGAATCATCGCGACCAAGGCCGCGAACAGCAAAACCAACTCAATTCCATAAACGAAGTGGTATCCGATCAAGGTCTTGTCTCCCGGCCCGCGGGCGGTGGCCGAAATCACATCACGGATGATGCCACCCAATGCAATCGCCAGGCCTGCGGCCGACGCTTGCACGGCCCCCCAAGCCCCAAGCGCTAGCCCAGCTTGATCAGGCGGGGCGTGGTTCATGGTGGCTGTCAAGGTACCGTGACCGAACAGCCCAGTGCCAAAACCGATCATCGCAGTACCCGCTGCAAACAGCATTGGGGACTCCATGGGTGCTGAAAGAATTACCGCGACGAAGGCGGGCATGCCCACCATCACGCCGTAACAGGCCATGCGAAACGGGTCAGCGCCTCGCCCAAGCACCTGCGATGCTAGCCAAAATCCGACCAGCCCGCCGCCCGCCAGGGTCACGGTCAACAAAGTGGTTTCGCTCACGCTCATGCGCAGAATCTGACCGCCGTAGGGTTCTAGCAAGATGTCGCTCATGCTGAAGGCCATGGTGCCCAAGCCCACCGCGACAAGGCGGCGCGTGGCTTGCCCGCCATGGATAAAACCTTGCCAGGCTTCCCCGAATGTCGGCTGGGTTAGCGGGGCCGCTGTAGGGCGCGCGCGGCCACGCGGCTCCTGCTTCCACAGCGCAACGGCATTCAAAACCAAGGTGACGACAGCTGCACCCTGAATCACCTGCACCAGCCGCGCTGAGCTGAAATCTGCCAGCAAGGCACCGAACACCAAGGCGCTGGTCAACATGCCCACCAGCAACATCACGTACATCAGGCCAACCACTTTGGGCTGCGACTCCAATGGCGCAAGGTCGGTTGCCAGAGCGAGCCCCACAGTCTGGGTGGTGTGCATGCCGATGCCCACCAGCAAAAATGACACGGCAGCTGCGCCGTGACCCACCCAGGTCGGCACCACGTCAGAATTGCCGCCGCCAGAAAAAACCAGCAACGCAAACGGCATCATGGCCAGCCCGCCGAACTGCAGCATCGTTCCGCGGTAAATAAACGGCACCCGCCGCCAGCCCAGCGCCGAACGGTGGTTGTCAGAGCGAAACCCGATGACAGCGCGAAACGGCGCAAAAATTAAGGGAAGCGACACCATGATGGCGACCAGCGATGCGGGTACTGACAATTCAACGATCATGACCCGGTTCAATGTGCCGACCAGCAACACCAGGCACATGCCCACCGACACCTGGAACAATGACAGTCGAAGTAGGCGGGGTAGCGGTAAATCGGGGGTTGCGGCATCTGCAAAAGGCAAAAATCGCGTTCCGGCACGGATCCACGCATTCATCAGGGACTGGCTAACCCGGTTCATTGGCGGTTCATCGGCGGTTCATCAGTTCGAGGCGCTAGGATTTTTGAGCGGGTCGAACAAAATTTGGAGTTAAAAAACAGAGCAGGCAATCGGTCTCGCTCGAGAACGGTTGCCTGCCCAACCGGTGCAGGCACCAAGCAGTGCTACTTCAAGCAGTGCTACTTGATAGCTAACGCCGCAACAGTTTGTGACTCTGTGGCCGTTCGAGGCGCGGTGCTGACAATCGCCTCCGTCGGTAGCGCAGAAGCCACGGTTGGCGATGGTGCCACTGTGATCACATACGACGTTTCTGCAGCGGCTGATTTGCCCGCCACAGGTGCCACACTGATGACAAAACCAGGTGCCGCCGTGGATGAAGTGCCCGCCAACGCAGGCGCGGACTCTTCAATCGAAGCGACCTTGGCCTTGGCTTTGGCACCACCATTCCAGTACGAAGAAAACCATGTGGTGTTACTTAGTACAGAAAAGTGAACAATCAGTGAGGTGACGGCGACCGCACCCAGGAACAGGGGCAAGCCCACCGTCGGGTTAACGACACACCAGATTCGACCTTGATTCATATGCGTGCCTCCTCAATGAAGCCAGGGTGAATAAATGTAAGCCAGCAGGTGCGCAAACAAGGAAATGACAAAGAACACGCGGGCCCCGTCAATGACATGTTTGTGCAACTCCTCGGACTCCCCAATCGTCAAGCCGGTGGGCCAGACTCTGTTTGGATCATCAATCATCAGCAATCTCCTTCAGTGAATTTCTCAGCTAACTCGTGCTAAGCCCGCACGTGGGCATCGTGCTAAACCCGCACGCCGGTCTCTTGAATTTGTTGCTTGGTGTCAGTTTAAGTGGACACAATAAATTGTCAATTAAAATTTACACCTAGTTGACTCAATTGACCTGATTAGAGGTACTTTTCCTAAAAAAGAACCTGCAGGTTCTTTTTTAGGAAAATTCGGTCGAAATAGCCAAAATTTTGACTAAATCGCCCTGTAGCTCACAAATAATATCAATAGTTTGCTATAATTATAATAGCGTAAGAGTGTGAACTAGGTTACAGACCAACGCGCAAATTGAGGCGCAGACACCCACAGACGGGGCTGCAAAATTGACAGCACTCTTTGCCGCCGCAGGTATCGTGACTTTCACCACAATCCCGGCCACTTTGCCCGCATCAGGGCCGCCCCAAGCCAAATATCCCGGATAATCTAGCCCGCACCCGGGACAGACCAGCGCGCACGCTGCTCTGTCCTTTTTAACTCTGAACCCAGAATTTGAACCCGGATCCCGAACTTTTATGGCCACAATTCCCATCACCAAACGCGGCGCTGAAAAGCTCAAAGCCGAGCTGCACAAGCTCAAAACCGTCGAACGCCCTTGGGTAATTGGTGCCATTGCCGAGGCGCGAGCCCAGGGCGACCTGAGCGAAAACGCCGAGTACGAAGCCGCCAAAGACCGCCAGGGCTTCATTGAAGGCCGCATTCAGGAAGTCGAAGGCAAGCTGTCCGCCTGTCAGATCATCGACCCCGCCGATCTGCATGCCGAAGGCCGCGTGGTCTTTGG
>JANPCR010000295.1:0-2417 GCA_031431035.1 Rhodoferax sp.
CGCACCCACGCGCGGCCAGCTTCCACCTGGGCGGCGCGGCTGGTGTTGCGGGCTGCAATCCACACATAGCCGCTGCCGGTTTCAAACGGCGCCCAGCGGTCCATCAAGCGCTGGTAGTTGGAACTGCCAGGCAAGGGCACCTCGTACCGATCAAACAAGCCGACCGCTGACAGAATTTGCGGCATCAAGCCCGTCACAGAAATTCCATCGCGGTTTTTTGCGATCTCACTGCCTCCGATGCGCAGCAATTTGGCGGACTCCAAATAGGTGCGCGGCGTCAGGGTTTCGATTTCATACGACTCACGGGTCAGTTTGCGCATTTGCTTCAAAGCCGCCGCCTCGGTCACCGCGCCACTGGCCAAGGCCGCGCTTGTGCCTGTTTTTTGCAGGGCCTGCCAGACGTCAGCGGGGACGCGGCGGTCCTTGTCATACGGGGTTTTGTTGGTGTGGCGCTTCTGGATTTGCGCAAAAAGAGGATCGCGCGGAACTGCGGCATTGCGTTCCAACACCAAGCGGGCTACCGTGCGGCCGCCCGGCAGCTCGCGCAAACCGGGTTCGCCTGCCGGAAACAAATCGACCCGCACGCTGTAGCCACGCTGGGCAGCCGCCATGACGGCCAATTCAATGAACGCGCCACAGCCGACCAAAATCTGCCGCCCAAACGGATCGGTATGGGGGAGCAAGCGCTCGGCGTCACAAACCAAAGTGATTTCGCCGTCCTTCTTCAGGTCAGCCACCCAGGGCTGACGGTTGTGTGGGTTGGGGGCCAACAAGGCATGGGCCAGCATGTAGCGACGGATTTCCGTTGCCTCGGGCACAGGCAACCACGCCTGCACGGCATCTGATGGGTAAATGCCCGCGGCACTTGCCAGCGGTGTTGCCAGCACCACGCCACCAGAGGCAAGGGCGATGAAGCGGCGACGATCCAGCGCGGGCATGGGGCGCGCTAAGTCGCTGGCGTTTGGAGCTTGAAATTGAGTGGATAAGGACATGGTGTTCTCGATCGAAATGGGGTTAAATTTGGCTGAAAAATCGCATTCAACATCGCCACGCAAATCGGTGGGTGGCTGAACTTTAGGCAAATGCGAGCATTTGGGCTACGGCGACAAGCTAACGGTTGTCATGCAAAAATGCATGGCATGAGCATCAAACCACCCCTTGCTTCGGCTTCTGCCAGCCTCAAAAAATCAACCCCAACGCCCCGCGCCCCGTCGTTTGACGACTGGAACTTGCTGCGTTCTTTCGTCGCGATTTTTGAAACTGGCACCCTGACCGAAGCCGCCAAACGCCTGAACACCACCCAGCCCAGCTTGGGCCGCCATCTGCGCGAACTGGAGGCCACGGTCGGCGAGACACTGTTTGTGCGCTTGCCGGGCAAGCTCAAACCCACCGAGCGGGCACGTGCCTTGTTTGAGGCCGCTTTGGCCATGCGCCTGGCCGCACGCGATGCGCAGAGCTTGTTCAGCGAAAGTGGGCAGCAGGTGGCCGGTGCGGTGCGGGTGGCGGCGTCGCAGGTTTACGGCTACCACGTGGTGCCCGCAATTTTGTTGCCCTTGCTGCAAGAGCACCCTGGCCTGGAGCTTGAGTTGTCAGTGTCCGACCAAACCGACAACCTGCTGCGCCGCGACGCTGACATTGCCGTGCGATTTTTTCGCCCTGTGCAAGACGACTTGATTGCCACCAAGGTGGGCGACACCGAAATGGGCCTTTTTGCCCACCGCGACTACATAGCGCGCCACGGCCAGCCTCAGGGGTTTGGCATGACCGCCACCGGTGCTATTTGCGGCAGTGACCGCGAACCCATGCGGCTGGCTGGCGTGTTTCAGGGGCCAGCGCCCACACGCCCGGTGCCGTTCCGGTTCAGAACCGACTTTGTTTTAGCGCGAGAAGCCGCTGTGGAATCGGGCTTCGCCATTGGCATGCTGTTTGTCGACATTGCCCGCCATCGCCCTCACCTGGTTCGCGTGCTGCCCGATCAGGTGCGGCTGAAACAAGAGGTCTGGCTGTGCGCCCACGAGGAACTGAACCGAAGTGCGCGGATGCGTTTGGTGTGGGAAAGGCTGGAAGCTGGGTTGCGAGCGCGGTTTGCGCTGTAAAATGCTATTATTAGTATAGCAAACTATATATATTCCGAGAGCTAGAGCCATATTTAATTCCTTGGATTCCAGTACGAAGTGCAACAGCGTCTAGTTTAAGGGTTGGAGTTCGAGGGCGTAGAACACCTCATGGGGGGTTCGATATCCCAGGCATTTTCTGGGCCGATGATTGAGTTGGTCCACGGCATCATTGACATCGATCTGGCTCAGATCGGCAAAGCTCATCTTCTTGGGGAAGAACTGGCGTAACAGACCATTGGTGTTTTCATTGGTGCCACGCTCCCAGGAGTGATAAGGCCTGGCAAAGTACACCTCAGCGTC
>JANPCR010000296.1:0-1861 GCA_031431035.1 Rhodoferax sp.
CGCCACCGAACAGGTAAACATACGGCAACTGGTCAGCACGCAAACCCACGGTGAACTGCAAATTCATCGCCAGGTACGGCACCGAGGTGAACCCGGCAAACATCAAGAGCGCAGAAAACGCAAACGCCTTCAGATGATTGGTATCGGCCAGCACGCTGCTGATGCGCTGTATCGCCGAGGAGCTTTGCGCGCCTTTCAAATGATCCTTCAGCGGCGGCAGCGTGACCGCGGCGAACACTGCGAACACTGCCGACAGTGCGGCAATCGCAAAAAACGGCGCGTGCCAGCCAAAATGGGCCGCCAAAAACAACCCGGCGGGCACGCCTGCGACCGAAGCGGCAGAAAATGCAGTCATCACGATGCCCATGGCGCGGCCTCGGCGCTCAAACGGAATCACGTCGCCCACAATCGTTTGCGACAGTGCTGACAACACGCCACCAAAAATGCCTGCCGCGACGCGGGCCGCCATCAAGCTGTTGTAGCCCGGTGCCAGGGCGCAAGCCAATGTGGCTAGGGCAAACAGCACGTACAAAACCAGCAGCAGGCGCTTTCGGTCAAACCGGTCCACATAGGCTGACGCCGCCAAGCCCGACGCACCAGCGGCCAAGGTATAGGCCGACACCAGCACGCCAAACTGGGCATCAGTGATGCCAAACAACTGGGTGAATTGCGGCCCCAGCGGCATCATGATGATGAAATCAAGAATGTGGGTGAATTGAATGCCCGCCAGAGTGAGCAAAAGCCAAAGTTCGCGTTGGGGAGTCAAAGTGTTGTTCTTGTTCTGCGGCATTCGGGCTCTGGGCTTTAGGTATTAACCCTTGAGGATATCGCAAGGTGCGGCAGTTCGCGGGTTCAAGGCCATTTTGAAGCCCTGCCGCGCCACCCACCAGCGCCCAAGGAAGCTGGGCGTTGTTTTACGGACTGTCGAGTTTGGGTCATATGCACCAAGGGTGGTCGCAGCGCCCCAACTGTGCCCGAAGCGCTTGCAGACACAAGTCACATTCGCTCACAATTGGTGACATGAGTCTGGACACCATCATCACCACCGGCCTGAGCCACTACACCCGCCCCACCACGGCGCTGGTGCTGATGGGGGGTGGCGCCCGCACGGCGTACCAGGTTGGCGTGCTTCGGGCGGTGGGGTCGATGTTGCGCATGCAGCCTGACGCGTCCAAGGATTTTCCGTTTCAATTGCTGATTGGCACCTCGGCCGGGGCCATCAATTCAACTTGCCTGGCAGCCTGGGCGACCAAAGGTTTGGGCGCGTTTGAGCAGCTTGCGACGTTTTGGAACGCGCTTCGCTCCAACGACGTCTACCGCCTGAACATTGCGCCTTGGGTGCGTTTTAACCGCTTGGCGGTGGCCTGGAGCCTGTCGCGCCACGCCCGCGCCAATGGTGCGATTTTGGACAATTTGCCGCTGGTGGACACGCTACACAGCGGCATTTCGCTGAACGGTATTGAAGAGGCCTTGCGCACCCATGTTTTGAGCGCGGTGGCGGTCACGGGGTCGAGCTACTCCAGCGGTGTGCACTGGACGTTTTGCCAAACTGACAAAGGCGCGCCGTTTCGTGGCTGGAACCGCCCGGGGCGCAGAGCCGAGTTCACCCCCATCACAATTGAGCATTTGATGGCCTCCAGCGCGATCCCCTTTCTGTTCCCGGCGACACCCCTGTGGGTCGATGGACGCAGGGAGTATTTTGGTGACGGGTCGATGCGGCAGGTCTCGCCGCTGTCGGCAGCGATGCACCTGGGCGCGCACCGCATCATGGTGGTGGGGGCTGGTCAGCCACAGCGCGCGGGCCTGACGGGTGCCGAGACCAACGAACTGGCCAGCGAGCCCACCATGGGCGCGATTGCCG
>JANPCR010000297.1:0-15239 GCA_031431035.1 Rhodoferax sp.
AGCTCACTGCGGTCCACATTCCACTTGTTGGCCGCAGCGGAAATCAGCATTTCACGGACTTGGGCACCACCGACGCGCAGCTTTTCCCAACCATCACGAACAGAAGTAGAGCCGCCAGTCAATTGAGGGCCACCCAGCAGCGGGTTGCCATATAGCTTGGCATTGGGCGGCGCAATCGCCACTTTGACTTTCTTGAAGTCAACATTCAATTCTTCAGCGATCAACATCGGCATGGAGGTGTAGACACCTTGACCCATTTCAGAGCGCGCTGAAATCAGCGTGATGACGTTGGTGTCAGAAATATGCACCCACGCGTTGGGAGTGTGCACAGTGCCTGCTGCAACTGCTAAAGAGCCTGGCAAGGCCAGTCCAAGCAACAGGCCGCCGCTGCCTACAGCGGAGGTTTTTAGAAAGCCGCGACGCGACGTCTGAACAGAGGATTTGAGTTCGATTGTCATGGTCGTACTCCTTAAGCTTTGCGCATGGTGGATGCCGCATCTTTGATGGCAGCGCGGATTCGCGGATAAGTTCCGCAGCGGCAAATGTTGCCACTCATGGCGGCATCAATGTCTGCGTCACTTGGGTTCTTGTTGCTGGCCAACAGGGCCGCAGCACTCATGAGCTGGCCCGACTGGCAGTAGCCACATTGCGGCACATCGTGCTTGATCCAGGCGACTTGCAAAGGGTGGGTGTTGTTTTTGGACAGGCTTTCAATGGTGGACACCTTTTTGCCAGCGACGCTGGACAGCAAAGTCTGGCAAGAGCGCACGGGTTGGCCGTCAACATGCACGGTGCAGGCGCCGCACAAGGCCATGCCGCAACCAAACTTGGTGCCGGTCATGCCAAGTTCGTCTCGGATGACCCACAACAGCGGCGTGTCCGCTTCGGCATTCGCGGCCACAGCCTTGCCGTTGACTTGAAATTTGATACTCATATCGTGGATTCTCCTGTTTGAATTTGGGTGAATTGACCCAGCTGTTGGTTCACTTTGAAAGCGTAGTTCAATGGACTGGCCTCAGTATTCGGGTAAGCCCTAGGAAAAACTGTTTTTCTCAAAATTGAACAACTTTGGCGTTGAGTTCCGGCGTGGGGAGCAGCGGGTTGTTTGCCCTTCAAAATAAGGAGGCAGGGCGCTGCTGCCTATACTTGGTGGATGACCTTACTTGCTGACCTGAGAAAAAATTACGACCATGGCGAATTGGATGAAAACGCGTCCTTTGCCGATCCATTGAAACAATTTGAAAAATGGCTGAACGACGCTCTACAGGCCAACCTGCCGGAACCCAACGCCATGACCTTGGCAACAGTGGGAAGTGATTTGCGCCCTTCTACCCGCGTGGTGCTGATCAAAGGGTCTGATGCGCGCGGTATTGAGTGGTACACCAATTACGACAGCCGCAAGGGGCACGAGCTGGCAGGCAACCCGTATGCCGCGCTGCAATTTCATTGGGTCGAACTGGAGCGGGTGGTGCGAATTGAAGGCGTGGTCACCAAGGTCAGCCCTGAAGAAAGTGATGCCTACTACAACAGCCGTCCCCTGGATTCACGCATTGGCGCTTGGGCATCACCCCAAAGCGAGGTGATTGCCAACCGCACCGTGCTGGTGACCAATGCGGCCAAATACGCAGCCAAATTTTTGTTGCAGCCGCCGCGTCCACCGCATTGGGGCGGCTACCGGCTCAAGCCAGACAGCTGGCAGTTCTGGCAAGGTCGCAGAAGCCGCCTGCATGACCGCTTGCGCTACACCCAAGACGCGACAGGCGGCTGGGTGCGCGAGCGTTTGGCCCCCTGACAGCCTTGCACTGTCAACGCTGCCAGACGGGCTCAGCCCATCTCGGCGACCACCCGTCCTATCAGGCTTCCCGCCTTCAATTGATCCAGCGTTTCTGAAATTCGTTCGCCCGTGCGAATTTCAACGGGCAAGGGTTTGATTTTTCCCGCCCGAGCCAAAGCGACCACTTCACGCAGTTCTTGCGGGCTGCCGACGTAGGAGCCTTGAATCAGGATGGCGCGCTGAATGGTCGGCACGATGGACAGCGCAACCTCAGCGCCATACAACCCGACAACCACATACCGCCCCCCTTTGCGCAGGGCTGCGTAGGCCAGCCCAAAGGTGCCTTGCGCGCCCACGAGGTCAACCGCGCCGTAAATCATGCCACCCGTGATGGCTTTGAGCTGATCCAAGGCGTCGGGGGCGCCCGCATTCAAGGTGGCACTTGCGCCGACTTGCATGGCTGCTGTAAATTTATTCGCGTCCAGGTCAGCCACGACAACGCGTTCGTGACCCAAGGCTCTGAGCATGGCCACGGCCGACAACCCCAAACCACCCGAACCCAGCACCAGCACCCATTCATCGCGCGGGATGGGCTGCAATTTGGCCACCGCAGAATAAGTGGTGAGGCCAGAGCAGGCCAATGTGGCGGCCCAAGCCGGGTCAATGCCTGAGGCATCCACCAGGTAGCGCGGGTGCGGAATGATCAGGTGGTCTGCATAGGCACCTGGGCGTTGTACGCCCAAGTAGCGAGGTGCCATGCAGTGGTTGTCCATGCCCTCGTTGCAGCGTGCGCAGGTGCCACAACCCGTCCAGGGATAGACCAGACGGTCTTGACCCATGGGCACATCCTGTGCGTCTGGCCCTGCTGCAATCACCGCACCATAGGGCTCGTGCCCCAAGGTCACAGGCAACTTCATGCCCCGATCTGCCATGTGGAATTTCTTGCCGCCACCCAAGTCAAAGTAACCATCGCGAATGTGAACATCGCTGTGGCAAACCCCACAAAATTTGATTTTGAGAAGCACCTCGGTACCCACTGGCGCGGGGGTGGCCCTTACCGCTTGCTGAAGAGGCTTGCCCCATTCGACGACATCAAAGCTTTGCATCATTGGATCCCACACATTAGACATTTTTTGAAACCACGATCAGTGTAGGCCGTATTTCTTTCTCAATTGGTCTGCCGTCATAATCGCAAAAAATAGGACACAGGACGATCATGACCCAAGCGCCAACCCCTACCAATGTTAGTGCCCATTTGCATTCAAGCCCGCACGCTACGCTACCCAAAGTCGGGCTTTCCCATGCGATGGGTCAGGCCAACCCACCCCTTCGGAACATGACACTGGGCGATTTGCTCGACTGGGCGGTAAGCACCGCACCCAACCGCGTCGCGCTGATCGGCGTGCCGGTGTACGCGGGCGACCCAGCCCAGCGCCGCCAATGGACTTATGCTGAACTTCGCACTCAGGCGCTGCGCACGGCGCGGGCTTTGGCGCTGCGCTTTCAGCCAGGTGAACGTGTTGCGGTTTGGGCACCCAACATCCCGGAATGGGTGATTTTGGAATTTGGCGCAGCCTACGCGGGCTTGGTTCTGGTGACGGTGAACCCAGGCTTCAAGACAAGCGAGGTTCAGTATGTGCTGCAACAGTCGCGCGCGGCAGGCATTTTGGTGATGGACAACTACCGTGGCAACCCGATGCGCGCCACTATTGAAGCGGTCGCACCCGCTTGCCCTGCGCTTCGCAGCATCATGGGCTTAGAAGCCTGGGAAGCGTTGCTTGCGTCGGGTGACGGTGCATCCATCGAATTGCCCCAAGTGAAACCGACCGACGCCGTGATGATTCAGTACACCTCGGGCACGACTGGTTTCCCCAAGGGGGCGTATTTGCACCACCGGGGTCTGGTTAACAACGCAGACCACGTTTTGCAGCGCATGGACGTGACAGATGGCGCTGTGTACCTGGGCGTGATGCCGCTGTTTCACACCGCTGGCAGTGTGTTGGCTGTACTGGGCAGCGTTGCGCGCCGCGCCACCCACGTGCTCCTAGAAGCGTTTGACGCAGGGCTGGTGCTGGAATTGATTGGCACCTACCGCAGCAACGCCATGGTCGGTGTGCCCACGATGCTGATCGCCATGATGGAGCACCCCAGTTTCGCCACTGCCGACTTAAGCAGCGTCACCGCCATTTGCTCGGGCGGGTCCACCGTGCCTGCGCATTTGGTCAGGGCGCTTGAAGAAAAAATCGGCGCCCAATTCACGATTGTTTTTGGCATGACCGAATGTTCCCCGGTCGCACTGATGACCCACACCGATGACAGCATTGCCGACAAAGCCAACACGCTTGGCACCCCCGTGCCCCATGCCGAAGTCAAGATCACCGACACGGTGAGCGGTGTGACGGCACCCGTTGGCGAGGTGGGCGAGATTTGCACCAAGGGCTACCACGTCATGTTGGGTTACTTTGAAATGCCCGACGCCACCCAAGCCACCATCGACAAAGATGGCTGGCTGCACACCGGCGACCTGGGTGCGATGGATGCACGCGGTTACTTCACCATTGAAGGTCGCCTGAAGGACATGATCATTCGCGGAGGTGAGAACATTTACCCGCGTGAACTCGAAGAACTGCTGTTTCGCCACCCCAAAGTAGGCGAGGTGGCGGTGATTGGCTTACCTAGCGACCGCTGGGGCGAAGAGGTGGCGGCGGTGATTCGCCCGAAGTCGGGACAAACCGTTGACAAAGATGAGCTTTTCGCGTTTGTGCGCGACCATTTGGCGGCTCACAAAACACCCCGCCATTGGTTCGCCGTAGACGCCTTTCCGTTGACCGGTTCAGGCAAGATTCAAAAGTTCAAATTGCGGGATATGTGCGCCAAAGGCGAGCTGGTCGCGCTATGAGGCCACACGGCAAAAATAAGAGACTTGATATCACCGGTGATATGAAGTTGTCTGAAAACGCCCAAATTGGCCAGAATATTGATTAAATCGGCCTCTAGCTCTCGAATAATATAGATAGTTTGCTATATATTTTATAGCATTTTAGTGCTACTCAAAATTCGGCCAATCTTCCTATCCAGGGTGGTTCAACCCTTGAACACGGGCTTCCTTTTTTCGACGAATGCCATCACCGCCTCTTTGTGGTCAGCAGTCTTGTGAGCAATGGCTTGGTAACCCGCTGACAGCTCCAGCAGCGACTCCAAACTGCTTCGCTCGCCTTCGCGCAACAGGCGCTTCGTCATTCGCAAAACACCGCCTGGGTTAGCAGCAATTTTGGCCGCTAGTCGCCTCGCTTCTGGCAGCAAGTCGTCAGGCGCCACCACGCGCGACACCAAGCCGCAAGCCAGCGCTTCAGCCGCCGTGAGCGCGTCGCCAGTGAAAGCCATTTCAGACGCCTTGGACATGCCCACCGCGCGCGGCAGCAACCAGGCGCCACCGTCGCCCGGCACGATGCCAACTTTGACAAAGCTTTCAGCGAAAGTCGCCGTGCTGGAGGCGATTCTGATGTCACACATGCAGGTCAGGTCAAGCCCGGCCCCGATCGCCGCGCCGTTGATAGCAGCGATTACGGGCACGTCCAGGTTGAACAGCGCTTTGGGCAAACGTTGAATGCCATTGCGGTACTCCTCGCGAATCAGCTCAGGTGAAATGTCATTTTCAAAAAAACGCTTCATGTCTTTCACGTTGCCACCGCTGCAAAACACTGGCCCTGCACCAGTCAAGATGACGACTCGAATCGATGCATCCAGGCGAATCGCCTCGCAAGCGTCGACAAATTCCTGCACTGCAGAATTACCCGTCAACGCGTTACGGGTCTCGGGCTGGTTCATCGTCAAAGTCAGCACCGCGCCATCACGGTCAGATTTCAAAAAAGTGTTCATAGTGGGGGTTCGCATATCGATTGAAGAAAAATGGTTTCTGGCGGGAACAAGGTAGCCCCAGGTTGGCATCAGGTTGGCACAGATCGCCATCAAGCTGGTGCAACGGCTAGTTTTCGCAGCAAATCCAGCGCCAACCCGTCGTGCTGATCGACCAAGGCCGCACCCAGCACGGAGTGCCAATGCGATTCAGAGCCCCCCGCTTGACGCCACAGGTGCAAGCGCCGCGTGTAAAGCTGCAAATCAAATTCTGCGGTGAACCCAATGGCCCCGTGAATGGAATGGCTGAGCGCGGCGACCTCTACAGCGGCTTCACTGGTGCGCGCTTTGGCTACTGCAACGGCAAGTTTTTGTGGCAAATAAGTATTTGAGTTGCAACCCATCTGGGCTGCCATGCGAGCGGCAAAGGCGTGCTCGGCAATCACGCTCAACTGGTGTTGTATGGCTTGAAATTTCCCAATCGGGCGACCAAACTGCTCTCTCTCATTGGCAAATTGCAGGCTGCGGATTAAGACACTTTGCATCGCACCGGCCAACTGGGCACTTGCAATGCATGCCTCCCAGGTCTTCAGGTCGCAACTGGCGGCGATGTGCTGCGCCTTTTGAACCGCCGCCACAGGCCATTGCAAAGTGGCATCTAGGCAAAATGCGCTCGGCAGTTGAGCGGCCTCTTCCATGGGCAACAGCACACTGCCTGAGTCGAACCCAACCAGTACCCAGGTCGCCACCCGGGCCAGCGCCACATTGCGACACACCAGAGGCGATGAGCCATCCCAGGCCCCCTGCCCCCAGGCAAGGGCCATACTGCCAGATGGCGTGGCGACACCTTCTGCTGCCAGCCAAGCCCGCGTTAGCATGGTTTGCCCCAACGGCATAGGCAAGCAAACACCGCCGCAAAGTTCCAGCACGGGGTAGACCGCCGACAAGTCAAGGCCTGCGCCGCCCTGTGCAGCCCCTACCAAAGCGTCGGCAAAACCAGAGGCTTCAATCGCCTGCCAAAGTGGCTGGGCTGAACCGCCCGCCTCTATATCGCGCACCATTTGCAGCGTGCAATGGTCTGCCAGCACTTGCTGCAGCGCGTCGGTAAATTGCTCATCCATGTGTGTATTGCCGTTCAACATTTAACGCAAACCCAAGCCACGGGCGATCATGCCGCGCAAAATGTCCCGAGTGCCACCGCGCAAGGAATACGAGGGTGAAACCTGCGTCACGTAGTTCAGAGTAAGCAGCAACTCAAGCGGAACTTCTTGCCCGTCACGCGCCAACAGATCGTCTGCAATCGCAGTGGGAATGAACTGCTCCAGCGCCGTTCCAAGGTCTTTGACCAAAGCCGCCTCAACCACTGGGCTCAGGCCATCCACCAGCTTTTGCGTGACTGAAATTGACATCTCGCGCAGAGGGGCCAAATGAGCCAGAATCTTGCCCGCCAAGCGCACAGAGTCAGGCGAGCGCTGTGCTGACGATCGAATGAAGTCCAGCCACTGGTCAAACAACACGATGCTTGAGTAAATCCGTTCAGGACCACTGCGTTCAAAAGCAAGCTCTGCGGTCACCTGGCTCCAGCCTTTGCCTTCTTCGCCAATCAAGGCATCTTTGGCCAAAGGCACGTTGTCAAAAAAGACTTCACAAAAATGTCTGTCGCCCGACAGGTCCTTGATGGGTCGCACGAGTACGCCAGGCAGCGACAGGTCAACAATGAGCTGCGACAGTCCGCCTTGTCGGTCAGCGGCCACCCCCGAGGTGCGCACCAAGGCAATCATGTACTGGCAATTTTGCGCATTGGTGGTCCAAATTTTTTGGCCATTCAACACCCAGCCCGTGGGGCTTGGGGTGGCCCGCGACTTCACACTGGCCAAGTCCGATCCCGCACCCGGTTCGCTCATTCCGATACAAAAAAACGCTTCGCCCCGGCAAATGCGTGGCAGGTAAAACTGCTTTTGCTCGACTGTTCCATATTTCAGAATCAATGGCCCGCTTTGGCGGTCTGCGATCCAGTGCGACCCGACGGGTGCTCCAAAATTCAAAAACTCCTCCACCAGGACGTACCGGGCAAACGCGCTGCGGCCACCGCCGCCGTACTCAGTCGGCAGCGTCAGGCCAAGCCAGCCCCGGTGACCCAGTTCTTTGCTAAAAGCAGCGTCGTAACCTGCCCATGATTTGGCCCGAACGTGCGCAGGGACTTGGCGCATTGCCTCCTGCAAAAACGCCCGCACCGAGGGTCGAAGGGCCTCGTCTTCAGGAGGAATTTGCGAAAGCGAGAGAGAAAGTAAGGTCATTGGGGTCCAGACACTGCGCCACAAGCCATCAAATCTGCAACCTGAAGTTCGGTCAGGCCCGCCTGCAGAAGCACCTCCTCGGTATCGGCCCCTAACCTCGGCGGCATGGCCACCGGGGGGCGCACGCCATCAAACATGACCGGGACTCCTGTGAAGCGAAGCGTGCCCATGGCGGGGTCTTCGATGTGCTCAAAAAACCCGGTGGACACCAAATGCGGATCGCTCTTCAGGTCAGACAACTCATTCATGCGGCCTGCTGGAATCTCGAGTTGATCGCACAGCTCGATCCAATAGTCAGTGCTCTTTTGGAGCACATAGTCACCCAAAATCGCATACAAAACTTCAGTGTTTTGAATGCGAACCGGAAAGCTACTGAAGCGCGGGTCTGAGGCTAAATCGGGGGCACCCATGGCTGAAAAAAAGCGCTGCCAATGGCCATTGGTGTAGGGCAGCATGCAGACAAAACCGTCTGCCGTAGGGTAGGGCCTGCGCGATGGGGCCATCACGCGCGGGTAACCGGGCGGTGCCAGAGGCGGCTCGAAATGTTCACCGTACAAGTGCTCAACCAGATTAAAGGCCACCATGGTCTCGAACATGGGTATTTCGACAAACGACCCCAGCCCTGTGGCATTGCGTTGCATCAGCGCCGCCATGATGCCCATGGCCACCACCAAGCCGCTGGTTTTGTCAGCCGCAATGGTGGGCAAGTACCGGGGAGTGCCGTTTTGGGTAGCCATCAAGGCCGCACTGCCCGCCATGCCCTGAATAATGTCGTCGTAGGCGGGGCGTCCACCATACAGGCCACTCTGCTGAAAACCGTGCAATCCTGCATAGACCAAGCGCGGAAACGCTTTGCGCACCTGGTCCGGATCGAGCCCCAATGGCGCCAGCTTTTGCGGCCGCATGTTGTGCATAAAAACATCGGCCGTGCCAATCAGGTGCAACAGCGTTACTCGGCCTTGCTCCTTCTTCAAGTCGATCACGATGCCTTTCTTGTTGCGGTTGACGCCCAAAAAAAGCGACGACATACCGCTCTGAGGGCTGGGGCCGGTGTGGCGGGTGGAGTCGCCCAACGGCGCTTCAACTTTGATCACTTCAGCACCAAAATCAGCCAGCCACTGCGCTGCATAGGGGCCCATAACGACAGTGGTGGCGTCAATGATCTTGAAGCCTTGAAGCGGCAAATTTGCCATGTTGTTCCTTGTTCCTCGTTATGTCCAGGGCATCAGCGCCATCACCAAGGACACTGTAACAAGTGCCAGCAAGGTGGACACCGCCACACTGGCCGTGACCATCTCTTCGGCCACTTTGTAACGCTGCGAAAACATGAATACATTGCCATCACTGGCGCTGAGCGCCAAAACCGCTGAACGGCGGCTTACGCCCGACCACGCAAGCATGGCAGCAAACATCAAAATAGCACCCGCAAAATAGGCGGCGACGGGTTTGAAATCCAGCCGTTCCACATGCACCGTGTTCATGGTGCGAAACAGCAGCGCCGGTGTCAGAACCGAAAAAACCAGCGTGGACAGGTCTTTGCTCGCCTCGGCCCGAATCAATCGGGCACTGACCGCTGCGTACCCAATGGCAATCAGCAAGACAACAGGAATCAAGGAGGACAGGACAGCAGAATTCATGACAACATTGGGGTTGCCTTGAGTCTACCGCCTGCCCCGGCCCTTAAAAGCTGGCCTGCAAACCGAGCTTGATGGTCCGCCCTGGAAGCGGGGCTTTACCCGGTGCGGTTTGCGTGAGGATCGAGGTTGCCGAATACGCCAGAGCATCGCCCAGGTTGTCCGCCCGCGCAAACCAGACGAACTCCGCCGCACCAATCTTTTGACGAAAGTTGACTGATGCATTGACCAAGTTGTACGCGGCTGTGGCTGGCTGGCCTTGTGCCAACTCGTTTTGCGCGGCGACGTGATTGACACCCAAACGCGCACCCCATGCGCCTTTTGCCCAAGCTAACGTGGCCCCCACTCGGGCGGGTGCGATACGAGGCAAAGCCTGTCCTGTGGCCACATTGACAGCGCGGACCATATCGGCTCGCAGTTCAAGATCAAGGGTTTGATCTGACTCCATCAGGCGCAAAGTCCCGCTCGCCTCAAACCCGGTGAAACGCGCCTGAATTTGGGTGTAGGCAAACTCCGGCAAGATACCTGCCGCACCCCCAGATTCCAGTGAAGTGTTGTCGCCGTTTCCAGAGTCCGTGACGCTGACACCATTGCCACCATTGCCCTCTGAGTCTCTTAAAACGCCGGTCGATTCGACACTCAGGTAATTGCTGAAGTTGTTGACGAAAGCATTGATTGCAAACGAATTGGCGCCTCTCTTCCACTTGGCCCCGATGTCCAGGTTAGTTGATTGCTCCTTTGAGAAGTTGGCGTTGCCAACCTCATAAGCGTTGGTCGCTACATGGGGCCCATCGGCAAACAATTCATAGTCTTTGGGAGCCCGCTCGCTGTAGGAAAGGTTGCTGGTGAACTGCCATCCCGCTGTCCCATTCAAGACCGCACCTAACGCCAAACTACTGGGGTTGAAACTGCGGCTTGCCGGGCTGAATCTGGCAACCGCAGGATTGCCCAACGACTCGACTACAACCGACTCAATACGGGCACCAAAAGTCAGCTTGCCCCAACTGGCTGGCAGCTCCTCATAAGCAAAAATGGCCCGTTGGCGAGTTTGGCTGTAGGGTGCAAAGGCTTCCAAACCGTCCGCCGAAAACGTGGAGTCTTCGAATTGCAGGCCTACCACACCGTCGAGCGGGCCAAGTTTGGCGTGCCGCGCTTCTAGGCGCAAATCGTTGCCCACGTTTTTAAACACCGTGCCTGGGCTGCCCCCCTCAAATTCCGTGTGCTGGTATTCGCTTCGGCTGAACTGCCCCTTCACACTTTGCAAAACCCCCAGCGGACGTTTGTATTCACCCGCCAGCGAATAGCGCGTCGTCTTCATGCCGATAGTGACTTCATCCTCGGCCACCGTACCGTAGTCAGACCGGTACTCGCTGACAGAAGCGCCCACATAAGCTTGGTCAAAAAACACGGAACCACCTAAAGCGCCCCCTTGTGTCAAGGCCGCAGAATTGCAAATTTTGCTGTCTAGCGCAGGGGAGCCTGGCTTGGTGCAAGCCAGTGCCACGGGCACCGCCACATCCTGCGTACTGCGACTGAACACATCGGCATGCAACGCATAGCGGTCATTGCCCACCTCCAAAAGCAGACCGCCGCCGCGCTCTTGGTTGCCAGAACCCAATCCCAAATCGGTCTTGCCACTTGCGCCGCCTTGGCTGCCAAAAAGCGGCTCACGCGGGATGCGGTTGTCTATCAAATTGATCACGCCCCCCACCGCATTGCCGCCATACAGCAACGCCCCTGGGCCACGCAGCACTTCGACTCGCTCCACGCTAATCGGGTCGCTTGGCACGGCATGGTCAAAGCTCAGGCCCGAGGCGTCAATGCTCGCACCGCTATTTTGCAAAATGCGGATTCGGTCGCCGTCAAGCCCTCGAATGATGGGCCGACTGGCATTCGGCCCAAAGTAGCTGCTGCTGACGCCGGGCGTCCCGTCCAGCGTTTCACCCAGCGTGGATTTGCTACGCAACAGCAACCCAGTGCCTGAAAGTTGCGACGAAGGCGCGACCAAGTCCACGGAGCCTAAGGGGTTGCCAGTCACGGTCACGTCTTTCAGTGTGACCGTGGCAGGTGCCGCAGTTTGCGCATGGGCCGCAGCGAGAACCAGAGATTGAACTGCGACAACAATCGCGCAGCGTGTTAATTTTGGATGCATGAAAACCTCGAAGAATTGAAAAGAATACGACCACACCCGCCGTCAAAAAAGACAGGCGGGAGCAGGGGACAACCAGAATTCAGCGAGGAAGAGGTGGGCCGCGCGCTTGAAAAAGCGCATGCCAGCGGGCGACTGCCAAGCCCGAGAGTAGCGACAGCAGAAATGCCTGAATCGAGAGTGGCAAAGTAACCACTGCAACGCCGGGCGCAGCGTCACCATGGTTCAACTGGTCGTACACCAGACAGTCTGACTCAGTTTGGTGGTCAGCAAACAGCAATTGCAAGGCGTTTAGTAACTTGGTTCCCACCGACACAGAACCGGCTGGCAGCAGACCAGGTTCGAGTTGCTCCTCGGCTTGAACCACCGATTGCGGCTGAAGGTTCGTATGGCTGGCGTTGTGAACCCGGCCGTGCAGAAGCCCAAGCGTTTGAGAAAACAGCAGACTGAGCGCCATCACAGCGCCCCATATCAACCGGGAAGGCATTGCTATTTAACGCTCACTGCCTCGGTGATGCGGTAGTAGAGCCCAAAGGGGTCGTCATTGAGGACGGCGAACTTGCCCTCTATCACCACCACATCGAGCGAATACTTCACGGGCACTTTGGTTTTCACTTCCACCATGCTTTCAGGGCCGCCGGGCACGCAAAACCCGCAGGTCATGGGCACCGAGGTCAAGAGAAAATGCTTTTGTTTTTCGCCCGGTTCAAGCGGCATCATGAAACCCTGAATACGCTGAGTCTTTTGGTTCAGGGCAATCACCGGGGCTGGAAAGTTGGGCAGCAAGCGGTTCTTTTCGGTTTTTGTTTTGACATCAGTGAGCACCGACCACGCCAAAACATCGTTGCGCTCTTTGATGGGCGCAAACGGGCTATTGGCCCCGTGAGTGCCTGCCCCGGACCCTGCGGGCAAAGGAGAGCTCAGTTGCGCCATGGCCTGCGTCGCAGACAAGGACGCCACCGCTACCACGACCGACATGACTGAATGGATAAGCTTCATTGGGGTCTCCTAGAGCTGGGCCGAAGAAATATTTTGACGGGTTCAGACACAACCGGACACGTGCTATTTCAATGCTCGTGTTTCATGCCGCACAGCTTCCCTATCGCCAAGCCTTTGCAGGCCGCCTGCAATTCTTTGTTGCAAACATCTTCTTTTTTGCCAGATTCAAGGCACTTGGCAGCGCCTTCATGGGCTGCTGCCATAGCACGGTGGCGGGCAATGTCTTCCTTGGTTTCTTTGGCGCTGTGGGCTGGGGCAGCCAAGGCATTGGCGGCCAATAGAAAAGTAGCAATCAAAAAGAAGAAAAGTTTTGTCATGATGCGCTCCGTTGGAATTGACTCAATTTTACCGCCCGAACGTCGCGGTTAATTGCCAGTTCACCAAACCCTGCCAAGATCAGCGTGAATTCAACAAGGTGGTCACGTCGAGGCGGTAAGCGCTCCAGGCGGGCAACAACGCGGCCAGCAGTGCAACGGCGACACCCATCGCCACCACCCAGCCTTCACTGGCAAGCCAGATGAAACCCGTCAATGACAAAGAGCGCTCTGCTTGAAGCCAATGGCCAACCAGCTCTGCCAGACCATGCCCGCCCAGCAAGCCCAATGCAATCGCCATCAATGCCAGCAGCAAGGCCTCTGCCATCACCAACCCCGCAATTTTTTGGGGTGATGCGCCCAGCATGCGCAGCATGGCCAAATCGGCCTGCCGTTCGCGTACCGCATTCCAAAGCGCAATGAACACACTCAGGCCAGCGGTCAACAACAGCACGGCACCAAAACCGCGCAGCACGTCGGTGCCCACACCCACCATGCGCAGCAATCGGGTGATTTCGATGGCGGGTGCGGCCGCCTGCATCTCGGTTGTGGTGTTGATGAAGCGCGGCAGAGTCACAGCGGCCAGTGGGCTTTTGTAGGTGAGCAATGCCAGGGTCACTTCACGCTCTTCAGCCATGATTTTCTGGTCTTCAGCGTCCACGGCATTGGCCTTCTCATGCACCTGCCAAATCGATTCAGTGGCTGTGAGAATCAAACGGTCCAGCACGCAAGCGCACGGAGCCAAAACACCCGACACGCGATAAGGGTTGTCGCCATGGGCATGGCCTTTGCCGCCCAAGCCGTGCGAGCCCGCAAATGTCGCGCCCACCCTCAAGCCCGTGGTGCGAGCCACTTCACCGCCTAACACTGCCTGCATGGGCGCCACCCACAGGGCACCCTGCGCCAAGCGAACTGCGTAATGCTCAGCATAGGCAGGCTCGGTGCCCACCAGACGAAATCCCATGAACGTGTCCCCCAAGCTGATCGGGATCAATTTGGCGACTTGCGGGTTCTTTTGCAGTGCTTGAATCGCCGCCAAAGGCACGTTGCCCGGCGGCACATCTATATGGAACACGCCTGCCAATATCAATTGCATGGGGCTGCCTTTGGCCCCCACCACCAAGTCGATGCCAGCCAGATCGCGCTCAAAATTTCGATCCATCTGCTCAGCGACCAACAAAACAAAGGTGATAGACGCCAAGCCGAGCGAGAGCAGCAGCAAATTCAAGGCTGAAGCCAGCGGACGAGACCACAGGTAGCGGTGGGCGATGCCGATAATTTTCACGACGCCACCTGCAAGGTCAAATTGCAACGCTGCGCGTCTGGCAGGGCCCGCGCGACCCGCGCGTCGTGTGTGGCAATCACCAAAGTGGCATGGCAGCGCTTCGCACTGGTTTGCATCAACTTCAATGCAGCCTCAGCCGCCTCATCGTCCAGACTGGCTGTAGGTTCATCCGCCAAAATGACTTGGGGCGAGAGCAACACGGCCCGCGCCAGCGCCACCCGCTGCGCCTGCCCGCCCGACAACTGCGAGGGCTTGCGCCTTGCCAAATCAGCCACGCCCAGGCTCTGTAACACCTCTGCAATGCGGAAATCATTGTGGGCAACACCGGCCGCCCATTGCGCCATGGCCAAATTGCCTTGCACCGTCAAGGCCTCGCTCAAATGAAGCTTTTGCGGCAAAAACCCAATGGCTCGTGCCCGCCAGGCATCGGTTGCGACGCTTTGAAGTTGGGACAAGTCTTGCCCCGCCACAGTGATTTCGCCACCACCCGCTCGAAGTAAGCCCGCTGCCAGCGCCAGCCAGGTCGATTTGCCAGTGCCAGATGCTCCCTTGAGCAGCAGCACCGCACCTTGGGACACGTCAATATCCGCAAACTGGATTTCTGGCCCGTTGCGGTAGGAGTATTGAAGTTGCCGGGTTCGGATCATCGGACTGAATTATTGACGCATTCAAGCATCAACATGTCTCATGCCCCGCGATGAACCGAGGTTTTGACGACCTGTTGGTCGCCAGGGCAGATAATTCGCCATGTCTGACGAAGCCTCGCCCCCACCCGCAACCATGCCAACCAAAGTGCCACCCGAGTTGCCCAGCGCCCTGCCCGAAGCCTTGGCGCTCGCGCCTGTAGCCCACCAGCGGCGCGTGCGCTACCAGGGCACGCACCCACGGCAATTTGGCGAAAAGTACAAAGAGCTTGACCCCGTGCGCCACGC
>JANPCR010000298.1:0-3478 GCA_031431035.1 Rhodoferax sp.
TGATCGAAAAACGCCACGGCATGGCTTTGGTGCGCGAACGCGTTGCGGGTTTTGAGCCAGTCGAATTTGAAACCTCGCATGCATTTGAAACTTCGCATGCAATGGATACTTCGCATGCTCAGGCCACGCCCGCTATGGCCCGTTCAATTTCGACTGCCAACTCCGTATCTGGCGTGGACGCGCCGCGAAATGCAACCCAGGGCGTACCCGGTTCGGGTGGCATCAAAGGCAGCCGTCCCAGCAAAAAAGACAAACTGCGTGCCGTGCAAATGCGCAAGTTGGGCAATTGACGCAGGACTTTGAATCGCACCGAACCACGGGAGTTTAGTTCTTGAAGCCGAAGAATCTGGCGAATAAATGACAACACTGTCATGTTCGGCAGGGTTCGGCGGATGTTTAATTCATGAACCTTCCTGCTTTGACGAAACCAACTGAAAAATGCAAACGACACATCTGGCCGCTGACCAACCAGCCACCCTGTTGATCGCGGTCATAAATGTCATGCAACTAAACTGGCTAACACTACACTTTCAGCATGAAATCACAACTGCCCCCGCCACGCTTCCAAAAAATCTGGTCAACGCCAAACGTCATAGTGGGCATCACAACTGCACTTTTTGGTGCTGCCGTGCTTGTGGCCTGTGGCGGAGGGGCCAGCGCGGGAAGTACCGTGTCCGCCGCTTCGGTGGCCATTGCCACCCCTGGTACCACCACGACCCCCACGGACACCCCCACCCCCGCTAGCACCTCTTGCAGTTACGTCACCGACTCTTTAAAAGCCTCCACGACGGGCGTGGCCACAGCCACCTGCGACAGCAGCTACGCTTACGTTGCGTCAAACGGACTGCCCACCCACGCCATGATGAACGGCATCACCGCCACGAACCTGCAAGTCCCCGTGGCGCAAAACTTCTTGGGTGTCAATGCCTGGAAAATTCCGCTTTCGCCCGCTTTGGCCAGCACTACAACGACTGCCGTGGATGGGCCGGTTGGTGTGGCCATCAACGGCGTACCCATCTTTAACCCCTGTAAACAAGGTGGCTGCCAAAATGGCGATACCAAGGTGCTGGGCGAGCTGGACATCTGCAACGGCCATGCGGGCCGGGCCGATGACTACCATTACCACGCCGCACCCATCTGTCTGATGGCCGGCCAATCCGCGAGTTACTGGGACTCTCACCCCCTAGGTTGGGCACTTGACGGCTTTGCTATTTTTGGCTTCAACAATGCGGATGGCAGCATCGCCAGCCGCGATGGCGTGTGCGGTGGCAACACCAGCGCCGTAAGCAACGGGCCAGCTGGCTACAGCTACCACGTCACCCATGAATCTCCCTACGTGCTGTCTTGTTTTCGCGGCACGCCCAGTCCTGATTTAGCCGGGCAAGGGGCTAAATTCACGCCACTTCGAAAGCCGCCGGTCACGCCCTTCCCCAATTCAGCCATGACCTTGACCACCGACGCAGCAGATGGCTATCAAGTCTTGCAATTCAGCTCCGCGCAAGCCTTTGCTACCACCACGAGTGGCGCGGACAGTTACGCCAACCCACCTGGCAGTTACAAAGTTCGCTACAAATCCGTGACAGGCACCGAACTTGCCACCTTGTTGGCATCCAACCCCGGAAAAACTGCTTGCTGGAGTTTCCAGTTCACCAGCGGCCAAGGCGCCACGACACAACCAAGTACCTCGTATTGCCGCTAGGGGCCGCGTCACATGAAAATTCAACCCGTTGCAGCACTGCTGTTGTGGGCACTCCAGAGTCCGGCGATCGCTCACGAGCTTGAGTCCAACCGTGCAACTCTGGTACTGCGAGATCGCCAGCACTTGGCACTGACTATTTATGTCGACTATGCCCGCGTTCTGCACCAGGTGCTCGCGCCACAGCAGCCCTTGTCTGACTTTTTAGTGACCTGCGCGGCCATGAAGCCCAAAGAGTTTCAAAGCCAGTTGCTCGAGGTACAACGCAAGCTGCAATCAGGCGTTGCCGTCACATTTGCCAACGGCAAGGCAGCTTTGCTGACCCAGTGGGTATGGCCCCAGGCAAAGTCCGTTCAGGCGGCACTGCAACAGCGTGCCATGCAGGCCGTGGTGGCACCCGACGATCACGCCCATGGCGTCCCCCTGGAAATCCGCGCCCAGGCTAGTTTTCCCAGTTCTCCAAGCTCTCCCAGTTCTTCGGTCCCGTCAAATCCACCCGTGACCAGCGACTTCGCCACCATCACCTTGCAATTGCCAGCGCCCTTCCAACCAGTGTTGGTGGTGTCGTACCAACCAAAGCAGGTCTGGATGAAAACCGGCACACTGTCAACCACCATTAAGTTCTGAACGGCAGCAAGCAGCGGGTTGACAGCAAGCCATGCAAGTTGCTATTATTAATATAGCAAAATATCCATATTATTCGAGAGCTAGAGACCAATTTTGTTCATAAAATGGCTTTTTCGGCACTTTTTTTCAAAAAAAGAACCTGCAGGTTCTTTTTTGTCAAAAACGCCTTAAAACCGACCTGCACGGCCCCTCAGTTTGTAAAGCAGCCGAATGCGGCTAGCATTGGTCATGCGGTAAATCGCAAGTGATGATCCCGCTCAAAAAGGAGACCCCATGATCCATTCAACCAACCTTCGCCGAGCCGCCACCAGCCTGGTGCTGGCCCTTGCCGCACTGACCAGTTGGGCGCAAGGCGCAGCCGCCCCCAAAGAGGGCAGCTGGATCGTGCGCGATTTCAAATTTCACACCGGCGAAGTGCTGCCAGAACTGCGCCTGAACTACACCACGCTGGGCGCGCCAACCGGCGAGCCCGTGCTGATATTGCACGGCACCACGGGTTCGGGAAGCGGCATGCTCAACCCCGCTTTTGGTGGCGAACTGTTTGGCCCGGGCCAGCCGCTGGACGCGGCCAAGTACTACATCATCCTGCCCGACGCAATTGGCACTGGCAAGTCCAGCCGCCCGTCAGATGGCCTGCGTGCCGCCTTTCCCAAATACAACTACGACGACATGGTGGACGCGCAGTACCGGCTGGTCAGCGAACACTTGGGCGTGAAACACCTGCGCGTCATCATTGGCAACTCGATGGGTGGCATGCAAACTTGGATGTGGGGCGTGAAGTACCCCGATTTCATGGATGCGCTGGTGCCCATGGCGTCGCAGCCCACCGAGATGTCCAGCCGCAACTGGATGATGCGCCGTTTGATCATCGACTCCATCAAAAACGACCCTGATTGGAACAACGGCAACTACATCCAGCAACCGCGCAGCGCCTTGTTTGCGTCCGTGTTTTACGGTGTGGCCACCAATGGCGGCAACCAAGCTTTGCTGAAGGCCGCACCCACCGCCGAAAGTGCCAACAAGCTGCTGGACGCCCGCCTGAAAGCCAACTACACGGGCGACGCCAACAACCACCTGTTTCAGTGGGACAGCTCACGCGACTACAACCCATCTCCCGGATTGGAGCGTATTCAGGCCGCCTTGTTGGCCATCAAT
>JANPCR010000299.1:0-18680 GCA_031431035.1 Rhodoferax sp.
CCTTGCCGCCGCGCCCGGCATCGGCCGCCGGGGTGTGGCTGTCGATCAGCGCCTCGTAAGAGAGCATGCCCTCGGGCGTGGGGCCGTCGCCCACGTGGATGAGCGTGGCCAAGGCACGGCTTTTGGCGCGCAGATCGGCCACCAAGGGAAGGAAGGGGTCGTCCACCAGCAGCACGCGCGTGTCGCAGTCGTCCAGAGAATAGGCAATCTCTGTGGCGCTCCAGCGCGTGTTGCAGGGGTTGACTACTGCGCCGGCCCAGGGCACGGCCATGTAGGCCTCGACGTACCGGTCGCTGTTGAGCGACAGGATGCCTACGCGATCCCCGCTGCCCACGCCCAGCGCGTGCAACGCTGCGGCGAAGCGCGAGATGCGTTCGCGCAACTGGGTGAAGGTTTGGCGGCGGCTGCCGCAGACGGTAGCGATCCCATTGGGGTTGCATGCGACTGCGCGGTGCAGGGTTTGAGTGATTTGCATGGTTCTCTCCTTGTGGTTGTGTCAACGTCGGTGTCAGTAAATAGCAGCTTCACGCGCCTTCGCCCGCAAGCGCATGCGCAGCCCCTCGGGTGCCATCGCAAACTTCATCACTTCTTGTGCAGGGCCACCGTCCTCGGTGTCTACGCTGGTGATGTCGAAATAGCGCAGGATGGTGGCTATCGCCAGCTTCATCTCCAGCAGCGCCAAGTAGCGGCCCGGGTAAATCGTCGTAGTCACGAATGTTGACAGGCGGTGCATAGCTCAGGCTGGTTTTCATGAGATCCCTGGCACTTTTTAAGGTAGCAGACTCAAAAACCAAAGCTGCAAATAAAGTGATCGCTCAATTGCAGATTCAATGCGAGGGCGCGATGCTAGCCTCGTCGTCAAGCACGCTCTGATGCCGCAGTTTGTTAAGAAAGCCACGCCGTTTTGCCAGCAACGCCTGCTCGCGTCGGATGATGTTGTCCCACATATCGTCTGCCCCGGGGTGCGTCCAGCCCAGCGAACGTTGCGCTTTGGTCGAGCTGTAGCTGAGGTGCCCACGAGACGCATCCACCGTATCGCGCGACAAAAATGCCGGTAGACCCAACGCGCGCTGCAAGGGCTCCATCAGCCACAGTTGCGGGCGCATGAACCAGCGCGGCAACCACAGGCGCACCTTCATACCACCGGGGTAGCGCGCCAATTGATCAAACATGCTCTTTAGCGTCATGCTGTGGCCAACGAAGATGTAGTCTTGCCCGATGGGTGCGTTTTCCGCTGCAAGGCAAAGGCCTTCGGCCAGCGCTTGTACATCCACAAAGCCTAGCGTACAGTCGCCCCCAAAAGCCATCGGCGGCATGGCACCCAACAGATGCATGCGCATGAAGTAGCCAAATGCCGAATGGTCGTTAGCACCCAACACGGCACCAGGCATGGCAATCACCAGTGGCAAGCCTTTGGCACGCCAGGCCAGCGCCACTTTATGCGCATCCGCTTTGGTGCGGGAGTAGGGTGTGACGTTGCGACCGTCGTGGCGGTGCGTTTCATCTTTGAGCACAGCCGGATCGGGCGCATAGCCACTGCACCCCAGCCCCGCCACAGACGAGACATACACGGCGCGCGGCACGCCAGCTTGCAGTGCAGCGCCCAGTACCGGATCAGTACCCACCACATTGACCTGCTGCATGCGCGCTTGAACAGCAGCATTGCCGCCAAACTCGTAAACCCCGGCGTTGTGCATCACCAGATCCATCCCGGCCATGGCAGCGGCCAAACCTTGCACGCGCGTCACGTCGCCGCGTACCAGCGTGCAGCCCTGCTGCGCCAGCCAGCGGGCCGGTGCGCTCTGGGTGTCACGCACCAGCGCGTGAATGGCCCAGCCCCGCCCGCGCATGGTGCGCACCAGTGCCTGCCCAATGAAGCCCGTGGCTCCGGTTAAAAATATCTTCATCGTTGTTCCTTTGAGTGGTAGTTACTGACTTAAAAATGCGGGAGAAGTCAGATTGCTGCGGTATCGGTAGGCCAATATTCCACCTGTAGCCACCAAGATCAGTACCAACGGAATGCCACGTGGATTGAGTACATAACGCGGCGAGGTTCAGGATGAAAAAAAACTTGCGTTGTCATCGCGCGGCAAGTAGTTGCGCGTCCAGGCGGTCAATCAGCGCCACACGGGCACCGGTTACTTCCGTCCAAACCTTGAGCGCGTCCTTCTCCATCACTTTGAACATGACTTCCCGCAGTTGTGCAATCAATAACGGGTCAGTGCCTGCCGGGGCAATGAAACCAGCATATTGGGCGGGAGCTGCTTTGCTGCCCGCACCACTGGCGGAGTCGATCCGCAACACTGGCACAAAAGCTGAAACCGGCTGGTAGCTCACCCGCACGCCAGGGGCAAGGTCGAACCGCTTCGCCGTCCACAAGGCGAAAACAAAAGTCAACTCTTCAGGCGCAGGCTTGGATACGGTCGCAGGCACTGCTACAGTGACCACGGAAGCTTGCCCCGGCGTAACCGGGTGGTGCTCGATGCGCACCACTCGCCCCAGCCGTTTGGACAACTCGGGTACGACGAGGCTCAGAGTCACATCAAAGCCGAAGCCTGGCGCATACGGCGTGACGATGCGAATCGGAGCGTCCGAGAGGTTTTGCGCCGCCGCTGACAAGCTGCAAAACGCCAGGCCGGCAACCACTACGGCTTTGACGATGGCACTCGGGACAGAGGTACGCGCGGCGGGCGGCTTGGGCTGCCTTAGGCCGCGCTGCAGGGTGAGAAGCTTGTTCATGGTGTGCTCTCCAGGTGGTGGGCTGAGTTGATCTCTCCAGGGATGTGAAGGGATAGGTGCAATGTGCGCCACGAACGGCTTCGCCGTCCTGAAAAGTTATTAAAAACTTATGAAAAGTTGCTAAATCTGAGGGGTAAGAAGCGCTGGCCGGTAGGTTGGCACGGCAAGACGGTATCGCTCAAAAACTCACATCACAAATGGATTTACTACAATCGTGGTGAATTTTGACTAAATTTGACAAATTCTGACGGTTTTTTTGTCAGATTTGCATAAATACGAATTTATTTGGCCTCTAGATCGCGTATTTACTAGATAGTTTGCTATATTTAATATAGCATTTGCATGCAATCACCAGACCGCAACTTTTCAGCTCAAACCGACCCCATCGCCAGCCACTGCCGGGGCGTGTAGGCCCGCACGGGGCTGTGGGCGAAGTCTTTCAGGTTGCGGGTGATGATGGCCTGCGCACCGGCTTGGTGGGCGGCTTGGGCCAGGACGGCATCTTCGAAATCGGACATTTCGCCAGCCAAAGCCATGTCCAATATGGAACGGTTGACGGGTGCAACCTCAAACAGTTTCAGCAATTGGCGGACTTGTTCTACAGCTTGCCTTTTCCCAAGCGTTTTCCCCGCCAAATACGCAATCGTCGTCAGGGTGGTTGCACACAGCAGCCCCGTTACGATGCCCTGCTCCACCCGCTCGATCACGCGGGCGGATTCCTCAAAAAATGGTTCTCGATCTTCAAAAAAATCAATGACAACATTGCTGTCCAGCAATACCCTCATTTATGTTTCTCTTCCAGGTAGGCGTGGTAGTCGTCAATACTCACCGGCTTGCTTTGATCTTTTTTCCGATTGGGTGCCCTCGCCCATGATCCACGCAGCGATGCGGTTATAGGACTCAAAGGCCTGCTCGAATCAGGCTGCGTCAATGCCTTGTCTTTGGTTGAAGCAACCGACATTGGTTGCGCCGCAAGCCGCGCAAAATAATCAGCCACGAGCTGCGACAGCGAACGCTGATGTTCATGCGCAAACGCCTTGGCGCTTTCAATCAAACCCGAATCAAGACGCAAGGTAAGTTTGGTGGGGTGGGTCATGAGGTTTTCGCTCCTGAGAATCAAGAAGACGTACAACGACGACGTACAACTGTTTAAATAGTATACGTCAACTAATCAAAGAACTCACCTCAGCTCACCACCCGCGCAAAGCTGAACTCCCCCGGTGCACGAATTGGGTCTACATCGACCGGAATCACATCTTTAGGCAAAAACTTGCCTTCCAGCAGCAGTTTGGACAGCGGGTTCTCAATGCGCTGCTGAATGGCGCGCTTCAAAGGGCGTGCGCCAAACACGGGGTCAAATCCGACTTTGGCCAGCTCTTTCAGTGCGGCGGGCGAGACTTCAAGCGTCAAGTCCATTTTGGCCAAACGGGCTTCAAGCACCTTCATCTGAATCGCGGCAATGCTTTCAATGTGGCTGGCGTCCAGGCTGTGGAACACCACTGTTTCGTCGATGCGATTCAAGAACTCGGGCCGGAAATGGTTTTTCAGCTCATCCATCACGGCGTCTTTCACGTCGTCATAGGGTTTGCCCACCATGGCTTGAATCATCTGACTGCCGATGTTGCTTGTCATCACGATCACCGTGTTTTTAAAGTCCACAGTGCGGCCCTGGCCATCGGTCAAACGGCCATCGTCCAACACTTGCAGCAGCACATTGAAGACGTCAGGGTGCGCCTTTTCGATCTCATCCAACAGCAGCACGCTGTAGGGTTTGCGGCGCACGGCTTCGGTCAAGTAGCCGCCCTCTTCGTAACCCACGTAACCGGGCGGCGCGCCAATCAGCCGGGCGACGCTGTGTTTCTCCATGAACTCACTCATGTCGATGCGCACCAAGTGGTCTTCTGAATCAAATAGAAAACCCGCCAGCGCCTTGCACAGCTCGGTCTTGCCGACGCCTGTGGGGCCCAGGAACAAGAAGCTGCCGGTCGGCCGATTCGGGTCGCCCAAGCCCGCGCGGGAACGTCGAATGGCATTGGCCACGGCGGTGATGGCCTGCGATTGCCCCACCACGCGCTGGTGCAGTTTGCCTTCCATTTGCAATAGCTTGTCGCGCTCGCCCTGCAACATTTTGGCCACAGGAATGCCCGTGGCGCGGCTCACGACCTCGGCGATTTCTTCGGCACCCACCATGGTGCGCAACAGTTGCGGGCGGCCACCATCTTTAGCGCTTTTGGCTTTGCCAGCTTCAGCGGCCTGCGCTTCCTTGAGCTGTTTCTCAAGGCCAGGCAGCTTGCCATATTGCAGCTCGCCGACCTTGTCAAAGTCGCCTTTGCGTGTCAGCTCATCCATCGAAAAGCGGACTCTTTCAATCTCTTCCATGATGGTTTTGCTGCCCTGCGCCTGCGCCTTTTCGGCTTTCCAAATTTCATCCAGGTCGGCAATTTCCTTTTGCAGGCTCTTGATCTCATCGTTGATCAATTCAAACCGCTTTTTAGACGCTTCATCTTTCTCGCGCTTGACGGCTTCACGCTCAATTTGCAGCTGAATCAGGCGGCGATCCAGCTTGTCCATCACCTCAGGTTTTGAATCAAGTTCAATTTTGATTTTGGATGCCGCCTCGTCGATCAGGTCAATTGCCTTGTCGGGCAAAAAACGGTCGGTGATGTAGCGGTGGCTCAGCTCTGCTGCTGCCACGATGGCGGGGTCGGTAATCTGCACGCCGTGGTGGGTTTCATAGCGCGCCTGCAGGCCGCGCAGGATGGCAATGGTGGCCTCCACCGTGGGCTCGCCGACGATGATTTTCTGAAACCGCCGCTCCAACGCGGCATCCTTTTCAATGTATTTGCGGTATTCATCCAGCGTGGTCGCCCCCACGCAATGCAACTCGCCACGTGCAAGCGCAGGTTTGAGCATGTTGCCCGCGTCCATGGCGCCTTCAGCCTTGCCAGCACCCACCATGGTGTGCAATTCGTCAATAAAAACAATAGTTTGGCCTTCGTCTTTGGCCAAGTCTTTCAGCACGTTTTTCAGGCGCTCTTCAAATTCCCCCCGAAACTTGGCGCCCGCCAACAGCGCCGCCATGTCGAGCGACAAAACACGCTTGCCTTTGAGCGATTCGGGCACTTCGCCGGCCACAATGCGCTGGGCCAAGCCTTCCACAATCGCAGTTTTGCCAACGCCAGGTTCGCCAATCAGCACCGGGTTGTTTTTGGTGCGCCGTTGCAACACCTGAATGGCCCGGCGAATTTCATCGTCACGGCCAATCACCGGGTCCAGCTTGCCCATGCGGGCGCGCTCGGTCAGGTCAATGCAGTATTTTTTGAGCGATTCGCGTTGGTCTTCGGCATCGGCACTGTCCACGTTTTGCCCGCCTCGCACGGCATCAATCGCCGCCTCGACAGACTTGCGCGTCAGGCCGTTGTCTTTGGCTTGTTTGGCAATATCTTGCTTGCTGTCGGCCAAGGCCAGCATAAACAACTCACTGGCAATGAACTGGTCACCGCGTTTGATGGACTCCTTTTCAGACGCCTGCAACAATGAAACCATGTCGCGCCCCACCTGCACTTGATCGTGCCCCTGTACTTCGGGCAGTTTTTTCAGCGCCGCTTCAGCCGCCACCATTAACCCGGCAACGTTGACGCCCGCGCGTTGCAGCAGTGCCTTGGGGCCATCGGTTTGGCGCAGCATGGCCACCAGCACGTGGGCCGGCTCGATGAAGGCGTGGTCTTGCCCCAAGGCCAGCGTTTGCGCATCGCCCAGGGCTTCCTGGAATTTGGTGGTTAGTTTGTCAGTTCTCATAAAGGCTATTTTGGGCGCAAGTCATGGTTTTCAAGCAAGCAACGTGTTGATGCAGATCAATGGCTTCTAAAATTCGACCATGCGCCTGCACCAACTGAACCTTCAATACGACCCCACCCAGGACCGTCTGCTCGTGCGCATCAGCACCACCGCCCAAATTGAGCTGCGCCTTTGGTTTACCAGGCGGCTGACAGTAGGGGTGATGCCCCTGCTGCGTAAATTGGTGGCCCAACAGACCGACAAGATTGCGGCACTGAAAGCGCCTGGCGAAGCTGTTGATCGCCCTGCCAACCCCAAAATCCGGGAGTTTTTGAGTGAAATTGAACGGGAAACCACCCTTAAAAATTCGGATTTTGCGACGCCTTACAAAGAACCTGCTTCGAAACCCACCGGTGACCCCAGAGGCGCTGCGCAGGCAATGAATGACACGCTTTTGGTCACGGAAATTGCCCTGACACCTCTCGACAACGCACATTTGCGGATCAAATTCACGGGGAATTCAGGCCATTCTGCCCTTTCTGGTAAGGGCCAGGACGTTCAAATCGAGCTTGACGACAAACTGATGTACGGGTTTCTTCACCTGCTGGAGAAGGCCTACGCCAACTCACAATGGGCGCAAACCCCCACGCCACCTTTGGATGCTGAAGAGCTGAAGGACGCCGCAGCCACGACCCGGCCGCAGTATTTGAATTAACTGGCGGGGCCGTTACTGACATCCAAGCCCCAGCGGCGCAAAGCCACATCGTCACTGACCCGCGCATCAACCCATTTGGCACCTTGCGGTGTTTGCTCCTTCTTCCAAAATGGCGCTTGGGTCTTCAAGTAGTCCATTAAAAACTCGCAGGCCTTGAAGCTCTCCCCCCGGTGCGCGGAAGTGACCGCCACCAGAACAATTTGATCTAGCGGGTGCAAAAGGCCAATGCGATGCACCACGCGCGCACCAAAAATGTCAAACCGCCGATGCGTCTCGTCAATCATCGCCTCAATCGACGCCTCAGTCATGCCGGGGTAATGCTCTAGTTCCAGCGTGCTGACCTCTGGTTGGCTGCCGTGGTTTCTATCACGAACCGTGCCAATGAAGCTGCACACAGCGCCTACACGTTTGTCTGACGCGCGCAACGCGGTTACCTCATGGTCGAGGTCGAAATCTTGGGCTTGAATGAAGACGCGCTGAAGGGACATGGGCAGATTGTGGCACCGCTGGCACACTGTCGATGGGACTAGGGTTTGTCTTAATGCAACTGGTGAGCGCGCAATGCTAGGATTTCCTACCTAACTTGTTAGCGCTAACATTTTGACATGGCTGTCGAACCTTGACGGCAAAAAACACATTCTGGAGACGACATGACTTACACATCACCGTTCGCAGGCCCAGGCCGTCGATTGCCTTTGGTCTTGGCCTTGGTTGCGGCCCTGCCTGCCCTCGCCCAACAAACGCCCCCGGTTGAAGCTGGCAAACTGGAAACCGTGATCGTCACAGCCACAAAGCGACCCCAGCCACTGCAAAGCACACCGATTGCTATCACCGTGATCAACGGAACAGCGCTTGAAGAGGGCAATGTCAACACCTTGGGAGCGGTCACGGCACAAACACCTACCGTTAATTTCCGCACCAACGCGTCTAACAAAGACACTGCGCTTTTTATTCGGGGCGTCGGCACCATTTCCACATCGCCGGGGGTGGAGCCTACCGTATCTACCGTGCTGGATGGTGTTGTGACATCACGCCCAGGCCAAGCGACCATGGATTTGCTGGACATTGATCGCGTTGAAATTTTGCGCGGACCACAGGGTACGTTGTTTGGCAAAAATGCGTCGGCTGGAGTTATCAATATCGTTAGCAAAGCACCCAGAAAAACGACCGAACGCTACATAGAACTGGGCCTTTTCCAAGGTAACGAGCGACGTATTCGTCTCGGTGCCTCGGGCGAGCTTTCCCCTGGCGTGGCATTGGGGTCTATCTCGGCCATGGTCGGCAAATTTGACGGCAACGTGACCAATGTGTTTGATGGCACCAACGTCAATGGCTATGACCGTGCTGGCATTCGTGGTCGACTCGATCTGACCCCCAACCGCAACCTGAAAGTGTCCTTGTTGGCCGACCACATGAAGGCCGAAGACAACACGCCCACCGGCGTGATCGTCAACACCACTACCACTGCGTTCGCCACTGGGGTTGTGACACGGAATCCGCTAGTCGCTGCTGCCATTTCGCCGGTGGTGGCAGGCCCGGAAAACCGCCAGATCAACAGTGATTTTGCGACGAAGGTGCAAGACACGAACTCTGGCGTGTCGGCCCAAGTCGATTGGGATTTGGGCGGCGTACAACTCACCTCCATCACGGCGTACCGGCAATGGAAAAATACCCAGTTTCAAGACCAAGACCGTCAGGGACAGCTCACGCGCCAGTTTGCCAGCACCAATGACCGCGGCGACCTTGATTTTGATCAGACCTCGCAAGAGCTGCGCATTGCCTCGCAAAAGGGGGGATTTGTAGACTACGTGGCTGGCCTTTTCTACCTTCAGTCCAAGGCGAAAGAACAATATCGACGCGATGTATTGCGCTGTGCGGGCAGTACGGCGACGGCCTCTGCTTCCGGACTAATCCCTTGCTCACCAGGTTCTATCACCTCCGATTTCGGAGCTGCGAATTACGGCGTCGAGAACAAGAGTCTCTCTGTGTTTGGCGAGGGAACGTTCAATTTTGGAAGTCAACTGCGCGCGATTGCCGGTCTGCGTTACACCACCGATGACCTGTCTTACTACCACGGGCGCGTGGCATCAGCTGCAGGCGTTCCTGGCGTAGGGGCTACACGCAACAACATCACGGGCTCCACCACCGCCAACGCGTTCTCCGGGCGCATTGGCCCCCAGTATGAAATCAACAAGGACGTGATGGCCTATGCCACCTTGTCGCGTGGGTACAAAGGCCCGGCCTACAACGTGTTCTTCAACATGAGTCCGACTCAGGACAACGTGCTGAATCCAGAGACATCCAACTCCCTGGAAGTCGGATTGAAGTCCACATTGATGGACAACCGCCTGCGTCTGAACGTGGCGCTGTTTAAAACGGATTACGCCAACTATCAGGCGAATGTGCCCGACTTGGTCAACGGCGTGATCGTCACACGCCTCGTCAACGCTGGTGATGTCACAACCAGCGGCTTTGAGCTGGACATGACGGCGCGTGTGACGCCGCAATTCACGGTCAATGCCGCATTGGCGAATATTATTGCAAGGGTTGGGAACTTCACCTGCCCGCCCAATGCCGCGCTGAGCTGCAACATCAACGGCCGCCCGCTGCCTTTTTCACCGGACTGGAAGGCCCATCTGCGCGCCAAATACACGATGCCTGTGGGCGCGGCGATGACGCTGGACTTGAATGCCGACTACAGTTGGCAAAGCGAGGTGCAGTATGACCTTGCGCAGTCTCCCGACGCGATTCAAGGCGCTTATGGAATCGTGAATCTGAGCGCAGGCCTGGCGCACGCCAGCGGATGGCGGGTATCGTTGTTGGTGAAGAATGCGCTGAACCAGTCGTATGCAACGTTTCTGCAAAACTCTGGCAATAACGTCAATCGCTACGTGCCTCGTGATGACCAGCGCTATGTTGGTGTTACAGCGCGCTACGAATTTTGAACATGCGCATGGCCTGGGTTCAATACAACCTAGGTCCTACGGCACCGATCGCGTGCTACTTCGCTTGATGAGCTGAAGCGCTACCGAATCACCGGATAGCCGCCGTGTGGAGGATGACTCATCCGGCGTGGCGCTATCTGCCTGCGCCGCGATACGAGCTATAACCCGCGTACCAGTGGTGAATCCAATACCGTAGCGCGGCACCGCCAGCGTGCTGATCCCAATCTGTCCGGCAATGGTCATATCGCCAAAGCCCATTACACCAAGCTTGGTGGGGATCTGGATGCCCTGCTCCCGCGCCTGCAGAATTGCACCCGCTGCGAAGTAGTCGTTCGAAAACGCGACAGCATGCGGCAGCTCCTTTTCTTCCAGCAAACGCTGCATCACTCGGCGACCCGCAGCCATTGGCTCCTCCTGTGGCGCGGTGACGATCCGAATGCGACACCCTGCCTTGGTTGCGGCAGTAACAAACCCGGCCCGTCGCTCGTGCGCACGCAGGTCACCCACGACCCCGCTGGCCACGTACACCAGATCGGAATAGCCGCATTGCTGTAAGTGCGTGAACATCGCCCGCCCCGCCTTGGTGTGGTTAAAACCGACCTGAATGAACTCGGAGCTGCCGGGGGAGTTGTCCCAGACTTCGATCACCGGCACACCCTCGGTTTGCGCACGGCGCATCATCTGCAGAGCGCCTAGGGCGTGATGGCGCCCGGTGACGATAAGCGCAGCCGGAGCCCAGCCCAACACGGCCCGGATCTGATGCTCTTCGCGCTCCAGGCTGTAGCCGGTTGCGGTCAGCAGCAATTCAAGTCCATCCGCCTGCAATGCATCAGACAGGCCCTGGATCGTCTCAGCAAAAATCGAGTTGGCAATGTTGGGCACCAGCGCCGCCACGATGCGCGAACGGCCACTGGCCAACAAGCCGGCCGACTTGTTGGGCGCATAGCCTGTGGCCTCCAGTGCTGTATGCACGCGCTGCGCAGTATCGGCAGACACCTTGCTTGGCTCGCGCAATGTGCGGCTGACTGTCATGGCCGTCACACCGGCGCGCCGCGCCACGTCAGCAAGCGTGGCTCGCCCATGCGTCTTGCGCCTTTTTACATCGCTCGGTTGAGCCGCAATCACTGCCAATTGATCAGGGTTTGCCATGATGACGAATGGAGTTCAAGTCGTTAATGTTAGCGCTAACAAATATAATTGACATACCCACTAACCCGCACGCCACTATCCCGACGCTCATGGCCAAAGGGTTGATGACCAACAAAGCACCCACACGATGAAACAACTCTCTGAGCTTCGCAGTCGCCGCTGGTTTGGCGACGCTGGCATGCGGGGCTTTGCGCATCGTCAGCGCATGCAGCAGCAAGGCGCACGGCGCGAAGATGTGATGGACAAACCCATGGTGGCCATCATCAACACCTGGAGCGATCTGTCGCCCTGCCACGCCCACCTTCGCGAGCGCGCCGAGTCAGTCAAGAAGGGTATTCTGATGGCGGGCGGTTATCCCGTCGAGTTGCCAGCCATGAGCTTGGGCGAGGTCATGGTCAAACCCACCACCATGCTGTATCGCAACTTTTTGGCCATGGAAGTCGAAGAGCTGTTGCGTAGCTTGCCTTGCGATGGCGTGGTGCTGATGGGGGGGTGCGACAAGACGACCCCTGGCACCGTGATGGGGGCCATCAGCATGGGCATCCCAGCCCTGTTCTGCCCAGCAGGGCCGATGCTCAATGACCGGCACGTTCAAAACGGCGTGACACGCAGCATTGGTGCTGGCACCCACACGCGCATGTTTTGGGACGAGTTCAAGGCCGGGCATATTGGTGCGGCCGAAATCACCTCGCTTGAGGCCCGGATGACGCGCGCTCCGGGCACCTGCAACACCATGGGTACGGCCTCAACCATGACCGCCATTGTTGAGGCACTGGGCCTCTCACTGCCGGGCGCAAGCAGCATCCCGGCGATGGACTCGGCGCACACCCGCATGGCCACAAGCTGCGGCGAGCGCATTGTGGGCATGATCTGGGAAGACCTGACCCCTGCACGCATACTCACCCAAGGTGCCTTCCAAAATGCCATGGCGGTGCAAATGGCGCTGGGCGGCTCCACCAACGCGGCGGTACACATCATTGCGATGGCGCGCCGTGCAGGAGTGAGCCTTGAGCTGGCTGATCTTGATGCC
This sequence comes from Rhodoferax sp., assembly GCA_031431035.1. Classification (GTDB taxonomy): domain Bacteria; phylum Pseudomonadota; class Gammaproteobacteria; order Burkholderiales; family Burkholderiaceae_C; genus JANYCG01. Next base: position 12,356 of record JANPCR010000299.1, read on the forward strand.
ATGGGGCGGCTGGTGCCGGTGCTGGCCAACCTGTTTCCGAGCGGCGACCGGTTGATGGAGGACTTCTACTACGCCGGTGGCCTGCCGGCCTTGATGAAAGTTATCAGTGCCAAGCTGAGTCTGCAGGAGTTAACGGTCACTGGCCAATCGGTTGCGCAGAACATCGCCTCGGCGCAAGTGCAGGATTCCACTGTCATTCGGCCCCTTGAAAACCCGGTGAGCGAGCATGCCACGCTGGCGGTGCTCTACGGCAACCTGGCACCCAACGGTGCGGTGATCAAGCCCAGCGCCGCGTCGCCGCGCCTGCTGTGCCACACCGGACGGGCGCTGGTGTTTGACAATCAGCCCGACATGCTCAAAGCCATGGCTGACGAATCACTCGACTGCGACGAAAACACGGTGCTGGTGTTGCGAAATGCCGGCCCCGTTGGCGCGCCGGGAATGCCCGAATGGGGCAACCTGCCGATCCCTACCCGTTTGCTCAAAGCGGGCGTGCGCGACATGCTGCGCCTCTCAGACGCGCGCATGAGCGGCACGCACTACGGCACTTGCGTGTTGCACATCTCGCCAGAGTCAGCCGTGGGCGGCCCCTTGGCACTGGTCAAAACGGGTGACACCATCGAGCTCGATGTTGCCAACCGGCGTCTGCATCTGCATGTCGATGCCGCAGAACTTGCCGCACGACAAGCCCTGTGGGTCAAACCAGCGCAACGTTATGCGCGCGGCTTTACGCGTCTGTACACCGAACAAGTAACCCAAGCGCATGACGGCTGCGACCTTCGCTTTCTGGAAGGCACTGCGCCCACGGCAGAACCCGAAATCTTTTAAGCACATTAACGATGAAAAACCCATTCAAATCCATGCTCGCGCGCAATGACTTTGCGGCAGGCTATGCAGTAGGCAGTTGGCTCATGTCGGCCTCGCCGCTGGTTGCTGAAGCCATGGGTTGCGCCGGTTTTGACTGGGCCGTGGTCGATATGGAGCACACGCCTCTGGATCAGATGGAGGTAATCCACTTGTTGCAAGCCATCGCCGGCACGGCCATGGTTCCGATCACGCGGGTGCCGTGGAACGACACGGTGATGGTCAAGCGCGTGCTGGATGCTGGCGCACAAACCATCATGTTTCCCTTCGTGCAAACGGTCGCCGAGGCACAAAAAGCGGTTGCGGCTACCAAATACCCGCCAAGCGGCGTGCGCGGCATGGCCGGCATGAGCCGTGGTTCGCGCTTTGGCACTGTGAAGGACTATTTCAAGCTAGCCAACGATGCGGTCAGCGTCGTCGTACAAATCGAGTCGCCTGAGGCAATGGCACGCGTGGAGGAGATCGCCAGTGTCGAGGGCGTGGATTCGCTGTTTTTTGGCCCCGGCGACTTGAGTGGTGCCATGGGTCATATTGGCAACCTGATGCACGAGGATGTGACCCAACTCATGGCGGACGGCGTGAAGCGTTGCCACGCAGCTGGCAAACCAGTAGGAACGGTGGGCGGCACGCCTGAGGCCGTGGCCGTGTACCGCGCCATGGGTTTTGACTACATCGGCTGCGCCTCCGATCTGGGCTTGATGATGCGCTCCTTTGCCAGCACCCTGTCAACGATCCGCGCGCAGGATGTAAAAGTCCTCGCACAAGGCTACTGAACATGGCTGGTGTTGAACTGCGCCAGGTCGTCAAAAGTTATGACGGCAAAACCAATGTCATTCATGGCATTGACCTGGACATCAAACACGGCGAGTTCGTGGTGTTTGTCGGGCCATGGGGCTGCGGGAAGTCAACGCTGTTGCGAATGATTGCAGGCCTGGTGTCCATCACCGGTGGCGACGTGCATATTGACGGCAAACGGGTGAACGACGAGCCACCACGTAACCGCGACATTGCCATGGTGTTTCAGGACTACGCGTTGTATCCGCACAAGAGCCTGTACGAGAACATGGCGTTTGGTCTGCGCTTGCGCAAGACGCCCGAAGACGAAATCAAACGGCGCGTGCAAGATGCCGCCAAACTCCTGCGCATCGACCACATGCTTGAGCGCAAACCGGCCGCGCTGTCGGGCGGGCAACGCCAGCGCGTGGCGATTGGCCGTGCCATCGTGCGCCAGCCCAAGGTGTTCCTGTTTGACGAGCCCCTGTCCAACCTCGATGCGCAGCTGCGCGGCGAGATGCGCACCGAGATCAAAAAGCTGCACCAGCGCCTGGGCGCAACCATCATCTACGTTACGCACGACCAGGTCGAGGCGATGACGCTCGCTGATCGCATTGCCGTGCTCAGTGGGGGCCACAAGATGCAGTATGGAAGCCCGCACCAAATCTACAACACGCCCGCCGCCCTGTTTGTCGCGGCTTTCACGGGGTCACCGCCCATGAATCTGGTGCCCTGTGCGCTGGCCGATGGGATGGCTGATCTGGGTGGCGCGGTACGCGTAGCGCTGCCTCCCGCGTTGGCGAACAAAGCGGCAGCTCTCACTCAAGCCACGTTTGGTATTCGCCCTGAAAATATTTTGCTGGTTCGCCCGCACGCGAATCCGGCGCAATGCACTGAAATTCCCGCCAGTGTGGTGTTGACCGAGCCGCTGGGCGCAGAAACGCTGGTGACGTTCAAAACCGGCAATGTCGAACTGGTTGCGCGCTGCCCGGCCAGTTTCAGATACACGGCAGGTAGCAACATGCCGATCTATATGGATCCGCAGCATATGCACCTGTTTGATCCCACACACCAAGGAGCGCTGTCATGATGTATGCCAAGTTCGCCGCCTGTCTTATAGCCACTGCTGCCAATGGTGCTTGCCTTGCGCAGTCGACCGAGGCAGCATACCCCCAACGCACGATCCAGATGGTGGTGCCCTTTGGCCCTGGCGGCACGACCGACATCATGGCCAGAATACTACAGGACGAACTGGCCAAGGCACTCGGTGGCAATGCCAGCATCGCCATTGTCAACACAGCCGGCGCTGGCGGCATGATCGGCATGGCCAACGTAGCACGCGCCAAACCCGACGGTTATACCATCGCGATGACCACGACAGGCCCGCAAACCCTGCAACCCGCGCGCCGCGAACAGCCACCCTACACGCCCGAGAGTTTTGACTACCTGTGCGGCACCTATGACGTTCCGGTGATCACTATGGTCGCGCCCGAGTCACCTCACAACAGCTTCCGCGAGCTGATGGCCTACGGCAAGGCTAATCCCGGCAGGCTCAACTACGGCAATTCCGGCATTGGCGGTGTGCTGCACATTTCCATGCTTCAACTGGCCCAGCACCATGGTGTGGACGCCGTGGCGGTGCCCTATAAAAGCACGGGTGACATGGTGGTGCCGCTCAAAACGCAGCAGATCCAGATGTTCAATGAAACGCCGACCGTGGCCACGCAGTACCAGTTACGTCCCCTCCTGGCTTTGAGTGATACACCGGTGCTGGGCTTTGAAAAGGTGCCCACTGCCAAACAGTTGGGCATACCGGTGCGCGGCTCGGTCTGGGGTGGTCTGGTCGCGCCCAAAGGCCTGCCTGCTGCCATCCTCAGCAAACTGGAGGCGGCCTGCAAAACCGCCACGGCCACCACGATTTACAAAGCCCGCGCCCAGGTCGCATTTACGCCGCTGGCCTACCGCACAGGCGAACAGTTTCTGGCCTTTGCACGCCAGGAGCACGACAAGTTCAAACAGGTTGTGAAACAGCACAACCTCTATGAAAAGTGATTTTCCACTCCACCTGAACTCCAAGGAGACTGCCATGAACCGAAGTACCGTGTATTCCATCACCGCCGCAGCGCTGCTGACGGCTGCGCTGACCGGCACAGCGCACGCGCAGCAAACCAATCTACGTGTATTTTCCGGCGGGCAGAATCAGCGGCCCGACCTGATGCGCAAGCTGTTTGACCAGTACCAGAAGGCCAACCCCAACGTCAAGATCGACATTGAGACGGGCGGGGCGACGTCCGAACTTCAGCGCCAGTACCTGAGCACGATCCTGAACGCCAAAGACTCTGCGATTGATATTTACTTGATCGACATCGTCAATCCGGCGCAGTACTTCAGCGCAGGCTGGCTGGAGCCGCTGGATGCCTACGTTGGCGGGCCATCCGTGATGAAGGCGTACTTACCGGTATACGCGCAGTCCAACATCGTCAACGGCAAGGTGGCGGCCATGCCCGGCTTTGCCGATGCGATGTTCATGTACTACCGCAAAGATCTGTTGGACAAATACGGCATCAAGGAACCCAAAACCTGGGATGAACTGGGCCTTGCGGCCAAGAAAATTCAGGATGGCGAAAAAAACCCAAACCTACAGGGCCTTTCCATTCAAGGCGCACCGATTGAAGGCACGGTGTGCACCTTCCTGCTGCCGTATTGGAGCATGGGCAAGGCATTTAACGACGCCTCCGGCAAGATGACGCTCGACAAAGACGCTGCAACCAAGGGCATGGACATGTGGCTCAAGCTGGTTGATCAGGGAGTCATCAAAAAGAATGTGGCTGAAATCAAGACACCGGACACTGTCAATGAAATGAAAGCCGGTCAAGTTGCTTTTGGAATCAGTTGGGGCTTTGCCTGGGAACGTTTCAAGGACGACAAAGACAGCCTGGTTCAAGGCAAAATAGGCGTGATGCCATTACCCGCCACAGCAGGCGGAAAAAGCGCTACTTGCGTGGGCGGCTGGCAATGGGCGGTCAGTGCATTCAGCAAAAGCAAGGCCGAGTCTGCCAAGCTGGTGCAGTTCCTGGCGTCACCTGCGTCGAGCAAATTTCTAGCCATTGAAGGCTCTTTGCTCCCGACCACGTTGGGAGTCTACACCGATGCCGACGTCGTCAAGGCCGTCCCCTGGTTCAAGGATGCGGCCAACGCGGTCGTGGCAGGGCAGAGCCGTCCGATGAGCCCGCGCTACGGCGAAGTGAGTGACGCGATTCGTACGACAACCAGTGCGATCTTTGCCCGCACCAAAACAGCTGCTGAGGGCGTGGCCGAGATTGACAGCCGGTTGTCCCGCGTCATGCGCTGACTCATGCGCGAACTCGTGCATTGACAATATTGCGCAGGCTGTCCGTGCGGGTGTCCAATCTACGTGATCCGAGCGAAAAAACGCTGGCGCTGCTGCTGTTAGCGCCTGCTTTTTTGCTGCTCGCGCTGATTGTGGTGTACCCGATTGGAAAACTCATCTACAACAGCTTTTTTGACCTGCGCCTGTCGGGCGGTGCCGGTGTGAAATTCATCGGTTTTGACAACTACACCGATGTGTGGAAAGACAAGGACTTTTGGAACGCCACCAAAAACACCCTGCTGATCACGCTGATTACCGTGCCTGGGGCGCTGGTGGTCGGCATGGGCCTGGCCCTGCTGGCTAATCTGCCGTTCAAAAGGAAGTGGCCAGTGCGCCTGGCTTTGCTATTGCCGTGGGCGCTGCCGCTGAGTTTTGCAGGCTTGATTTTTGCCTGGTTTTTCCACACCGAGTACGGTTTTGTCAATGACGTGCTGCGCCGCTTTGGCAAGGATGAAACTACCATGTGGCTGCTCAGTCCGCGTTGGGCATTTACCGCCATCTGTTTGACGATCATCTGGAAGACGTCGTCGTTCATGGCCTTGATCCTGCTGGCGGGTTTGCAGATGATTCCCAAATCACTCTACGAAGCCGCTGAGGTGGATGGGGCCAGCACCTGGCAACAGTTCTGGCAGATCACCATTCCCATGCTGATGCCCAGCATCGTGGTCGCCCTGATCTTTCGCACCATCACCGCCTTGCAGACCTTTGACATTCCCTACACCATGACCAAGGGTGGCCCCGGCAATTCCACCGAGACGCTGGCCATGCTGATCCACAAAACGACGATTGAATACCTTGATTTAGGCTATGGCTCAACTCTGGCGGTCTTCATGTTCTTGATTTCACTGTGCGTGACGGCGGTGTACCTGAAACGGGTGGGGAATCAGGCATGAATCTCACCTGGTCTTCGCGTAGCTTGCGCTGGGTGGCTGCTGGCGCGGTTGTCATCAACGGGTTCTTTCCGGCTGTGTGGATTTTGCTGACCTCGCTCAAGCTCGAAGTCGAGCTGGTGCAAAAACCTATCACCTATTGGCCGCACAACCCCACACTGCAAAACTACGTGCAGGCGTTTACCGACCAGCCCTTGCTCAAATACTTGGGCAACAGTTTCACGGTGGCTCTGTTGGCGACTGCTGCGTCGTTGGTGGTCTCCTCGTTTGCAGCCTACGCGATTGCGCGGCTCAACCTCAAGCATCGCCAGCTCATTCTCACAGCCATCGTTGCCTCCAGCATGTTTCCATTGGTCACGCTGCTGGTGCCGATCTTCGAGACCATGCGCTCGCTCAACCTGCTCAA
>JANPCR010000300.1:0-18741 GCA_031431035.1 Rhodoferax sp.
GACTTCAGGATCAGTGTAGGCAACACTCGGAATCACCCGGGCGTTGAAGGCTGCGCTGGCCAGTTCCTTGTTGCCTTGCAACTCGCCGGCAATCACTTCAGCGGCCACATGCGCCTCGTGCACGGCCTTGTGCGCCAGCATAGGCTGGCCGATGATGTCGCCGATGGCGAAAATGTGGGGCACGTTGGTACGCATCTGGATATCGACGTTGATGAAGCCGCGATCTGTAACGGCCACGCCGGCTTTATCGGCGGAGATTTTCTTGCCATTGGGCGTGCGGCCAACGGCTTGCAACACGAGGTCGTATACCTGTGGCTCCGGTACTTTGACGCCCTCTTCTGCTGCCGCAAACGTGACTTCAATGCCTTCGGGCAATGCGCGTGCGCTCACCGTTTTGGTCTTGAGCATGATGTTGTCAAAACGCGGTGCATTCATTTTTTGCCAAATCTTGACCAGGTCGCGGTCAGCGCCTTGCATCAGGCCATCCAGCATTTCGACCACGTCAAGCCTTGCGCCCAGCGTGCTGTAGACCGTGCCCATTTCAAGGCCGATGATGCCGCCGCCCAAAATCAGCATCCGCCTGGGGACTTCTTTCAGGGCCAGTGCGCCAGTGCTGTCCACGACTCGCGGGTCGGCAGGCATGAATGGCAGGCGTACTGCCTGGCTACCTGCCGCAATAATGCAGTTCTTGAAAGCGATGACTTTTTTGGTGCCAGTTTTTTCCTGGCCCTGAGCGCCCGTGGTTTCCTCGACCTCAACGTGGTTAGCGCCCACAAAATTGCCGTAACCGCGCACTGTGGTCACCTTTCGCAACTTGGCCATAGCGGCCAAACCGCCCGTTAGCTTGCTGATTACTTTGTCTTTGTGCCCGCGAAGTGTGTCAATGTTGACTTTGGGCGCGCCAAATTCAATGCCCAGTGCGCCCAAATGGCTAACTTCGTCCATCACCGCCGCAACGTGCAGCAAGGCCTTGGACGGAATACAACCGACGTTCAGGCACACTCCTCCCAGCGTGGCATATCGTTCAACCAAAATGACCTTCAGACCCAAGTCGGCGGCGCGAAATGCCGCCGAGTAACCGCCCGGCCCAGCGCCAAGCACCAACAAGTCGCAATCCAAGTCAGAGGTGCCAGTGAAAGGTGTGCCAGCGGGTGCGCTAAGAGCCGCAGTCACCGGCGCGGGTACAACGCTCAATGGCTTTGCAGGTTGCTCAATTGGAGTAGCTGGCGCCGACGTGGCACCCTCGGCATCCAGCATCAACACGACGGTGCCTTCTTTCACCTTGTCGCCAATTTTGACGTTGATCGACTTGATCACGCCGCCGTGGCTTGACGGAATTTCCATTGACGCTTTGTCGCTCTCCACGGTGATCAGGCTTTGATCGGTCTTGACGGAGTCACCTACACTGACCATCAACTCAATGACTGTGACTTCATCGAAATCACCAATGTCAGGTACTTTAATTTCAAGCGTTGCCATGTAGTCTCTCTCCAGAATTTGATTTACTTCTTCAATTTGGCGGTGAATATCTCAACAGGGCCACCCGAGTTTTTGTCAAACTCACAGCCTGCATTCATTCCTATAGAGGCCACTTCGCGGGCAGTCTTGGCTTTGCTCCACACTGCATGCATGGCCCCCAAAGCAAAACTGCGCCCCGAGCCAATACCCCAAAACTCATTGAACTCAAACACCTCGCGGTAGCTGTAAAGGCCATAAATGCCCGTGGCATTGGCCACCAAGACGCTGAACTGACTGGACTCATAGGGGTCGTTGTCATCTTCCTTGGTTTGCAAGAAAAAGTTGTCTTTCAATACCGGGTGCAGCTTGGTGAAGGTGTCAAACACCTCATCTTTACTACCCAACAGCAACTCCTTTTTTGGCAGAGCCAACATGGCCTTGCGAAGCACCGGAAAGTGCGCCACAGTGCCCGCGATGCCGACAAAACTCGGCCCCGCAGGTGTTTCAATTTTGAACAGTTTGCTATTGGCCTCAAAGCGATTGGATAGGCGAGTGTCGCCAAACGTCACCAGGGTGTCAGCAGCAATGGCCACCATCCCCGCTTTTTTGACGACAACGACAGTCGTCACAACAGAACCCGCCGGAAGTCAGTCAATACCTGACCAAAATAGGCATTAAATCTGGCGGCGGCAGCACCATCAATGACGCGGTGGTCCCACGAAAGTGACAGTGGCAACATCAGTTTGGGCACAAAAGCGCTGCCATCCCATTTCGGCTCGATCTGGCTCTTGCAAACACCCATGATGGCGACTTCTGGTGCATTGATGATGGGTGTGAAATAGCGCCCCCCAATCCCACCCAAAGAGCTGATGGTGAAGCACGCGCCACTCATTTCAGCCGGACTCAATTTGCCGTCCCGTGCCTTTTTGGCCAGTTCGCCCATTTCGGTGGAAATTTGCATGACACCCTTTTTGTCGCAATCCTTGATGACTGGCACCATCAGGCCGTTGGGCGTGTCTGCAGCAAAAGCAATGTGAAAGTACTGCTTCAAAACCAGTTGGTCACCGTCTATCGAACTATTGAACTCGGGGAACTTCTTCAAAGCGGCAACGCTTGCCTTGATCATGAAAGCCAGCATGGTCAATTTCACGCCTGCTTTTTCATTTTCTTTGTTCATCGCCACCCGAAATGCCTCAAGTTCAGTGATGTCGCAGTCATCATGGTTGGTCACATGCGGAATCAAAACCCAGTTGCGGTGCAGGTTGGCGCCGCTGATTTTTTTGATGCGCGACATGTCTTTGCGCTCGACAGCACCAAACTTGGTGAAATCAACTTTGGGCCAGGCCAAAAGACCCAAGCCACCACCATCGCTGGCACCGGACCCGGCTTTGGCTTTGGATTGGGTGGCAATAGCCTGAGTTTGAGCTGCGCCGCTCATGACAGATCTGGTGAAGGTCTGCACGTCAAATTCAGTAATGCGGCCCTTGTGACCACTGCCTTTGACTTCGGCCAATGGCACGCCGAGTTCGCGAGCAAATTTTCGCACTGAGGGCGATGCATGGGGCAAGCCAACCGGCGTGCCTGTTGGCTCATGCGTGGGTTGCCTCGCTGAGTCTGCGGCCATCGGTGCTATCGAAGCTGGCAGGACTGGTGCGCTGGTAACCTGCGCCGCTGCAGGTGTTGCAAGTGCGATGGCTGGAGTGCTGGCATTGGCCACGCCTTCCAGCACAGCAATCAGGTCGCCAATATTGACTTTGTCACCCAGCTTGACTTTCAATTCCTTCACAATGCCGCTAGCGCTTGACGGGATTTCCATTGCTGCCTTGTCGGACTCGACTGTCATCAGCGATTGTTCAGCTTTGATCGTGTCGCCCACTTTGACCAGCAACTCAATGACCGCCACGTCTTTGAAGTCGCCAATGTCTGGCACGCGCACCTCGACTGGACCAGAACTCACTGGTGCTGCCGAGCTGGGAGCGACCGCCACAGCGGCGGCAACCGGCGATGCCAACGGCTCCATCTGCGTTTCAACCACAGCAGCAGGCGCTGCACTGGTGGCCGTAACCCTGCCACCAGCAACTTCAAGCGTCACGACCAGCGAACCTTGTTTGACCTTGTCGCCCACCTTGACCAGCACCGCTTTGACCACTCCACCGTGGCTGGACGGGATTTCCATTGATGCCTTGTCGGACTCCACGGTGACGAGCGATTGGTCAGCCGCCACCGTATCGCCCACTTTGACCATCAACTCGATCACGGTCACTTCATCGAAGTCCCCGATATCAGGAACCTGTATTTCCAGCAATGCCATATTTTTTCTCCTCGTTAGTCGGTTTTTCTTTTGGGATCGATCACGCGTAAAGCGGATTGATCTTGTCAACCTTGATGTCGTACTTTTTGATGGCTTCCAACACCCGGGCGACGGGCACAGTGCCTTCTTCACTTAAAGCCTTCAATGCAGCGACGACGATGTAATGGCGGTTCACCTCAAAGTGTTCACGTAATTTGGAACGGAAATCACTACGCCCAAAACCGTCAGTCCCTAAAACCTTGTATGCGCGACCTTTGGGAATGAACGATCTGATCTGTTCTGCGTAGGCTTTCATGTAATCGGTTGACGCAACCACAGGGCCACTGTGCTTTTCAAGCTGCTGCCCAACGTACGAAATACGCGGTACGTCGGTCGGGTGGAGCAAGTTGTAGCGATCACAGTCCTGGCCTTCGCGAGTCAGCTCATTGAAGCTGGGGCAGCTCCAGACATTGGCGGCGACGCCCCAGTCTTTTTCAAGCAGTTCTTGCGCGGCAATGCTTTCGCGAAGAATGGTGCCAGAACCCAGCAGCTGAACCCTTGGCGTCAACTTTGGCCCCTCTTTACAAAGGTACATGCCCTTGATGATTTGCTCTTCCGTGCCTACTGTCAGCCCAGGCATAGCGTAATTTTCATTCAACAATGTGATGTAGTAGTACACGTTGTCCTGCTTCTCGACCATGCGTTTCAAACCGTGGTGCAGGATCACCCCAACTTCATGGGCAAACGTGGGGTCGTAGCTGATGCAATTCGGAATAGTGCCCGCCATGATGTGGCTGTGTCCGTCCTCGTGTTGCAAGCCTTCACCATTGAGGGTGGTGCGCCCAGAGGTGCCGCCCAGCAGAAAACCGCGCGCCTGCATGTCGCCAGCGGCCCAAGCCAAGTCGCCAATGCGTTGGAAGCCGAACATTGAGTAGTACACATAAAATGGAATCATGATGCGGTTGTTTGTCGAATACGACGTCGCCGCTGCAATCCAACTGCTCATGCCGCCCGCTTCATTGATGCCCTCTTGGAGAATTTGGCCTTTTTTGTCCTCCCTGTAGTACATCACCTGGTCTTTGTCTACGGGTGTATATTGTTGGCCGTCCGGGTTGTAAATGCCAATCTGGCGGAACAGACCCTCCATGCCAAATGTGCGAGCCTCATCTACCAAAATTGGTACGACACGAGGGCCAATTGCCTGGTCGCGCAGCAGGGTCGTCAAAAAACGGACATAGGCCTGCGTTGTCGATATTTCACGGCCTTCCGCCGTGGGCTCAATCACCGATTTAAAGGTCTCCAGCGCGGGTACCGTGAACTGTTCGTCGGCTTTGACCCGCCGATGCGGCAGATAACCGCCTAACGCCTTGCGGCGCTCATGCAGGTAACGCATTTCTGGCGTGTCCTCGGCAGGTTTGTAAAACGGAATGTCAGCAAGCTGGCTGTCTGGAATGGGCAAGTTGAAGCGGTCGCGGAAGATTTTGATGTCTTCATCGGTGAGCTTCTTGGTCTGGTGGACGTTGTTTTTGCCTTCTCCACTTTTACCCATGCCAAAGCCTTTGACCGTCTTGATCAACAGCACTGAGGGCTGATTTTTGTGATTCACAGCGACGTGGTAAGCCGCATAAACCTTTTTCGGATCGTGTCCGCCACGTTTCAGGGCGAAAATTTCGTCGTCCGTCATGTGGGCCACCATTTCCAGCGTGCGCGGATCACGGCCAAAGAAATGTTTGCGCACGTAAGCGCCATCATTGGCTTTGAAGGCTTGGTAGTCACCATCCAGGGTGTCCATCATCAGCTTGCGCAGTGCGCCGTCTTTGTCGCGCGCCAACAAGGGGTCCCATTCACTGCCCCACAAAAGTTTGATCACGTTCCAGCCAGCGCCGCGAAATTCGCCTTCCAATTCCTGGATGATTTTGCCATTGCCCCGAACCGGGCCATCAAGGCGCTGCAAATTGCAGTTGATGACAAAAATCAGGTTGTCCAGTTTTTCCCGCGCTGCCAAGCCGATGGCTCCCAAGGATTCGACCTCATCCATCTCACCGTCGCCACAAAATACCCAGACCTTGCGGTTTTCGGTATTGGCAATCCCACGAGCGTGCAGGTACTTTAAAAACCGCGCCTGGTAAATCGCCATCAATGGCCCCAAGCCCATTGACACGGTGGGGAATTGCCAGAAGTTGGGCATCAGCTTAGGGTGCGGGTAGCTTGACAGCCCTTTGCCGTCTACCTCTTGCCTGAAATTGAGCAACTGCTCCTCAGTCAAGCGGCCTTCAAGGTAGGCCCTGGCATAAACACCTGGCGAGACATGACCTTGCACGTAGATGCAGTCGCCGCCATGGTTTTCATTTTCAGCATGCCAAAAGTGGTTAAACCCAGCACCGAACATGTGTGCCAAGGACGCAAACGAGCCAATATGACCGCCCAAGTCGCCCCCATCAATTGGGTGATGGCGATTGGCCTTGACCACCATCGCCATGGCGTTCCAGCGCATGTAGGCCCGCAGGCGCTCTTCAATTTCAATGTTGCCAGGGCAACGCTCCTCGTGATCAGCCTCAATGGTGTTGACGTACCCCGTATTGGCTGAAAAGGGCATGTCAATGCTTTTTTGGCGCGCATGTTCGAGCAGTTGCTCTAGCAAAAAGTGGGCGCGCTCGGCGCCTTCCGTCTGGATGACGGCCGACAGCGCATCCATCCATTCGCGGGTTTCAAGCGGGTCACCATCCACATTGGGCAGGCCTGCGGACATTGCGCCGGGGGTCGAAATAGGGTTTGACATCGTTATCTCCTCTTTAATTTGACTTGATTTTGCACTCAGAGTTAATTCTGTCACGTTTCAAATTAAATTTCAAGTTATGCTTAATCAATTCATAATATGAAATTTAACTGATGATCGTTGGCCTGCCAAACCAACCTGTCACTCGCAGAAACTTGCAGGTCTAACCTACACTTGCAAAATGTCCGGTTCAACTCCTGTTTCGATTCCCGCTGCGCTGGATCCATCACGCTTGCGCAGCCGGGCTAGAACCTGGTGGCGCAAGTTGCCGCCGAGCCGTCAAGACCGTTTTTCTGTGCTGGCTCCCATCGCGGCGGTTGTTGTTTTCCTGGTCGCTATCATTTCCGCTTTTGGCTACCTGCGGCTCGAAGAAATCGAGCGCGAACAAGAGGCCGTCAAACGAGATGTCGAATACACCCAGCAGAGGCTTCGCTTAAGACTGCTGGAGAGACAGGAGCAACTGATGCGTTTGGCGCGTGACGTGTCCAACCGTGAACTCGACGCAGAGGACTTCAGGGACCGCGCCGAGTCTTTGGTCAACCAATACCCAGAGCTTGAATCCATCAGCTGGATCGACGAACGCAAACGTGTTCGATCCAACTTTGGCACGGCAAGTCTCGGGTCAAACCAAAGCAGGCAAAGCGGAAACGTGCTGCGTCCCGGTGAAACTGATTCTAATTTCGGCTTGGCCAAAGACCTAAAACAACCGATCTATTTTCAGCGCACTGCCACGGGTGCGCCGGCCTATTTACAGCTACATATTCCGCTGACTGACAAAGCCCGATTTGCGGGCGTAGTACTGGCCGAATACTCGGTTGACGGTCTGTACCGGTACGGCGTTCCATCCGAAGTTTCAGCGCGGTACGCCGTGTCCTTGCTTGATGGCCAGGGCGGGCTGCTGGCAGGCAGCCGGGTTCCCAAACCCAACCCGGCTGCTACTTTGCTTCCCTGGGCCAGTCCTGCCAATTCGCACGAGGTTCCAGTGTCCCCGGTTGGTAATGGGCTCATCATCAAAGCGCAAGCCTACCGAACGTCGCTGGGTGTGATTGGCAGTGGCCTGTTCTGGCTGGTCATCGCGCTGAGCTCTATGACGGTCTGGATGTTAATGGCCAACTGGCGCCACATGCGCAGGCGCATGCAAGCGCAGCAAGCCCTCATTGCCGAAACCAATTTCCGCCGCGCAATGGAAAACTCAATGCTCACCGGCATGCGAGCGATGGATTTGCAAGGTCGCATCACCTACGTGAATGCGGCTTTTTGCCAAATGACAGGTTGGAGCGAGGCCGAACTGGTTGGCCGCACGGCGCCATTCCCGTACTGGCCAGAGGCAGACCGCGAAGCGCTCACATCGCGCCTTGACGACGAGCTCAATGGCCGAACCACGCCTGGCGGCATACAGGTTCGAGTGCAACGTCGGGAAGGCAGTCTTTTTGACGCTCGCCTCTATGTTTCACCCTTAATCGATTCGCGTGGCGCTCAAACAGGGTGGATGACTTCGATGACCGACATCACCGAGCCCAACCGGATTCGAGAGCAGTTGTCAGCGTCACATGAGCGATTCACCACGGTGCTTGAGGCCCTCGACGCTTCAATTTCGGTCGGGCCCCTGGGAAGTGACGAGTTGCTTTTTGCCAACAAACTCTACCGCCTGTGGTTTGGTGTGCAGGCTGCAGGGCATCTCGAATTGGCTGCGCAAGCCGGGCTTCCACCCAGCCCTTTGAATGAAGAGTCCTTGGACAACGTTGATTCTTTTGCCGGACTGCCCGCCAGCACCCTGGAGGACACCGACACCGAAAGCGCCGAAATTTACCTGGCGGGTCTTGGTAAATGGATCGAGGTGAGAACTCGCTATTTGAGTTGGGTTGATGGCCGCCTCGCCCAGATGGTGATTGCAACCGACATCACCGCCCGCCGCCTGGCTGAGGAGCAATCCGCTGCTCAAGCAGAACGCGCCCAAACGGCTAGCCGCCTTATCACCATGGGCGAAATGGCGTCCAGCGTGGCGCACGAGCTGAACCAGCCGCTCACGGCCATTAACAACTACTGCGACGGCATGGTGTCGCGCATCAAGGCTAAGCAGATCTCTCAGGAAGATTTGTTGGGTGCGCTTGAAAAGACGTCTAAACAAGCGCTTCGGGCGGGTCAAATCATTCAGCGTATTCGCTCGTTTGTGAAGCGCAGCGAACCGAACCGGACACTGTCCGAAGTTGCCGCCATGGTGGGCGAGGCAGTTGAACTGGCCGACATTGAAGTGCGAAGGCGCAATGTGCGACTGACCCACTACGTTGCTGCCCGCTTGCCGCAGTTGCTGGTAGACCCGATTTTGATCGAGCAGGTTTTAGTGAACCTGCTTAAAAACGGCGCTGAATCGGTTGACTCGGCTGAACGCCCAACTGCCCGACGCAGCGTGGTGCTGCGCGTGGGCCTGAAGCGTGTGGATGAAAAATCAGTGGTCGAGTTTTCAGTGCAAGACTCAGGCAAGGGGCTTGCCCCTGAAGTCATGGACCGGCTGTATGAGGCGTTTTTCTCGACTAAAGCTGAAGGCATGGGCATTGGCCTGTCGCTGTGCCGCTCAATCGTCGAATCTCACCAGGGCAGGATGAAGGCCGAGAACCTCTACAATGGGTCTGAAGTCACGGGTTGCTGCTTCTCTTTTTGGTTACCCTTGGCCGAACCGGTGTCAACTGCTGCACCGTCCACCAGAAAACACACGAGGGCCCCAGGGTAACTGCATGAGCTTGATTCCAAAAAAGGGCACTGTTTACGTTGTCGATGATGACGAGGCCGTTCGCGATTCTCTGCAATGGCTGCTTGAGGGCAAAGATTTCCGGGTTCGATGCTTCGATTCCGCAGAGTCTTTTTTAAGCCGATACGACTCCCGGGAGGTCGCTTGCCTGATTGTCGATATCCGCATGGGCGGTATGACCGGCCTTGAATTGCAGCGTCGCCTGATCGAAGCGCGCTCGCCCTTGCCTATTGTCTTCATCACAGGTCATGGCGACGTTCCCATGGCCGTGGACACCATGAAAAAAGGCGCGATGGACTTTTTGCAAAAACCTTTCAAGGAAGACCAATTGGTCAGTCTGGTGGAACGCATGCTGCAACACGCCAAAACCACTTTTTCAGACCACCAGCAATCGGCCAGCCGCGAGGCACTGCTTGCCAAACTGACTTTGCGTGAATCGCAAGTGCTTGAACGCATCGTCGCTGGCCGCTTGAACAAGCAAATTGCCGACGACCTGGGCATCAGCATCAAGACCGTCGAAGCGCACCGAGCCAACATCATGGAAAAGCTCAACGCCAACACGGTTGCAGACCTGCTGAAAATCGCCTTGGGCCAAAGCGCACCCAAACCCTGAAAGCGTAGCACTGACGCTTTCAACCTTGAATCTATCCTGATCAGGACCACGCCCGCACTCTTTTTAGTTTGGCGGGCGTTTTACTTTGACGAAGCCTCTTTTTACCCATGACCGCCCAACTCATTGACGGCATTGCCGTTTCAAAGCAATTGCGACTTGACATTGCAGAACGCGCCGCATCGCTCAAGGCGCGAGGCGCGACACCCGGCCTGGCCGTGATTTTGGTCGGTGACGACCCAGCCAGCCAGGTTTATGTGCGCAACAAAGTTCAAGCCTGCGCAGACACAGGCGTTCATTCGCTGTTGGAAAAGTACGACGCGAACCTGTCTGAAAGTGCACTTTTGGCCCGCATCGATGCCTTGAACCAGGACGCCACTGTGCATGGCATCCTGGTGCAACTGCCCTTGCCTGCCCACATCAACGCCCACAAAGTGATTGAGTCGATCGCCCCCGCCAAAGACGTTGACGGTTTTCACGTGGCAAGCGCTGGGGCATTGATGACTGGAACGCCGGGTTTTTGGTCTTGCACGCCCTACGGCTGCATCAAGCTGATTGAAAGCACAGGCACCGATATTCGCGGCAAACACGCAGTGGTGATTGGACGAAGCAACAACGTCGGCAAGCCCATGGCCTTGATGCTGCTGCAAAAAAATGCAACGGTGACTGTTTGTCACAGCGCCACACCCAATTTAAAGCTGCATACGCTGCAAGCCGACATAGTGGCGTCGGCGGTAGGTCGGCAAAACACGGTCACTGCGGACATGGTCAAGCCCGGCGCCTTGGTGATTGATGTTGGCATGAACCGCAACGCGCAAGGCAAGCTGTGTGGCGATGTTGATTTTGAAGCCGTCAAAGAAGTTGCAGGCTGGATCACACCCGTGCCGGGCGGTGTGGGGCCTATGACCATCACCATGCTGCTGGTCAATACACTGGAGGCGGCAGAACGTGTGGCAGAAAGGTCTGCGGAACGCTCGGCCCCAGTGCCAATCACCTCTTGAGAAATTCGCTGCCAGCGCCAACTAAAGCCATTGGAATCCTGTCGCCCCTTCCTAATTTTGAGCAAACCATGACAAACACCCCTAACCCACTTCTCGATTTTTCTGACCTGGCCCTGTTTGATCGCATTCAGCCTGAGCATGTCGGCCCTGCAATGGATTTGCTGCTGGCCGACTCCAGCGCTGCCCTTGACACGGTCACGGCTGCAGGGTTTCCCGCCCAATGGACTGACATCTCCAAAGTTCTTGACGTGTCAACCGAGCGCTTAGGTCGGGCCTGGGGTGCCGTGACCCACCTACAAGGCGTTGCCGACGCCCCCGCGCTGCGTGCCGCCTACAACGAGTCGTTGCCCAAAGTGACCGAGTTTTACACCCGCTTGGGCGCCGATGAACGCTTGTACGCCAAGTACAAGGCCATCGACGTCGCCACGCTGAACACCGAACAACTTCAGGCCCACAAAAATGCCATTCGAAACTTCGTGTTGGGCGGTGCCGAATTGACTGGCCAGGCGCGTGAGCGTTTTGCAGCCATTCAAGAGCGCCAAGCCGAGTTGAGCCAAAAGTTCAGCGAAAACTCCCTGGACGCGACCGATTCTTACGCCTATTACGCCACTGCGGCTGAACTTGACGGCGTGCCAGACGACGTGAAGCAAACAGCGCTGGCAGCCGCCAAAGCCGATAGCAAAGACGGCTACAAACTGACTTTGAAAATTCCGTGTTATCTGCCCGTCATGCAATTTGCGACCTCTGGCGCACTGCGCGCGACGCTCTACCGCGCCTATGTCACACGCGCGTCTGACCAAAGTGCGCAGCCCGCAGACAAGGCAGTCGGCGACAAGACCACGCTTCAGTTTGACAACACCACCTTGATGCAAGAAATCCTGACTTTGCGGCTCGAAGAAGCGCAATTGCTCGGTTTTCGCAATTTTGGCGAGCTGTCGGTCGCCCCAAAAATGGCGAAATCGCCCGAGGAAGTGATTTCATTTCTGCGCGATCTCGGGGCCAAGGCCCGTCCTTTTGCAGAAAAAGACTTAGCAGATTTACAGGAATTCGCCGCCAAACACTTGGGGCTGCCCCAACTGAACTACTGGGACATTCCCTTTGCCAGCGAAAAACTCAAGGAAGCGCGCTACGCTTTCAGTGAACAAGAGGTCAAACAGTATTTCACCGCGCCAAAGGTGCTGACGGGCCTGTTCAAAATCATCGAGACCCTGTTTGAAGTCTCGATTCAGCCCGATAAAGCCCCAGTTTGGAACGCGGGCGTTGGTTTTTACCGGCTCGAACGGGCCACGACCTTGGCCAATGGGCTGCGCCAAACCGAGTTGGTTGGCCAGTTTTACCTCGACCCAACCGCCCGCAACGGCAAACGCGGTGGCGCCTGGATGGACGACGTGCGCGCCCGCTGGTTGCGCCCAGACAACGGGCAATTGCAAACGCCAGTGGCCCACCTGGTTTGCAATTTTGCCGACAGCGTGGAGGTCGATGGCGTCAAGAAACCCGCTTTGCTGACCCATGATGACGTGACCACCTTGTTCCACGAGTTCGGTCACGGCTTGCACCACATGCTGACCCAGGTGAATGAGCGCGACGTGTCGGGCATCAGCGGTGTTGAATGGGACGCGGTTGAGTTGCCGAGCCAGTTCATGGAGAACTTCTGCTGGGAATGGGACGTTTTAAAACACATGACTTCGCACGTGGACACGGGTGCGCCCCTGCCGCGCGAGCTGTTTGACAAAATGCTGGCGGCCAAAAACTACCAAACCGGGATGCAAACCCTGCGCCAAATTGAGTTTTCACTGTTCGACATGCTGCTGCACACCGAACACCTGCCGCACAACGCCCTCATGCCCTTGCTGGCCAAGGTGCGCGCTGAGGTCGCCGTGGTGCAACACCCCGATTGGAGCCGCCCCATGCACACCTTTGGGCATATCTTCTCGGGAGGCTACGCTGCCGGTTACTACAGCTACAAGTGGGCCGAAGTGTTGAGCGCCGATGCCTATGCGGCGTTTGAAGAAACCGCTGGTAACAACGGCTTGCCAAATGCGCAAACCGGGCGAAAATACCGCATTGCGATCCTGGAAGCCGGTGGCAGCCGCCCCGCCATGGAGTCGTTCAAGGCGTTTCGCGGGCGCGAACCGCAGTTGGACGCGCTGCTGCGCCACCAAGGCATGGCCCATCAATAACTTGAGGAATTCATTCGATGAATCAACAAACCGAACATGAAATTTCGCTGATGACGATGAGTCAAACAGGCCGCGTGGCAAGCCATGTGGCCCATTGCCGTCGCGCGGGTCAGACCTTAAGGGGTGTGGCTTCGGGAGTTGTTTCACGGTTATTGACGGTGAATTTGCTGCTCGCTGCGGTGTTATTGGCTTTGCAGCCGGGCCAGGCAGCAGCTCAAACCGTCTACCGCATCGTCGGGGCTGACGGCAAAGTTACTTTTTCAGACAAACCGCCCGTGGCCACAGCCGACAAGGTGACCGCCACAGGCCGTGGCGGTAAGCCGCTGGAACTTGGCGCGGCACCGCTGCCGTTTGAGTTGCGACAGGTCGTCAGCCGCTACCCGGTGACTTTGTACACCTCAACCAACTGCGCCCCTTGCGGCACAGGACGGGCTTTTCTGGGGGGCCGGGGCGTGCCATTTGTTGAGCGCACGGTCAACACCAATGAAGATGTTGAAGCGCTTGGGCGCATCAGCGGCGAGAGCTCATTGCCGTTTTTGACCATTGGCGGCCAAAAAATCAAAGGCTTTTCAGATTCTGAATGGACACAGTTTCTAGACGCAGCGGGTTACCCGGCCAAGTCGGTTTTGCCTAGTAATTACCGCAGCTCGCCCGCCGCGCCGCTGGTGGCCATTCAGCGGCCAGAACCCGCGCCACTGCCCATCATCCGTCGCCCCGCAGTTGAGGCCGCCGAAGTCCCTGCGCCAGAACCTGTCAACACGGGATCAAATCCGACAGGGATTCGGTTTTAAGCGGACTTGTTCGAACTTGGGTGGATTTGGGCCATTTTTGAGCACTAAATACCCAATTTGGGTATTTAGCGTGCCAAAAACGCCAATTTTGGCCAATTTTGGCCAATTTTCAATGAAATACGCCTCTAGCTCTCGTACTATATAGATAGTTTGCTATAATTTTTGATAGTCGCTTCACCTGTCAACAGCGTACCAACCTCGGACTGTAACGAATTCGACTGACGGCTCAGCTCAGCAACACCGCCTTACAAGCGCGCCCGCACCGCCACCGGGCCAATGCCCACCACGTTGTCTGACCCCGGCGCTCCAAAGGCCTGCTCTTTCAAAATGCCCAGTTGGTCTCGCACTTTGGCGGCTTTCTCGAACTCGAGATTGCGGGCATGCTCCAGCATCAGCTTCTCCAGGCGTTTGATTTCCCGGGAGATGTCTTTTTCGCTCATGTCCTCCACCAAGGCGCGCTGCATGGCGTCGTTTTCCAGTCGCTCCATCTCCCGGCCAGCTTTTTCGCTGTACACGCCGTCAATCATGTCGCGCACTTGTTTGACGATGGATTTCGGCGTGATGCCGTGCTCCAAATTGTGCGCAATCTGCTTGTTGCGCCGCCGTTCGGTCTCACCCATGGCGCGGGTCATGGAATCGGTAATGCGGTCAGCGTACAGAATGGCCCGGCCATTCAGGTTGCGGGCAGCGCGGCCAATGGTCTGAATCAGGCTGCGTTCAGAGCGCAAAAAGCCTTCCTTGTCAGCGTCCAGAATCGCCACCAGCGACACTTCAGGAATGTCCAGCCCCTCGCGCAGCAGGTTGATGCCCACCAGCACGTCAAACGCGCCCAGCCGCAAATCGCGCAGTATTTCAACCCGCTCCACGGTGTCAATGTCACTGTGCAGATAGCGCACCTTGATACCGTTGTCGCTTAAGTAATCGGTTAGCTGCTCAGCCATTTTTTTGGTCAGCGTGGTGATCAGCACCCGCTCACGCTTTTCCACGCGAATGCGGATTTCTTGCATCACGTCGTCCACCTGCGACGTGGCGGGGCGCACTTCGACTTCCGGGTCCACCAGCCCAGTGGGGCGAACCACCTGCTCCACCACCTGCCCTGAGTGTTCTTTCTCCCAGGTTGACGGCGTGGCCGACACCAGTACCGCCTGGCGCATGCGCTGCTCGAATTCAGCAAACTTCAGGGGCCGGTTGTCCAGCGCGCTGGGCAGCCTGAAGCCGTATTCGACCAGCGTCGTCTTGCGCGACCGGTCGCCCAAATACATGGCGCCAAACTGGCCGATGGTGACGTGGCTTTCATCCACAAACATCAAGGCGTCTTTGGGCAGGTAGTCTGTAAGGGTAGAGGGCGGATCGCCCGGGGCGCTGCCTGCCAGGTGGCGCGAGTAGTTTTCAATGCCCTTGCAGTGGCCCACCTCGGTCAGCATTTCAAGGTCAAACCGGGTGCGCTGCTCGACCCGTTGCGCCTCGACAAGCTTGCCTTCAGACACAAAGAACTTGATTCGTTCAGCCAGTTCAACTTTGATCGTCTCCACCGCCGCCACCACCTGGTCGCGCGGCGTCACGTAGTGGCTGCCTGGGTAGACGGTGAAGCGCGGAATCTTCTGGCGAATGCGGCCCGTGAGCGGGTCGAACAACTGGAGCGACTCAATCTCGTCGTCAAACAGCTCGACACGAATCGCCATCTCGCTGTGTTCAGCCGGAAAGATGTCGATGGTGTCGCCGCGCACCCTAAACGCCCCACGCGAAAAATCAATGTCGTTGCGCGTGTACTGCATGCGGATCAGCTGCGCAATCAGGTCGCGCTGGCCGGGCTTGTCACCCACCCGCAGTGTCATGATCATCTTGTGGTACGCCTCAGGCTGGCCAATACCGTAGATGGCCGACACGGTGGCCACAATCACAACGTCGCGGCGCTCCAAGATCGACTTGGTGCACGACAGGCGCATCTGCTCAATGTGTTCGTTGATGGCGGAGTCTTTTTCGATGAACAAGTCACGCTGTGGTACATAGGCCTCAGGCTGGTAGTAGTCGTAATAGCTCACGAAATACTCCACCGCGTTTTTCGGAAAAAACTCGCGAAACTCGCTGTACAGCTGGGCTGCCAGCGTTTTGTTGTGCGCAAACACAATGGCCGGGCGACCCAAACGGGCAATGACATTCGCCATGGTGAAGGTTTTGCCCGAACCCGTGACGCCCAGCAGAGTCTGAAATACCTCGCCGTCGTTCACGCCTTCCACCAACTTGTTGATGGCTTCAGGCTGGTCACCCGCCGGGGGGTAAGGCTGGTAAATCTCAAAGGGCGAATCGGGGAAAGTTACAAATTGCCCGGTCAAACTGGCCGATGGGGACAATTCAATGGCTTCGCCGAGTTCTCGGGTGATAGCGTTCATGGTGGCGTGAATGGGTTGAGCGAGGGATAGGGGAATCTGCCCGTTAAAATCAGGGCGAACCCGACAGGTTACATCAGCTTTTCGGTTTGTGCTGCAACTTCCCCCTCACAAGGATTTTCATGTCTTCCCCAGCGACAATTTTCTCCGCCGTCGAAATGGCCCCGCGCGACCCGATTTTGGGCATGACCGACCAGTTTGCCGCAGACCCCAACCCCAACAAAGCCAACCTGGGCGTGGGCGTTTATTACGATGACAACGGCAAACTGCCCTTGCTGAAATGCGTGCAAGCCGCTGAAAAAGCCATGACCGACGACCCCAAGGCACGCGGCTATTTGCCCATTGACGGCATTGCCGCCTACGACTCTGCCGTCAAAGCGCTGGTGTTTGGTGCCAATTCTGAGCCCGTTACCTCAGGCCGCGTGGCCACGGTGCAAGGCGTGGGCGGCACTGGCGCATTGAAACTGGGCGCAGATTTCTTGAAAAAACTGAACCCGAATGCCAAAGTGCTGATCAGCGACCCCAGTTGGGAAAACCACCGCGCTTTGTTCACCAATGCGGGTTTTGTGGTCGAAAGTCACCCGTATTTCGACCCCGCTGCCCATGGCGGCTTGGGTGGGGTTGACTTTGCAGGCATGCTGGCGGCCTTCAATGCCGCCCCAGCGGGCACCATCGTTGTGCTGCATGCCTGCTGCCACAACCCAACAGGCTACGACATCACATCTGCCCAATGGGACGAGGTGGTGGCGGTCTTGAAAGCCAAAAAGCTGGTGCCGTTTTTGGACATGGCCTACCAGGGCTTTGGTTATGGGCTGACCGAAGACGGCGCGGCCGTGCAAAAATTTGTCGCCTCTGGCCTGAACTTTTTTGTCTCCACCTCGTTCAGCAAAAGCTTCAGCCTGTATGGCGAGCGGGTTGGCGCGCTGAGCGTACTGTGCGACAGCAAAGATGAAGCAGCGCGGGTCTTAAGCCAGCTAAAAATCGTGATCCGCACCAACTACAGCACCCCACCCACCCACGGTGGTGCTGTGGTATCCGCCGTGATGGCAGACCCCAAATTGCGCGCCATGTGGGAAGAAGAACTGGGTGAAATGCGCGTTCGCATCAAAGCCATGCGCCAAAGGCTGGTGGACGGCTTGAAGGCAGCGGGTGTCAAACAGGACATGCGCTTCATCACCCAACAAATTGGCATGTTCAGCTACTCCGGCCTGTCCAAAGACCAAATGGTGCGTTTGCGCACCGAGTTTGCGGTGTATGGCACCGATGCCGGTCGCATGTGCGTGGCTGCGTTGAACAGCAAAAACATCGATCACGTCTGCGCGTCGATTGCCAAAGTGGTTTGAATTGGCGGATTGCAAGGCGCGGAATTTAGCGACGAGGTGCAGCAATGGGCTTAGGGAGATGAGATTCCAGCGCCCTAATTGGGGCGGTTAGTTTGGCCACCACCCGCAGTTTCATTGCCGATGTGCTGCAAAACCGCGTCAATGCCGCGATTTTGCAACGCCTGCATCACCTGAATCTGCCCGATGCCTGGCTGGTGGCAGGCTGCCTTTTCCAGACCGTCTGGAACCTGAAGACTGGCCAAGCGCCCGAATCAGGCATCCGCGATTACGATATTTTTTACTTTGACTCGGCTGATTTGTCTGAGGCGGCAGAGCACCAAGTGAGCGCGCGGTCAGCGGCGCTGTTTGCCGATTTGGGTGCTACGGTCGAAGTCAAAAATCAAGCCCGCGTGCACACCTGGTACGAGACCTATTTTGGCCGTCCATACCCTCCTTTGCAAAGCGCGTGCGAGGGCATTGACCGTTTTTTGATCTCGGGCACAAGCCTGGGCATTCGCGCAATGGATGCGCCCGGTGATTTTGCTCATCCGATCGACGACAAAACACTCGAGCAATTCGAAATTTACGCCCCAAATGGGCTGGATGACATCTACCAAGGCCTACTTGCGCCGAACCCGAATTTTGACAATGGCGACCTGTTCGAGCCCAAATGCCGCGACTACCAGGCACGCTGGCCGTGGTTACAGATTCAACGCTCCCGCGCAAAATTTAAAGGTCCTTTGCACGCTTACCCAATGAATCCAGCATGAATTGCCAAAACGGTTGCACGCATTCGTTGTGACCTGCCGGTGCAGCGGTGCAATGAGTAAGAGTGACCAACGCAGCAGCGCCTCTGGACTGCATGGTTTGCAGAGTGCCAGCCGCCACGAGGTAGGACACTGTGCGGTCATCAACGCCGGGTGT
The DNA here is from genome assembly GCA_031431035.1 of Rhodoferax sp. GTDB lineage: Bacteria > Pseudomonadota > Gammaproteobacteria > Burkholderiales > Burkholderiaceae_C > JANYCG01. Next base: position 18,486 of record JANPCR010000300.1, read on the forward strand.
CGCCCACAACCCATCCTCTGAAAAGCTTCGCAACCCAGTCCAGGGCCTTTATCCGCGCTATGTCTGCTATCGCACTGACTGGCAGGGGAGGCCCGTGTAATTTGGGGGCATGACCACTACAACCTACCCCCAGACAGAGTCGCTTGGCCAGGAATCCAGGGGACTGGCTCGCCCGTTAGCGGCTTACCCAGTCAAAATCGCCACCCCAGCCAAACACCATTGCCCCCAGTGCAAGAGCCCTTTGCTACGCATCTGG
>JANPCR010000301.1:0-2250 GCA_031431035.1 Rhodoferax sp.
GTGAGTGGGATGGCCCTGCCAATCGATAGGCAAGGTAACGCAAGGTGACGCGAAGCAAAGCAAAGCTAAGCCATTCGGTGCGGCGCGGTGCAACGCCTAGCGCATCAAAGTTCAGTGCGCAGCGTCCAGATTTCAGGGAACAGCACCACATCGAGCATTTTGCGCAGGTAGCTCACGCCGCCTGTACCGCCCGTGCCGCGTTTGAAGCCAATCACCCGCTCCACTGTGGTGACATGGCGAAAGCGCCAGAGGCGAAAGGCGTCTTCCAGGTCAGTGAGCTCTTCACCCAATTGGTACAAGTCCCAATGCATTTTGGGGTTGCGGTAGACCAGCAGCCAGGCTTGCTCCACCTGCGGGTCAGCAGCGTAGGGGCGTGTCCAATCGCGCTGGGCGTGGGAGCCAGGCACGGGCAGACCCCGGCGCGCCAGGAGCATCAAGGATTCGTCATACAGGCTGGGGGCTGCGTAGGCGGCTTGCACTTGGGCCAGCAAGTCGGGCCGGTGCGCGTGGGGTTTGAGCATGGCGGCATTTTTGTTACCCAAGGCAAATTCAATACAACGGTACTGTGCGCTTTGAAACCCGCTTGAATTGGCTAAATACGGGCGAATGGCGCTGTACTCAGGCGGCGTCATGGTGGCTAAAACGTCCCAGGCGTGCACTAACTGTTCCATAATTTTGCTGACGCGAGCGAGCATCTTGAAGGCCGTGCCCAGCTCATCTGCCGCGATGTTTTGAATGGCAGCACGCAGCTCGTGCAGCATCAGCTTCATCCACAGTTCGCTGGTCTGGTGCTGCACGATGAACAGCAACTCATTGTGGTCGGGCGACAAGGGCTTTTGCGCAGCCAGCAGTTCATCGAGGTGCAGGTAGTCGCCATAGCTCATGCTGTGGCTGAAATCAAGCTGCGCCTTTTCGTCTTGAACGATGGATTCTGGCAAAGCTGGCGTGGCTGCTAATGAGGCTGATGAAGCGGCTGTTGAGGTGGCCGTGGGGGGTTGGGCCGTCATCTCAAGTCACCGCATGTTTTTGATTGAACTCCGGGCGCATCCATTCCTGATTTTCCAGCACCTGCCTGAGGTGGTCAACCGCTTGCCAAACGTCTGCAAAACCGACATACAGCGGGGTAAAGCCGAATCGCAAAATGTCCTTGTGCAATGCGCCATCGCCCGCCCGAAAGTCCCCAATCACGCCTCTCGCAATGAGCGCTTGCACCATGGCAAAGGCGCCCGAATCTGCCGGTTTGCCAGCCGTGTCTGGCCCACCAGGCGATTCGCGCGTCAACGACACCTGGGAGCCGCGTTGTGCATGCGCGCTGGGCGTGGCCACACCCAAGCCGTGCCCCGCGCAGCGCTGCTCGACCAATTCAATGAACAAGTCAGTCAGAGCGAGCGATTTTTTGCGCAATGCCGCCATGCCACCCCAAGGTTCAGCCGCCAGCACCGTGTCCAGGCCGCATTCGAGCGCGGCCATGTTCAGAACGGGTTGTGTGCCGCACAGGTAGCGCGAGATGCCTTGGGCGGGTACGTAATCTGCAGTGAAGGCAAACGGCTGCGCATGGCCAAACCAGCCGCTCAGGGGTTGTTGCACATCCAGGTCGCGCCGCGCAGTGTGCTTGGGGTTCACCCACACGAAGGCAGGTGCGCCGGGGCCGCCGTTCAAGTACTTGTAGCCGCAACCCACAGCAAAATCAGCCTGGCTGCCCGTCAAATCAACAGGCACCGCGCCTGCGCTGTGCGCCAAGTCCCACACCACAAGCCCGCCTGCAGCATGCGCCGCTTTTGTCACTGCCGCCATGTCGTGCATGGCCCCTGTGCGGTAGTTCACATGGGTCAGCATTAAAACTGCCAAATCAGCATTCAGCGCGGCGGCAATCTCATCAGGCTCAACCAAATGCAGGCGCAAGCCACGCTGTTCGCACAGACTTTGGGCAATGTACAAGTCAGTCGGAAAATTGCTTCGCTCGCTCACAATCACGCGACGCTCTGGCGCATCATGTTGGCTAATCGACAGTGCTGCGCTCAGAACTTTGTACAGGTTGACAGACGTGCTGTCGGTCGCCACCAATTCCCCCGGCCCTGCGCCCACAAGCCGCGCAATTTTGTCGCCGAGGCGCTGCGGTTGCTCAAACCAACCCGCCTTGTTCCATGAGCGAATCAAATCAACGCCCCATTCTTGGGAGACCACCTGTGCCACCCGGGCAGCGGCTATTTTGGGTAAAACACCCAGCGAATTCCCATCCAGGTAAATGAT
>JANPCR010000302.1:0-12090 GCA_031431035.1 Rhodoferax sp.
CTCAGGCTGGCGACCAGCTCTTCGTGCCGCGCCGCATCTTCAGCCGGGCTGTGCAGGTATTTGTGGGCGAGCTTCTCAAACCCTTCAAAACACAGGTAGGCGCCGCCCAGCATCAAAAGCGGGGTCACCGCCCACGGCGCAAAAGCGCTGATAGCAATGGCGGCGGGTACCAAAATGGCTTTGTTCAAAAACGAGCCCTTGCATACCGCCCACACTACGGGCAGCTCGCGGTCGGCCTTGACGCCTGAAACTTGCTGCGCGTTCAGCGCCAAGTCGTCGCCCAGCACCCCGGCCGTCTTTTTGGCAGCGACTTTGGTGAGCAGGGCCACGTCATCCAAAATTGTGGCAATGTCGTCAAGCAGGGCAAGCAGGCTGGTGGCCATATTGGGGAAACAGCGAAAGCTGGTCAGAGTTAGGCGTGCATTATCGGCTGGGCCTGCGTCTAAACCGCGCCGCTGTAATCAGAGCGACAAAGCAATTAGGCCTTGCGCTTTACGCTTGAAGTTTTGAACCTTGTTGAACTTTGGAGACATTGCCCCATGAAAACCCGAATCACCGAACTTTTTGGCATTCAGCACCCCATCATTCAGGGGGGCATGCACTTTGTGGGTTTTGCCGAATTGGCTTCTGCCGTGTCCAACGCGGGCGGCTTGGGCATCATCACCGGCCTCACGCAGCGCACGCCTGAGCTGCTGGCCAACGAGATTCGCCGTTGCCGCGAGATGACCGACAAGCCGTTTGGGGTGAACCTGACGTTTTTGCCAGTTTTGACCGCGCCCGACTACCCCGGCTACATCCAAGCCATCATTGACGGCGGCGTGACAGTGGTGGAAACCGCGGGCAACAACCCGCAAAAGTGGTTGCCCGGCCTGCACGCAGCGGGCATCAAGGTGATTCACAAATGCACGTCGGTGCGGCATTCGCTCAAAGCCGAGGCGATTGGTTGCGACGCGGTCAGCGTGGACGGTTTTGAATGTGGCGGCCACCCCGGCGAAGACGATGTGCCCAATTTCATTTTGCTGCCGCGCGCCGCCGAAGAGCTGAAAATCCCGTTTGTCGCTTCAGGCGGCATGGCCGATGGCCGCAGCTTGGTGGCTGCCATGGCGCTCGGTGCAGAGGGCATGAACATGGGCACGCGCTTCATGGCCACGGTCGAAGCGCCGATTCACGAGCGCGTGAAAGCCGCCATTGTGGCCGCCAGCGAGCTGGACACGCGCCTGGTGATGCGTCCGCTGCGCAACACCGAACGGGTCCTGACCAACGTGGCGGTTGAGCGGCTGCTTGAAAAAGAACGCGCCCTGGGTGCCAACCTGAAGTTTGAAGACATCATCAACGAGGTGGCAGGCGTGTACCCCAAAATCATGAAAGACGGCGCCATGGACGCAGGTGCCTGGTCTTGCGGCATGGTGGCGGGTTTGATTCACGATTTGCCGACCGTCAAAGTGCTGATTGACCGGATCATGAAAGAGGCTGAGGACATCATTCAAGTGCGGCTGGGGCGGTTTGTGGCGGCCTGACGGAATGGGGTGCGGCGCTGGTTTGAAGACTAAGAGCAGCTTACCGTGACTCAGCCGCCGATTGCAGGCGACGTAAGCCCGTTTTAGGCCATTTTTTTGAAAAAAGAACCTGCAGGTTCTTTTTTTTCAAAAACGCGAAAAATATGAACCAAATAGGCCTCTAGCTCTCGAATAATTTACATAGTTTGCTATGTTAATAATAGCAAATTAGATCGACACAGACAGACGTCAATGGGCGGGATCAGGTCAATGACCACTCCCATGCCCAGCAGGCCGTAAGCCCCAACCCAGCCGCGCACCCGCGCCCACGGCCGCACCCACCGCCCAAAACACCAGCGACACCCCCACCACTGCACCCATGCTGCCAAACAACAAGGGCATGGCCACGCTGGCACCGTTGATGACCATCAGGCGCAGGCCCAGCGCCTCGCCTTGGCGGGCCTCTGGGGTGATCTGGTGCAGCGTGCTCATCACCATGGGCTGCACTGAACCCAGGCTCAGGCCCAGCAACACCGAGAACACGCCCATGGTCAGCGGCGTGCTGAGCAAGGGGTAAATGGCGAAAACCAGCGCCGTCCAGCCCATGGCGACAGCCAGCACCACCCATTCGTGAATGCGCGACGCAAACAGCGGCAGCACCACGCGAATCAAGGTGGCGGAGATTGCAAAGGCTCCCAAAATCGCGCCAATCACCGACGCGCTAAACCCCAAACCGTGGCCCATGACGGGCACCACGAAGGTGTGAACATCCCAACAGGCGGCCAGCAGCACATTGACAATCATCAGGCGGCGCATCATGGGCTGGCGCAGCAAATCCCAGGTCTTTTTGGGCGGCGCGTTGGGTGGCGTGACCACGGGCGGCAGCTCAACCGTGTGGCGAATCCACAGCCAGGTGGTCAGAGGCAACACCGCCATGAGCAAAAAGGCACCGCGAAAGCCGTTGGTGTCTGCCGCTTGGCCGCCCAGCCACACGCCCGCGTGGTCGATCAGCAAACCGGCTGTCAGCGGCCCGACAAAGTTGGACACCGCAGGGCCAATGGCCAGCCAGCTGAAGACTTTTTTGAGCTCGGTCGCATCAGCCGCTGCACGGCCCACATGGCGCTGCATAGAGATAGATGCCACGCCCGTAGCGCCGCCCGCCATCACGGCGCTTAAACACAGCACCCCAAATTGCGGAAAGACCACCGCCAGCGCCGACCCACTGGCCGCTGCAATCACCGCCATGCCCATCGGCTTTTTCAAGCCGTTGCGGTCTGCAAATCGCCCGGCGGGCAAGGACAAAAAAACTTGCGTGATGGCAAACAGCGCCAGTAGCACGCCCACTGCCGCGGGGCTGTAGCCTTCGCGCAGCGCCAGCAAGGGCGCGGCCATGCGCAGCCCGGCCATGCTGGCGTGAAGGCAAATGTGCCCGGCAATTAAACGCGCCAAGGCGCTGCGGGAGGTTTTATCGGGGGCGGCCATGGGCTGCACCAGTGGAAGCTGGGGAGATCGGGCGATCAGCCTTCATCAGGCTCTTTGTCCAATGGCAACAAGGCTTGGGATTGCGCCTCTGGCAGCCCCTCAACCTGGCGCAAAGTGCGGTCCATGGCGCGTTTGCGAATGTCACCGTCGGTCAGGGTTTTCAGCACGGTTTCTGTCTGGGCACGGGCTTTGTCCAGCATGCCGCCAAACTTGCCAAATTCGGTTTTGACGGCACCCAGCACTTGCCACACTTCGCTGGATCGTTTCTCAAGCGCCAAAGTTCTAAACCCCATTTGCAGCGAGCTCAACATAGCCAACAGCGTGGTCGGCCCAGCCAGGGTGATGCGATGGTCGCGCTGCACAGCTTGCATCAAACCGGGGCGGCGCAGCACTTCGGCATACAGCCCTTCTGACGGCAAAAACAAAATCGCAAAATCGGTGGTGAAAGGCGGCTCCACGTACTTGTCGGCAATGGACTTGGCCTCCAGCCGAATGCGCACCTCCAAGGCCTTGCCTGCGCTCTCAGCGGCGGTGGGGTCAGCACGCTCTTGAGCCTCCAGCAGGCGCTCGTAATCCTCATTGGGAAACTTGGCGTCAATCGGCAGCCACAGCGGCTGGCCGTCGTCCGACTTGCCAGGCAGTTTGATGGCGAAGTCCACCACGTTTTTGCTGTTGGGCCGGGTAACCACCTGCACGGCGTACTGGTCGGGTACAAACACCTGCTCCAGCAGCGCGGCCAATTGCGCTTCGCCAAAAATTCCACGGGTTTTGACATTGGTCAGCAGGTGCTTCAGGTCGCCCACGCCCTGCGCCAGGGTTTGCATTTCCCCAAGGCCCTTGTGCACCTGCTCCAGCCGATCCGCGACTTGCTTAAAGCTTTCACCCAGGCGCGCCTGCAAGGTCGTCTGCAGCTTTTCGTCCACCGTAGCGCGCATTTCATCGAGTTTGGCGGCGTTGGTGGTTTGCAGTTGCGCCAACTGCTTTTCCAGCGTTTCGCGCACCTCGTTCATGCGTCTGGCGTTGGATTCACTCAATGACGACAGTTGGTTCGTCAGCGTATCCGATAGTGTTTTTTGCAGCAGACTCAACTGCTGGCCAAAGGCATCAATTTGGGTGTTTTGCGTGCGCGTGGACTCGGCACTTTGCGCCACAACCGTTTGCTGAAAACTGGCGAAAGACTGCGTCAGCTCTTGGCGCCCGCCGCGCGATGATTCATTGATTTCCCGGCGCAGTTCGCGTTCTACTTTGTCGTTGCTGGTTTGAACGATTCCCTGCACAGCCCCCTGCAAAGCGCCTGGCAAGGCAAGCAGCCCCGCCTGGGTTTGCTTTGCAGCGGCATCGTCCGTGCGGCGAAAGACCAGCCAAAACAGCACTAGCAGGTTAACGACTGCCAGCGCCAGCATGAGCCAAACAACGATCTCATTCACCTTGGGTTTGCTTTCAATTCAAAACCAGATCGGTCCCTATGTGAATGGTGCCAACCTCAAGCGTATTCGCGCTCCGAAATCCGCGCCTTGGCGCCGTGGTACTCGCGCTTCAGGCGGGCCACAAAGTCCGCTGTGGGCAGCACTTTGTCAATGCTGCCAATGCCTTGGCCGCAACCCCAAATGTCTTTCCAGGCTTTGGATTTGTCGCCGCCAAAATTCATTTTGCTAGGGTCACTGACAGCCAGGTTGTCAGGGTCCATGCCTGCGTTGCGAATGCTGGGGGCCAGGTAGTTGCCGTGAACGCCTGTGAAGAGGTTGCTGTAGACGATGTCATCGGAATTGCCATCCACAATGGCTTGCTTGTAGCCGTCAGAAGCGCGCGCCTCTTCGGTTGCGATAAAGGCCGAGCCAATGTAGCCAAAATCTGCCCCGCAGGCTTGCGCTGCCAGCACCGCGTCGCCGGTTGAAATAGCCCCGGACAGCGCAATCGGGCCATCAAACCACTGGCGAATTTCTTGCACCAGCGCAAACGGACTTTTCACGCCGGCGTGGCCACCTGCACCAGCGGCCACGGCAATCAGGCCGTCTGCACCTTTTTCAATCGCTTTGAGGGCGTGCTTGTTATTAATGACATCGTGCAACACCACGCCACCGTAGCTGTGGGCTGCCGCGTTGATTTCTTCACGCGCACCCAAGCTGGTGATGATGATCGGCACCTTGTACTTCACGCACATGGCCATGTCGTGCTCAAGCCGGTCGTTGCTTTTGTGCACGATTTGGTTGATAGCGAAGGGTGCGGCGGGCTTGTCAGGGTTGGCTTTGTTGTAGGCGGCCAGGGTTTCGGTGATTTCGATCAACCACTCTTCAAGCTGCTCGGCAGGTCGGGCGTTGAGCGCGGGCATGGAGCCCACCACGCCAGCAACGCACTGGGCAATGACGAGCTTGGGGGTGCTGATGATGAACAGCGGCGCGCCAATGATGGGAAAAGGGAGATTGTTCAGCGGAGGAGGCAGTTTGGACATGACTTATCGGACACCTGAAAAACACGAAAATGAAGCCGGGATGGGCAGAAAAACCAGAAACCAAAAAACAGATAACAGAGACTCGAAAGTCCGAGAACAAAGGACTTTGGATGGCGCTGAAAAGTCGCTTGACAGTCGCTTAAAACGACTCCAGCGCCAGGGCTGTCACGCAGTCAGCCCCCTCAACAATACTGTCGCGAATGCCGGGCGCTTTGCTCAGTAAATGGTTGGCATAAAAGCGGGCTGTAATGACCTTGGCCTTCATGAAAGCGACATCATGGCCCGCCGCAATTTGCTCTTGCGCGACCAGCAGTGAGCGTGCCAATTGCCAGCCCGCCATCAGGTTGCCCGCCAGCATTAGATAAGGCACGCTGCCCGCAAACACGGCGTTGGGCGATGCCTTCGTGTTGCCTGCAACAAAGTTGACCACATCCACAAAGGCTTCCCGCGCGGCTTTGAGGCGTTTGGCCACGGCAATCGCATCCGCACTGCCGTTTTGCAGCAACTCGGCTTCGGCCTTTTCAATTTGCACCGCAATCGCCTTGGGAGTTTGGCCGCCATCCCGCGCGGTTTTGCGGCCCACCAGGTCATTGGCTTGAATGGCGGTGGTGCCTTCGTAAATTGTCAAAATTTTGGCGTCGCGGTAGTACTGCGCGGCACCGGTTTCTTCAATGAAACCCATGCCACCGTGAACCTGCACGCCAAGCGATGTGACTTCAAGGCTCATCTCGGTGCTGTAGCCCTTGACCAGCGGCACCAGGTACTCGTAAAACGCTGCATTTTGTTTGCGCACGTCAGCGTCGGCATGGTGGTGGGCAGCGTCATACGCAGCAGCAGCCACCGCCGACATGGCGCGGCAACCCTCAGTGTAGGCACGCATGGTCATCAGCATGCGCTTCACATCGGGGTGGTGAATGATGGGGGCGCTGGCGGCAATTGAGCCATCCACCGGGCGGCTTTGCACGCGGTCTTTGGCGAATTGAACCGCCTTTTGGTAGGCCCGTTCGGCAATCGCAATGCCCTGCACGCCCACGGCGTAGCGCGCGGCATTCATCATGATGAACATGTACTCCAGGCCGCGATTCTCTTGCCCCACCAGGTAGCCCACGGCGCCGCCATGGTCGCCGTACTGCAACACGGCGGTGGGCGAGGCTTTGATCCCCATTTTGTGCTCAATGCTCACGCAGTGCACGTCGTTGCGGGCACCTAAGGACCCATCTTTGCCGACCATGAATTTCGGCACGACGAACAGGCTGATGCCTTTCACGCCTTCGGGCGCACCAGCCACTCGGGCCAACACCAAATGGACAATGTTGTCGGCCATGTCGTGCTCACCATAAGTGATGTAGATTTTGGTGCCGAAAATCTTGTAGCTGCCATCAGCTTCGGGCTCGGCGCGGGTGCGCACCATGGCCAGGTCTGACCCGGCTTGCGGCTCGGTCAGGTTCATGGTGCCCGTCCATTCACCGCTGACCAGCTTGTCCAGGTAGGTGGCTTTAAGTTCGTCAGAGCCAGCGGTCAACAAGGCTTCAATCGCGCCGTCGCTCAACAGCGGGCACAGCGCAAAACTCATGTTGGCGCTGTTAACCATCTCAATGCAAGCCGCGCCAATGGTTTTGGGCAAGCCTTGGCCGCCATATTCAGCCGGGTGCTGCAAACCTTGCCAGCCACCGTCCGCAAACGCCTTGAAGGCAGCTTTGAAACCCGGCGTGGTGGTGACCACGCCGTCTTTCCAGCTTGACGGGTTTTTATCACCCTCCCAATTCAGCGGGCTCAACACGCCTTCATTGAACTTGGCAGCTTCTTCAAGCACCGCCTGCGCCGTGTCAAAACCGGCGTCTTCGAAGCCTGGCAACTCAGCGATTTGGTCTATACGGGCAATATGCTGAATGTTGAACAGCATGTCTTTGAGCGGGGCTTTGTAGGTCATGGTGAGTAAGTGCCAAGTGAAGGAAGCCTGGAAAAATTCAGGCAACGAAATTGAAAAACGTCGCGTTTTTTTTGCGCCACGTTTCAGCGCTAAGTTTCAGAGCCGAGACTTAAAGCGCAGCCACCAGTTCAGGCACCGCCACAAACAAATCCGCTTCCAGCCCATAGTCAGCCACGCTGAAAATTGGCGCTTCGGCGTCTTTGTTGATGGCGACAATGACTTTGCTGTCTTTCATGCCGGCCAAGTGCTGAATAGCGCCGCTGATGCCGCAGGCAATGTACAACTGCGGGGCCACGATCTTGCCGGTTTGGCCCACTTGCCAATCGTTGGGCGCGTAGCCTGCGTCCACGGCAGCGCGGGATGCGCCCATGGCGGCACCGAGTTTGTCGGCCAGCGGCGTCATGACCTCCATGAACTTTTCGTTGGAACCCAAGGCACGCCCGCCAGAGACGATGATTTTGGCGGCGGTCAGCTCGGGGCGGTCATTGCGGGCAATTTCGCTGCCCTTGAACGTGGCTTGTGTACTCGCAGCCACGGCAGTGATCACCTCAACCGTTGCCGTGCCAGCGCCTGTCGCCGCCGGGTCGAAGCCTGTCGTGCGCACGGTGATGACTTTGGTGGCGTCCGCGCTTTTCACCGTGGCAATGGCGTTCCCCGCGTAAATGGGGCGCTCAAACGTGTCAGGGCTATCAACCTTGGACACGTCAGACAGTTGGCCCACGTCCAGCTTGGCGGCCACGCGCGGTGCAATGTTTTTGCCCGACGCAGTAGCCGGAAAAAGCAAGTGACTGTATGCGCCTGCGACCGCCAGTACCTGGGCTGCCACATTTTCCGCCAAGCCGTGGGCAAAACCCTCAGCATCGGCGTGCAACACTTTGGTCACACCGGCAATTTTGGCTGCAGCGACTGCCGCATCGCCCGCATTGTGGCCCGCCACCAGCACATGAACCTCGCCCCCGCAAGCCAACGCTGCGGTCACGGTATTGAGGGTTGCGCCTTTGATGGACGCGTTGTTGTGTTCTGCGATTACGAGAGATGTCATTGCTTCAAACTCCTTAAATAACTTTGGCTTCGTTCTTCAACTTGTCAACCAGGGCGGCTACATCGGCCACCTTCACACCCGCGCTACGCTTGGGTGGCTCGCTCACTTTTAACGTGATGATGCGGGGCGTGACATCGATACCCAAATCCTCGGGTTTGAAGATGTCCATTTGCTTTTTCTTAGCCTTCATGATGTTGGGCAGCGTGACGTAGCGCGGCTCGTTCAGGCGCAAGTCGGTGGTGATGACCGCTGGCAGGCTGATGGCCAGTGTTTCAGAACCGCCATCGACCTCACGTGTCACGATGGCCATGTTGTCAGCAATTTCGACCTTGCTGGCAAACGTGGCTTGCGGCAAATCGCACAGCGCTGCCAGCATTTGGCCGGTTTGGTTGCAGTCGTCATCAATCGCTTGTTTGCCCAGAATAATCAGGCCAGGCTGCTCCTTGTCAACCAAGGCTTTAAGCAGTTTGGCAACTGCCAAGGGCTGCAATTCAACCGTGGTTTCAACCAAAATTGCGCGGTCTGCGCCAATGGCCATGGCGGTGCGCAGCGTCTCGCTGCACTGGGCCACACCGCACGACACGGCAATCACTTCGGTGACCACGCCCTTTTCTTTCAGGCGCATGGCTTCTTCAACCGCGATTTCGTCAAACGGATTCATGCTCATTTTGACGTTCGCAATATCGACCCCCGTGTTGTCCGACTTGACGCGAACCTTGACGTTGTAATCAACCACCCGTTTGACGGCGACCAGGACTTTCATTTGCTTCACTCCAGAGTTTCAAATTGGGAAATGGGGAACGGGGGCCAGACCAACCGCTTCAAAGCTTCTGACCCCATTTGTGTCAAGACAGGGTTTGCATTCACCCTAGCCAGTCGATTCTATTCTGCCCCTCGCAGTGTGCGCATCCCACTGCGCGCTAAACCGGGAATCCACAAAATAGAACGACCGTGCTTTTTATTATAACGAGGCTTTGAGGGTCGTCAAATACCCAAATTGGGTATTAAATCGGCAAAAAGCCTCTCGAAACCTAAAAAATCAATAAAATTGGCCTCTAGCTCGCAAATTATATAGATAGTTTGCTATTATTTTTATAGTAACTTCAAAGCAAACTGTTGATGACGCAGCAGCCGTGAAAACGCCACGCCCTCACCCTTGAAGCGAGCATTGGCGAATTCACCAACCGATTGGTCGGTTAATTCGGGTAAACAAGCACAAAAGCGCGACAAATCCGAATTAACATCGCTGGTGCTTTCCATCATTGCCTGCCCGATCCACCTGGAGCCCCCTCGAATGAAACATCTAAAACTGTCCTTCATCGGCACCGCCGCCCTGCTTTGCATGGGCAGCCTGCAAGCCCAAACCGTATTGACCGTGTCCAGCTGGGTGCCACCAACCCACCCCTTGAGCATGGCGCAAAAAGAATGGTGCGATTTGCTTGAGAAAAACACAACGGGCAAGATGAAATGCAACATTTTGCCGCGCGGCGTGTCGGCCCCTCCGGGCACCTACGATGCGGTTAAAAATGGCCTGGCTGACGTGTCTTTCACCGTGCACGGCTACACGCCAGGCCGTTTTGTCATGACGCAAATGGCCGAATTCCCGTTTTTGGGCAATACATCAGAGCCACTTTCGGCCGCGTTCAATAAAATCGCCTCAAAGTACCCGCAATTTGCTGGTGAACACCAAGGCGTGAAGGTGCTGGCCTTTTTCACCCACGGGCCAGGCATTGTTTTCAACACCAAAAAGCCAATTGCTCAGGTTGACGATTTGCAAGGCCTGAAATTCCGCATTGGCGGCGGCATGGTCAACGAAATTTCCAAAACTTTGGGCATGAACGTCACGCTCAAGCCCGCCACCGACTCCTACGAGTTGCTCTCAGGCGGGGTGATGGACGGCACGCTGTTCCCAGCGGAATCCACCGAATCCTTCAAGATCGACAAGCTGATCAAGCACGCCACCATGTTCCCAGGCGGCTTGTACAACACCAGCTTTGTCTCCATCATGAACCCGGCCAAGTATGAGAAGCTCAGCCCCGACGAAAAGAAGGCTATTGACAGCATTTCAGGCGACACCATCGCGCGTATTTATGGCCGTGGCTGGGACCGAGCAGACCGTCGCGGTGTGGCGCTAATGCAAGCCAACAATGTGCAAATCATCAAAGCCGATGCCAAACTGGTTGCCGACGTGAAGTCCAAAACCTCGGCCCTGGAAGCCAAGTGGGTGAAAGACGCTGAAGCCAAAGGCCTGCCTGGCGCCGCCAAAGTGCTGGCCGAGTTCCGCGCTGAAATTGCAAAACAAGAAAAATAGGTCGCAAGCGCACAGCCTGGTGGCACACGCCACCGGGCAGTTAAGATCGACTGCAACCCAAACCGAAGCCGCTTCGCTGCTTCAGTAATTCCTTGAAAAAACCACTTGAACTGATGAGCAGCCTGCTTTGCGGCGGTGCGCTCTTCGCCATCATGGCGCTCACTTTTTTTGACGTCATTGGCCGCAAAGTGTGGGGGCAATCCATCCCCGGCTCTTTGGAGTTGACCGAGTTGCTGATGGTCGTCGTCATTTTTGCGGGCATGCCCTTGGTGTCGCTGCGCGGCGAACACGTGGTGTTCGACACTATGGACAGCTATTTGCCCCAATGGCTGCTCACACTACAACTGGCTGCCGTGCACATCCTTTGCGCAGGTGCTTTGTTGGCGCTGGGTTGGTTGATGTGGGGCACGGGCCAGCAGTTCATGGAATCGGGCGAAACCACGGCGCAACTGAAATTGCTCAAAGCGCCATTCATTTACGGCATGGCTTTACTGTGCGCATTGACCGGGCTGGTTCATATTTACCTGGTTTTCAAACCTGCGGCAGAGCTTGCGCAAGGCGAAGGGGTCGCACTATGACCATCGCACGATGACCGCTGCCTTGTTGGGATTTATCGCCATCTTCATGCTGGCGTTGTTGCGGGTTCCGCTGGCGTTTGCAATGGGGTGCGTGGGCATTGTGGGCATTGGCTTCACGCGGGGCTGGTCGCCTGCGTTGGCCAGTGTCGCCCAGGTGGTTTATGAAACCGGTTTTGCCTACACCTTGTCAGTTATCCCGCTGTTTATTTTAATGGGCAATTTTGTCGCCCGGGCTGGGCTGGCGCATGAGCTATTTGAAGCCGCTTACGCTTTCATCGGGCACTTTCGTGGCGGGCTGGCCCACGCCACAGTAGCCGCTTGTGCTGGGTTTGGCGCCATCTGCGGTTCCTCCATCGCAACGGCGGCCACCATGAGCAAGGTCGCCTACCCGTCCATGAAAAAGCTGGGCTACAGCGATTCGTTGTCCACTGGCGTCATGGCGGCAGGCGGCACCTTGGGCATCATGATTCCGCCGTCCACCATCATGGTGATTTACGGCATCATCACCGAAACCAACATTGGCAAACTGTTTGCAGCAGGTGTTATTCCGGGCTTGCTCACCGCCGCCTTGCTGATGGGGGCCATCTGGCTGATGACCTTGCACGACCCCGAACACGCACCTGCGGGCGAGCGCACATCGTGGCCCAACCGCTGGAAAGCCCTGCGCGCCATTTGGGGCGTGGCGCTTTTGGTGGTGGTGGTGCTGGGTGGCATTTACGGTGGATTTTTCACCGCCACCGAAGGCGCAGGGTTTGGGGCTGCAGGCGCGTTTTTGTTCGCCCTGGCTCGTGGTCGGCTGACC
>JANPCR010000303.1:0-4345 GCA_031431035.1 Rhodoferax sp.
TACATGCCTAAAATGAAAACCGATGCCGCTGCAACCGGGCCACTTTTAGGTCTGCGGCAGGCCGCCTTCAGCTCAAACTTAGTTCGATTCCAGTTCCACGCCAGACCAGGAGACTATTGATGAATACCGCCACCATCGCCATGCCAGTCAGCCGCAAACCGCCAGCTGGCCCCGTGCCACGGTCGCCTGCCATATCGGTTCAAGAGATTCTGAAAGGCGACTCCATTCAGCCCCCCGCCGTGCTGCTGATTGACTCGCCGCGCGACATGGGCCGCGAGGACGTGTCGCTGGATCGGTACTACACCAAGGACTGGCACGACCGCGAGGTCAAAACCGTATGGCAAAAGACGTGGCAAATGGCCTGCCGCCTGGAAGACATCCCCGAAGTGGGTGACACCGAGGTGTATGACATCGTTCATGACTCGCTGATCATCGTGCGCACTGGCACGGGCCAAGGCGACATCCGCGCCTACGTCAACTCTTGCTTGCACCGGGGCACCATTTTGAGCATTGAGGGCGGCAATGTGCGTCACCTTAAATGCCCAGTGCACGGCCTGACCTGGGGATTGGACGGCAAACTGGCTGGCCTGCCCTGCGCCTGGGACTTTCCGCAAATTGACCGCGAGAATTTTTGCCTACCCGAAGCAAAAGTTGGCATTTGGGGCGGCTTTGTGTTCATCAACTTTGATGCCAACTGCGAGCCGCTGGACAGCTACCTTGAATGCCTGCCCGAGCACTTCAAGGCCTTCGGTCTTGAAAACCGCTACAAGGCCGTACACGGTGGCAAGGTGTTGCCCTGCAACTGGAAGCTGGCGCAAGAGGCCTTCATGGAGGGCTTTCACATTGCCGCCACGCACCCCCAGTCAGTCGAGTACACAGCCGACACCAACACGCAGTACGACGTGTTTGATGGTCGCCACGTGAACCGCTTCATCATGCCTGAGGGGGTGCCAAGCCCCGCCTTAGGAAACTACCCGCAGCAAAAAATTGTCGATGCGATGCAGCGCGACATCGGGTTTTATGGCAAGCGCCAAATCAAGGTCGAAGAAAGCGAAACCGCGCGTGAAAAAATTGCCGAGCATGCGCGCCAGCGGTTTTCTAAATCCACCGGGCGTGACTTCTCCCAACTGTCCACGTGCGAGGCGGTAGATTTAATTCAGTACCAGCTATTCCCCAATCTGGGGCCGTGGGCTGGCATGGCCACCCCCTTGGTCTACCGCTTTCGCCCCAATGGCGACAACCCCGAGGAATGCATCATGGAAATCATGATGCTGTTCGCTAAAAATGAAGATGGCAGCCATCCGCCCGTGGGCAAAGCCACCATTGTCGGCGTGAACGATTCCTGGCACAAGGTGCCCGGCATGGGCTCGGCTGCTGACGTGACCGACCAGGACACCGAAAACTTGAAACGCATTCAGCGTGGCATTCGCGCCTCCAAAAAACCCGGGGCCACCATGTCGGTCTACCAGGAAAGTCGTATTCGGCACTTCCATAAGACGCTTGAAGAGTACATGGCCAAGGGCTGACTCCCACTGTCTACTCAACCCAACAAGCTCACACTATGCCTACCTCAATTGAAGACAAATTCGCCATTGAAGAATTGATTGCCCGCTACAACCAGGCGCTGGACGGTGGCGACTACCCCACCTGGGTCGCCTGCTGGGCCGACGACGCCGTTCTGGACGGCATCGGAAAACTGCTCACTGGCAAGGTGCAAATTCAGGCCTTTGCAGACCAGTACGAAGGCTCAACCCGCTCCAAAATCAACGGGCTCAAGCACTACACCGTCAACATCCTCTCCAAAATCGACGGCGATACAGCCAAGTCTGGCTCGTACCTGCAATTGGTCAACACCACAGACAAAGGCGTCAAGATTATTTTCACAGGGCGTTATGAAGACGACCTGAAGCGCGTGAACGGGCAATGGCAGTTTGCCCGGCGAAAGCTGCACCAAGACATGCCGCCCACCGCGAAAGCGGGTTGAGGAACACAACACTCTGGCTCACCCAACAGTCTGGGCTGAGGCAGCAAAAGGCCTGGCTCGGCAAGACGGCGACTTGTGCGGCAATTGACCAGGGTTAGGCCGCAGACACCCGCAGAATTTCCTCTTCGACGTCGCGCAAACGGTCTTTGCCAAAGAAGATTTCGTCGCTGACAAAGAACATGGGCGAGCCAAAAGCGCCGCGTTCAAAAGCGGATTGGGTGTTGGCAATCAGAGCGGCCTTGACATCAGGATGTTGAGAGGCGTCAAGCAAACGGTCTGAATCGAGGCCTGCAATCTTGAGGACGCTGACAATTTCAGCCGGGTCATCCATGTTGCGGCCTTGTTCCCACATCGCGTTGAACATGGCATCAACGTACTCTGCAAAACAGGCCAGCTTTTGTGCGGCAACAGCCCCACGCATCATCTTGAGCGTGTTGACCGGGAAAAACGGGTTGCGTTGGAAACGGTCTAGCTTGTGCTTTGCGACAAATCGCTTCATTTCCAGCAGATCGTAGGCCTGCTTGGTGGGGATGCCAGCAAATGCCTCAGCGGGTGAACGGTTGTTGGCCAGCTTGAAAAGACCGCCCAGCAGCACGGGAACGTACTCAAACTGGACACCCACTCGGCCTTCAATGTGCGGAATGACTTTGTGGCAAAGGTAGGCATTGGGGCTGCCAAAGTCGAACAGGAATTGAACGGCAGGGACAGTCATTTTTAGAATCCGAAGGAATGAGAATAGAAACAGGTCATGTCTTATCAGGGTGATTTTTGCAATCAGCGCCTACCAGCTTTCCATCCAGGGGCGCAGCTCGGTCTCGTGCGTCCAAGCATCGAGCGGCTGCATGTGGATTTGCCAATAGGCTTCGGCGATGCTGTCTGGGCTCAAAATGCCCTGTTGGGCCTTCAACTCGTAGCGTTCCGGGAAATTGCTGCGAATGAACTCCGTGTCTATCGCGCCGTCAATCACCGGGTGGGCCACGTGAATGCCTTTGGGCCAAAGCTCGCGCGCCATACTTTGGGCCAGTGCGCGCAAAGCGTGTTTTGCACCAGCGAAGGCGGCAAAGCCCTCACGCCCGCGCAGGCTGGCTGTGGCCCCCGTAAAGATGATCGTGCCACGCCCTCGGGGCAACATCACTTTGGCGGTTTCACGCCCCATCAGAAAGCCTGAAAAGCAGGCCATTTCCCACACCTTTTGGTAAACGCGCGACGTCGTTTCAGTGATCGAAAAGCGCACATTGGCACCGATATTGAAGACGGCGACTTCGATCGGCGCGATGTCGCGCTCAATCTTTTCGATCAACCCGATCATCTCGTCTTCTTTGCGGGCATCGCTGCCAAAGGCGTGCGCCTCGCCACCGCTGTCTCGAATTTCTTTGACCAAGGTTTGCAGTTTTTCTTCGCTTCGGCGGGTGACGCAGGCAATGTAGCCTTCGCGCGCAAAGCGCCGTGCAATCGCGCCGCCCGTTGCGTCCCCTGCGCCGATGACAAGAATCGCTTTTTTTGCGCTCATGGAGAAATCCTTTTTCAAAAATCAGAGGTTTGCAACTTCAGATGAAACAAAATTTTCACCATCATATTCCGACTAGCGGCATAAAATTCTCAGTTGTCTGATTTTTAAGAATTCAAAAACTGCACAGCGGAATCAAAAATGCTCAACCCCGTTTCACCATCAAAACCTGTTGACCGCCAATTTGTCACCGCACTGGCCCGGGGCCTTGACGTTTTGCGGTGCTTCCAATCTGGCGAAGAACGCCTTGGCAACCAACAACTGGCAGAACGCTGCCGGCTTCCCAAATCCACCATCACGCGCCTGACCCACACCTTGACGGCAACAGGCTATTTGCAACAAGAGCCTAGCTCGGGGCGCTACCGGCTTGGCATGGCGGCGCTGGGGATTGGCGGCTCTGCATTGGCACGCCTTGAAGTGAAGCAAAAAAGCCGCGCCGTGCTTCAAGCGGTTGCCGAATCCACCGGATTGCAGCTTGCCCTGGGCGTGCGTGACGACCTGGCCATGCTGTATGTGGACACCTGCCATGGCAACTCCATCTTGACACTGCAACTCAACGTGGGTTCGCGCATTCCGATTGCCACCACAGCCATGGGGCGAGCCTGTCTGGCAGGCATGGACGCCATAAGCCGACGCGACATCTTGGCACGTATTCAGCTGCTGGATCCTGCCAAATGGCCCCTGATCAACAGTGGCATTCAGCAAGCGATGATCGATTATGCCGAGCAGGGCATTTGCGGCTCATTCAGCGAATGGCGACCTGAAGTGCATGGCATTGGCCTGCCGCTGTGCCTGGGCAGCGCCTTGCCCGACATGGTGATCACAGCAGCCGGGCCCGCCTCTACGCGCAGCCG
>JANPCR010000304.1:0-6240 GCA_031431035.1 Rhodoferax sp.
GACAAACACCCACCGCACAAAACCCGCGCCGTGCTTAAGCGCAAGGTGCGTCCCAGCCAAACTGCCCAGAACATTGGCCACCGCCATGACCGCAACAAAGTGCCACCAAATATGCCCTTTCGCAACAAACAGCAACAAAGCAGCTAAATTGGTGGCGCTGTTCAGCACCTTGGCACTTGCCGACGCATTCAAAAAGTCGTAGCCCAGCAGGCGAACCATTAAAAACACGAAAAAACTGCCCGCGCCGGGGCCAAAAAATCCGTCGTAGAAGCCAATCAACGCAGCAATACTAGCGGCGACAGCTATTTCTGCACGGCCCGAGAAGCGCGGAGCGTGGTGCTGCCCCAGGTCTTTTTTAGCCAGTGTGTAGATCAACACCGCCAGCAAAACCAGCGGCATGGCGCGGCGCAAATAGCTGGGCGACACCACGGTCACGACCCAAGCCCCCGCCAAGGACGCGGCAAAACCGACCAACGCAGCGGGCAACAACGCCGCCCAAGGCAACCTCACGCGCCGATTGAACTGCCAGGCAGCAAAGCCCGTGCCCCAAATGGCCGCTCCTTTGTTAACGCCCAGCAGCGTCGCGGGGTGCGTGGTGGGAAACACCGCAAACAGCGCGGGCACCAAAATCAAGCCGCCGCCGCCCACTATGGCATCGACAAAACCGGCCAACAGCGAGGCCAGCGAAACAAGCAATAAATCCATCGGGGTAGTTTCGCAGCAGCTGAGGAAAGCAGTAGCCGAATTTCATTTTTAAATCATTCGTGAAGCAGGCGCACTGCCGAAGACAGTGCTTTCGCGCGGCTCGGTTGATTCAGAAATGAAAGGACAAATAAAAAGGCACTGGGATCGCCAGTGCCTTTGGAAAAGCGCACCTGCTGTGGGCACGCCAAATTTGGTCTATTTTATTTCTTCGGGGCTGTCTCCTCGGCCTCTCTGCAGTGCCGTGGCTTGTGGCCCGGTTGTGAGTGAGTCTAGTTTAAGAATTGCACCATTTCGGCGCATCCGGATTAACCCTTTTACTGTTCAGACCGGGCGTTCAGACTGCTGATGTATGCGCTGCGCTTCAGCGGGGGCTTTCCGACAGCGCGTCCTCAAAAATCCATTGCGCGGCTTTTTCAGCAATCATCAAGGTAGGCGAATTGGTGTTGCCACTGGTGATGGTCGGCATGACACCCGCGTCCACCACCCGCAAACCGGCAATCAACCCGCCGTTCACGCCGGGCCTGCCGCGCACCCGCAGGCGCGAGTCCACCACGGTCATCGGGTCGCTCAAACTGCCCATCTTGGTGGTGCCCACCGGGTGAAAAATCGTGGTGGCGATGTCGCCAGCCAATTTGGCCAGTTCTGCGTCGGTTTGAAACTGGGTGCCGGGCTTCCACTCGACCGGGTTGAATTTGGCCAAGGCGGGTTGCGCCACGATGCGCCGGGTGACGCGCAGTGAATCTGCGGCCACCAGACGGTCCGCCTCGGTGCTCAGGTAGTTGGGCGCAATGGCGGGCGCATCTTCAAACTTGTTGCTTTTAATTTGTACGGTACCGCGGCTGGTCGGGTTCAAGTTGCACACGCTGGCGGTGAAAGCATTGAAGCTGTGCAGGGGCTCGCCAAAAGCATCCAGGCTGAGGGGTTGCACGTGAAATTCGAGGTTGGGGTGCTCTTGCCCAGGGTCGCTGCGGGTGAAAGCCCCCAACTGGCTGGGTGCCATGCTCATCGGGCCGCTGCGCTTCAGGGCGTATTCCAGGCCAATTTTGGCCTTGCCCAGCAAGCTGTTGGCCTGGGTGTTCAGGGTCGCCACTTTGTCCACCTTGAACACCGCGCGAATTTGCAAATGGTCTGACAAGTTGGCACCCACTCCGGGCGCATCGACCACCGGCTGGATGCTGTGCTTTTGCAAAAGCGCTGCTGGCCCAATGCCAGAAAGCTGCAAAAGTTGCGGCGACGCGATACTGCCCGCGCACAAAAGCACTTCGCGGGTGGCGCGGGCGGTGATCAGTTCATCAGTCGCCCACACTTGCACACCCGTGCAGGTCTGGGTGCCGTCGGGCAAGGTGTCGATGATCAGTTTGGACGCCTGCGCCGCTGTCCACATTTCAAAATTAGGCCGCGCGTAGCAAGTGGGGCGCAAAAAGGCCTTGGCTGTGTTCCAGCGCCAACCGGCTTTTTGATTGACTTCAAAATACCCTACGCCGTCGTTGTTGCCCCGGTTGAAGTCATCGCAAGCGGGTAGACCGGCCTGTTGCGCGGCGGCAGAAAACGCGTCCAGCACGTCCCAGCGCAGCCGCTGCTTTTCAATGCGCCATTCACCGCCCGCGTTGCGCCCACGCAGCAACTTTTGGTAAGGCGTGCCGTTGGCGGGCATCAGTTCAGGCTCGGTTCCACGAGCGCCGTGCAGAGCGTCGGGGCCTTTGTAATAGTCCTCGTGCAGCTTGAAGTAAGGTAGCGCGTTGTCCCAGCGCCACGTGTCATCGCCTGTCAAATGCGCCCAATGGTTGTAGTCCCGCGCCTGGCCACGCATGTAGATCATGCCGTTGATGCTGCTGCTGCCACCCAAGGTTTTGCCACGCGGGTAGCGCAAACTTCGGCCATTCAGGCCGGCTTCCGGCTCGGTGTTGTAAAGCCAGTCGGTGCGCGGGTTGCCAATGCAATACAAGTAACCGACCGGAATGTGAATCCAGTGGTAGTCGTCTTTGCGCCCTGCCTCAATCAAGAGCACCCGTTTGGACGCGTCCGCGCTCAGGCGGTTGGCCAGCAGGCAGCCGGCAGTGCCCGCGCCGATGATGATGTAGTCGAAGCTGAGGGAGGTGTCGGTGGTCATTTTTAAAGGTTGTTTCAGACTTGCTGCCACACATGCTGCAAGTCCTCAACCCGCTTGAAGTACATGTCGAAGGTCAAAAAAGGGCAGTTATGCGCTGCAGCAGAGGCATTGATCGTCGGTTTTAACACCGCGTTCAACCGGGCTGGCGAATCAGACTCTCGGCAGGTATCCCCAAGCCAGTGTGCAGCTTCCAGACCATGGCCATGGTCAGCTTGCGTTTGCCGTTCAGTACTTCATAGACGCGATTGCGCTGCCCAATCATGGGAACCAGATCGGCGGCTGTCAGGCCTTGCTGCTCCATCCGAAATTTGATCGCCTGAACCGGGTCGGGTGGAGAGATGGGATAGTGTTTGGCTTCGTAAGCCTCGATCAGCGTCACCATTGCCTCGAAATGCGCGCCCGCGTCGCTTTCAGGCTCGGGTTCGTTATTGAAGTACGGAGCCACCAGTTGCAGAGCCAGCTGGTAATCCGCTTCTGTGCGGATAGGCTGAATGGGATAGGCATTTTTTTTCATGGTGAGCTCTCCACAGTCGCCGCGTCAACGGCATCGTATTGTTGATGCGTACCCACAAACTTGATGTACACGGCGGCAAAGCGGTAGGCGATGGCCACGATCAGCCAGTACTCATTGCCTTTGATATTGAATACCACCCGATTGCCACCTACAAAGCTTGCGCTCGCATACCTCAATTTGATATCTTGGGGGTTACTCCATTTGGCATGGCTGGCATCTTCAAACCACGTCTGCAAAGCCTGTTTTGAGCCGGGGTGTTTTGTCCAGAATCGAACCAGGCTTGCTTTGGAAATGACCCGCATCTGCGTATTTTAGTCCCAAATTGGGATTATTCGAAAAGAATCTGCGGTTGGAACACTCAACATTTCCACCAGCAGGTTACTTAGCCGTCGGCATGACGAACTCCGCCCCCTTGCCAATGCTCTCAGGCCAGCGCTGCATGATGGATTTTTGCTTGGTGTAAAAGCGCACACCTTCTTCGCCATAGGCGTGCATATCGCCAAACAAGCTGCGCTTCCAGCCGCCAAAGCCGTGCCAGGCCATGGGCACGGGGATGGGCACGTTGATACCGACCATACCGACTTGCACGCGGCGGCTGAATTCGCGGGCGACGTTGCCGTCGCGGGTGAAGCAGCTCACGCCGTTGCCAAACTCGTGGGCGTTGACCATGGCCAGCGCTTCGGCAAAGTCTTTGGCGCGCACGCACACCAGCACCGGGCCAAAGATTTCTTCTTTGTAAATGCGCATGTCGGTGGTGACGTGGTCAAACAGCGTTCCACCCATCCAAAAGCCATTGGCGCAGCCAGGGCCAGCGTCTGTACCCTTGAAGTTGCGGCCATCCACCAGCATTTTTGCGCCTTCTTTGACGCCAATGTCGATGTAACCAGTGATGCGCTTATGCGCAATGTCGGTGACGATGGGGCCCATTTCGGCTGCCAAATTGGTGCCGTTCAATATTTTGAGGGTTTTGGTGCGTTCAACGAGTAGCGGCACAATTTTGTCAGCCACGTCGCCCACCAAAACCGCCACGCTGATAGCCATGCAGCGCTCGCCCGCCGAGCCGTAGGCCGAGCCAATCAGCGCATCCACGGTTTGCTCAATGTCGGCGTCGGGCATCACGACCATGTGGTTTTTGGCCCCACCCAAGGCCTGCACACGCTTGCCGTTGTGTGCGCCCGTCTCGTAAATGTAATTGGCGATGGGGGTCGAACCGACAAAACTCACCGCCTTGATATCGGGGTGGGCCAAGATGGCGTCGACGGCTTCTTTGTCGCCCTGCACCACGTTGAACACGCCGTCGGGCAGGCCCGCTTCTTTAAGCAGTTTGGCCTGCAACAGCGTGGCGCTGGGGTCAATTGGGCTGGGTTTCAAAATGAAGCTATTGCCCGCTGCAATGGCCATGGGGTACATCCACATGGGCACCATGACCGGGAAGTTGAACGGCGTGATGCCCGCGACCACGCCCAGGGGCTGGCGCAGCGTCCAGTTGTCAATGCCGGTGCTGACTTGGTCGGTAAAGTCGCCCTTGAGCAATTGCGGTATGCCGCAGGCAAACTCGATGATGTCAATGCCGCGCGTGACTTCGCCTTGCGCGTCGGTGAAGACTTTGCCGTGTTCTGCGGTGATGGCGTGCGCCAGCTCGTCGCGGTGGGCGTTCACAAGCTCCAAATACTTGAACATGACGCGCGCGCGCCGAATGGGCGGCGTGTCGGCCCAGCCCTGAAAAGCGGCCTGCGCGGCCACAACGGCAGCATTTACCTCTGAGGCATTGGCCAGCGCCACGTTGCCAGTCACTGCGCCCGTGGCGGGGTTGAAAACAGCTTGCGTGCGGCCCGAAGCACCAGCTACCAATTGCCCGCCAATGTAATGGCCGATTGCGTTTGTCGTCATAGTCGTTGTCCAGTCAGGCTAAATGTTTGTTGAAGGAGGTGTCGATTTGATAGTCCAAGGCTGCAATCACTTTAGAACAAGTGTCGCCCAAATTCCCAGCGGCCTCAGTGGCCCGTCCAATTGGGCTTGCGCTTTTCCTGAAACGCTTTTTGCCCCTCTTTGGCGTCGTCAGACAGCGTGAACAGCGCAATTTGGCTTTCGGTGAACGACATCGACTCTTCAAATGCCATCGACTCGATTTTCTTCATCGTGTAGCGGCCCCGGCGAATGGCGGCGGGCGATTTGTCCAGCAGGCGCTCCAGCAACCAATTCAGGCGCACATCCACATCGGCTTCGTCAGCCGTTTGCACATAGTTCACCAGGTTGTATTGCAATGCTTGGGCGGCCGTGATGGGCTCGCCGGTCAGGCACATTTCGTTCAAAACCCGCCTGGGGATGAGGTGCTGCAACACGCTCAAGACCTGCGCTGGGAACACGCCGACCTTGACCTCGGGCAGGCCAAACACTGCGTGGTGCGCACTTACGGCCATGTCGCACATCGACAACAGCCCAAAACCGCCTGCCATGCAGGTACCGTTCACTCGCGCGATCAGCGGCACGCAACTGGCTTGCGCCACCCGCAACAACTGCGCCAAGTGGCCAATCGGCTCTGAATAATCGGTAGTGAAAGCTTTGGCAGACTGCAAGTCGGCCCCGGCGCAAAACGCTTTGCTACCGGCACCCGTGATGACAATGGCGCGCACGTCCCGCCGGGTTTGCGCATCGGCAATCGCTTTGGACATGCCTGCCAGCACCGCGTGGCTCATGGCGTTGCGGCGGGCTTCGCGTTGAATTGTCAGCCACAACACCGGGCCGCGCTGTTCAACCGCCAGTTCTTGGTCAGGCTCCACGGTGGCGCCCTGGGGGTCGGGGGTCTGGCTGGTCGATGGGGTCATGGGTCTGTCTCCTTCAAATTTTTTGCCATTGTGAATATTCACCCCGGTGGCCTATTTTGCACGGAGCAGGGTACGATAGCCCCCAC
>JANPCR010000305.1:0-26700 GCA_031431035.1 Rhodoferax sp.
GGCGACTCGACTTTGAAGCCCAACGTGCTGCCATTGCCAAAGGTCGCTGGTTCGCCATTGATCGGCGTGGTAATGCCAAACGTGCCGCCAGGGCTGCGGTAAAAGTAGCGGTTTTTGTTGGCAACGCCGGGCGCGACGCCCAGGGTGCCGAGCAGAGCGTCGTAAAACTTTTTGGATGCTTCCAGGTTGTTAACACCTAGCATGACGTGACTGAACATAATTGTCTCCGGTTGGGGTGAGGGGGGGGGAATTGGACAGTGAGGATGGTACGCGAAGGCTTCAGGCAAACGCGCGAAGCGCTATGGCAGGCATAAGAGAGGAAAGCGGACAATTTTCAAGCTTTGCGACCGTATTTGCCGCATAATTTGCGGTGAAAAAACGCCATAATCACCGCATGCGCCATCACCGCCCTGTTCGTAACCCCCGCTACATCTGGCAGCGGCCCGACTGGCCAACCTTCATTTATGACGCAGCCGCGCTTGCTGCGCCTTTGGCCCAAGTGCACCGCGCACAGGGGGCGTTGATGGGCCGCATGACCGAGCTGGGATTGGCGCAACGCGACCAAGCCACGCTGCAGGTGCTGACCCAGGAGGTTCTTAAAACCAGCGAGATTGAGGGCGAGCGACTCAGCCTTGATGCCGTACGCTCGTCGGTCGCTCGCAGGCTCGGGCTGGAAATCGGTGCTTTGGCACCCAGTGACAGGCATGTGGATGGCGTGGTGGACGTGGTACTGGATGCCACCCGCAACTTTGATAAACCCCTGACGCAAGAACGCCTGTTTGGCTGGCACGCCGCTCTGTTCCCTACTGGCTACAGTGGCCGGTTGCGCATCACCGTGGCCGCTTGGCGCAACGACGCGAGCGGCCCTATGGACGTCGTGTCTGGCCCGGTGGGGCGCGAGAAAGTGCATTTCACCGCGCCGCCCGCTGGCACCTTGCCCGCGCAAACTGAAGCGTTTTTCAAGTGGTTCGACGCCGCACCGCTGGGCGATGCACTCATCAAGGCCGGACTGGCCCACTTGTGGCTGGTCACCTTGCACCCGTTCGACGATGGGAATGGTCGCCTTAGCCGAGCCGTGGGAGACATGGCGCTGGCCCGCGCCGAAGGCACCAGCCAACGCTTTTACAGCTTCAGCGCCCAGATACAGCGCGAGCGCAAAGCCTACTACGAGCAATTGGAAGCCACCCAAAAAGGCCCGCTAGACGCGACGCTCTGGCTACACTGGTTCCTGGGTTGCCTGCTACGCGCAGTGCAAGGTTCAGACGCACTGCTTGCAGGCGTTCTTGCCAAAGCCCAGTTTTGGCAGCGCTGGGCAGGCACTCCCCTGAGCGCGCGGCAAACGCTGGTACTGAACCGAGTACTGGACGGCATGGAAGGCAAACTGACTAACGCCAAATGGGCAGCCATCGGCAAGTGCTCTGCTGATACGGCGCTGCGCGACATCAATGACCTGCTAGCGCAGGGAGTGTTGCGCAAGCTGGAAGGTGGGGGGCGGAGCGCAGGATATGAGTTGTGTGGCAAGTAGGCCTGTGGTCTGCTAAACCGTTTCGGTGTTGCAAAAGTCGCTATTTCTTAAAAATCCACTTTAGTTTTCAAATGTCCTTCCAAATCGCTTGCGTTTCCACCACTTCAATCAACCGCTCCACGCTAAACCCTAGCAGGTAAAGGCTCTGCGGCTTTGGACGGGCAAAGGTCGCAGCCTGTGGGTACATGCCGTCCGAGTCATGCAGCAAATACCAGTCATCACGTAGCGCGATCAGAAGCTCTTCCGAGGAAATTTTCAGAAAACCACCAAACCTCTGGTGGTCGCACTCGATGCTGGTGTCCACAATCCAACCGCACATGTTGGAGGTAGGCGCACCAAGTTTCAGTCCAAGACGTTGTGCCAATTCAGGTTGGTCAGCCAAGCCCCGTTGCACCGCAGCCACCTTGCGATACAACTGCTGGCCCGCTTTGCGCAGTGTGGTGGTCTCGTGCAGCCATGCGTCTTGCTGGGAGAGGCGCAAGTAGGTGGACTTCACCTCCAGTACCAGCACCGTTCCATCACGTGCGCAGATCAAATCTACTTCACCTGCATTACCGTCTAGCTCGACTGGCGGGATCCAGTTCAAAACGACTTTGAAACCCCGCTTCTCTAGCATGATGCCAAGCTGGGTTTCTATATGCTGCGTCTCCGCGCGGGCTTCATTGCGGCGCGCACCCAAACGCCGCAGATTGTTAATGGCCGCAGTACTGTTATTTTGCAGGCCCACCACCCAGGGCAACTGCACGAGCATTCTGCCCATTTTGAGAATCGGACGCTCAAACAGGTCAGGCTTTAAGCCAGTCGCGCCACTCTGCAATTGCCTGGATAGCTCTGCCAAATCGTTAATCCAGAAGTCCACAATTGCCGCCGCATGACTAGGGTTGCCTTTTGGATGCGCTGGCGTAACCGTCCAGCCCACAATGTTGCCAATCTTGGCTTCACGGTCAGACCATGTCAGCGGGAATCGAATCTGATTGCCATCGAGCAAACCATTGAAGGCCAATGTGCTCAACGCCATTGCCCAGTCACCCGTGCTGCGTAAATGCTCGACGTAGGTTTCCAGAAAATCACGTTGGAAGAACACGTTCATCAGTTCGAGCGACAGCAGCGCCTGAAACAACGGCACGGAGTCTCCCGCATCAGTGGTCACGGTATCGCTCACGCCATACACCTCAGTCAACTGCAACTGTGTGCGCAGTGCTTTAATGTAGGCCACGCGATTGATCTCGCGATTTTCAGGACGGCCAATCTGCCGCGTTGCCTTACCTGAATCGACAAACTCATCCATGGCGCGGTAGTACCAGTAGTTGTGCAGGTTAGAGAGCTTGCGGCCATTGCGCTGCCAGGCGGCGACGGCTTTAGCATCCAGCACTTTAATTGCAAGCCGCCCCTCCACCCGCACAAACTCAATACTGTGGTCGTAGCTGAAAGCGTCGGCGGACTGCGCCACAAAGCTGTTCAATTCAACTTGCGCGGCCAGCAGACTGGCAAACGCTTCGCGCACGTCGTGCCGGGCAGGTTGGCCGCTGGGTGATGGAAACAAGAAAGGTGATAGGTGCTTGGCGAGTGATTGGCCGATGATTGCATCGGTCAACCGGGTCGAATCGTGCGCGCAATGGGAGAGTTTCCAGAGCAGGATGTCGTTAATTGCGTCCCAAGCCACCTGCATGTCCGTTTGCGCGTCGGACGATGGGGTAGCCATGTCGAACCGTCCAGCACCAAATGTTCAAATGCATACAGGCTGGCATAACTCAGGAACTCAAATGGCGACAGCTCTGTCAGCATGTTCTGCCACTTGGCGACTGCGCCTTGCCGTTCCCGGTGGGCTACGGTCAAAATTTCCAACACATTGCACAGCTCCGCAATGGAAGGCTCGGACGCAGCCAACTGATCCAGCTCTGTCCTTCTGGGTGAATACTGCGTGAGTATCAGCCCTGAGCAACGAGCAGCGCGGATCAGGACATCAGGCGCAACCGCAGCCACGTTGGCGAGCATGACCATATTTGAAACGCGCTCTTGTCCCATGTACTGGGCCAGCGCAAGCATCATCGATTGCGACTGCCACGCCGGCGCGGGCAAGTCGGTCAGGAAACTACAGGACCAAAAGGCGATGTGGCGCTGTTCGCGGGTGACTTTTTGGTTGCCGTGACGTGCGGGTTTGCCGTCAAGGTATGCCAGCGCTGTACCTTCCAAAGCGCGGGCTAAGCCTTCGCCTGCATCCATCAGGCGCTGAAAACGCTGCTCGTAATAGTTGGCGATCACACCAACCGCGCTCCAAACCCACCACTCCCACCCACGCCAATCACCAACCTCTGCATCGCCCGCGTCGCCGCCACATAAAACACCCGCGCCGCCTCTGTTTCGTCTTCGCCCTTCGCGGGCATGTGCCCTACGCCGGGCAGCGCCACCACAGGGAACTCCAGGCCTTTGCTGACTTTCATGGTCATGACTTTGATGGTGTCGCTGGCGGGGTCGAAGTCGCCGGGGCTACGGCGCATTTGCACGGGAATTTGTCGCTGGTGCAGCACTTGGGCGCAGAGGTCGCGGGTTTGGTAATCGGGGCACAAGATGGCCATGTCGCCCCAGGCGTGGCCTTCTTTGTGAGCGCTGTTGAGGTGGTCGGCAATGGCGTGGGCTTCTTCGCGCAGGGTGGGTAGGCGGATGAGGGTGGGGGCTGGGCCTTCGCGGCCGCAACTGATGGGTTTGACCAGGGGGATGCCGTCTTCGTCTTTGTCGTCCGCCGTCAATAAATCGGCGGCGATGAGGTTGGCGGTTTGCAGGATCTGTTTGGTGTTGCGGTAGTTGATTTTGAGGATAGTGGTGCGGCCCTGGGCTTGCACGCCGACGCTTTTGAAGCTGAACTGTTTTGTCTTATCACGTGATCTTTCGCGTTCATAAATACTTTGCGCATCGTCGTAGAGCAGCAGCAGGTTGTTGGTGGCGGGGTCGACCATTTGCGTGACCAGCTTGAGCCATTCGGGGGCGAAGTCGTGGCCTTCGTCGATCAAGATCGCTTGGTACTGGCCGCTGGGGATTTGCTTTCTGTCTACACCGGCGATCACGCGCTGCACCATCTCCGTCATGATGGCATCGACCGACAAATTTTGAGCGGGCAAGGTTTGCCCAAAGGCGACCAATTGCTGGCGGCACCATTTGTGAAAGTGGCGCACGTGCACGCTTTCACTCAGGCCTTTGGCTTGCATGTTGCTGGTCAGTTTGACACCCAGCGGCTCGTTGAAGCACAGGATGAGGATGGGCTTGGAGGTGGGCGTGCAGGCTTTGGCCAAATACTCTGCGCGGTAACCCAAGATCATGGTCTTGCCCGAACCTGCCACGCCGTGAATCACGCGGTGCCCATCGCCCAAAGACCGCGCAAGCTGCTCTTGCTGCAAGTCCATCACGCGCATGATGCTGGGGAAGTCGGCATCAGTGTCAGCATCTGAATCGGCATCGGAAAACAGCGCAGACTGGGTTTGCACCCGCACATCAGGGAACATGATCCAGCGCACCCGGTCGAGCTGGGGCAGGCTCATCACGCCGCGTATCTCATAGGGAAACATGTCCCACAAGCGGCTTTGCAGGTCCTCCGCGTCCACGGCCTCCAGCATTTCGTCCTTGCACAACACGCGGCGCGGCTCGATGGCTTGGTGCAGACCACCTTCCATAAACTGCTTGCGGGTGATGTTGGTAAATACCACGCCGTAGCTCCAGGGGAAGGCCAGCTTGGCCTTATGCGGGCCGTCTGCCTGCACCAGTTGCGGGTCGCGCTCCAGCGCGTTGACGACTTGGTGCGCGTATTGGCGGGCTTGCTCAAGCGGATTGATGACGCTTTTAGGGATGCCATCGGGGATGATGGTCCAGGTCTGCTTGTCGGCCTGTTGGATGGTGGCGGGCTTCCAGTCTTTGACTTCCAGAATCAAGATGCCCCGGCGCGGATGCATCACGCAAAAGTCGGGGTGGGCGTTTTTAGGGCCCATGGGCACGTCGTACCACATGAGGTAGTCATCGTCGAGCTTTTGCTCCAGGCGCTCGGCCAGTCGGCGCTCGCCGCTCGTCATGCGGGACACACCGGCCCCCAACGCAGGAATCAAAGTCGCCATCCCGTGAATACCTTTTTGAATACCGTTATGTCGCCATCATGCCTCGCAGGCTCATCTACGTCATGAAAATTCGCCAAAAGGCTGTTTTGGCGCGAAGATGGTGATGTTTTAAGGCTGCTCTGGCCCAGATTGCCCTCGCAACGGGTCCAGCAAGGGCTTCAGCCCATTGTGGTCAATTTCTTGCATCAACGCCAACAGGCGCCCTATCTCACCTTTTGGAAAGCCTTCGCGCGCAAACCAGTTCAGGTAATTGCCTGGCAGGTCGGCCAGCAAGCAGCCTTTGTGTTTGCCAAAGGGCATTTTCCAGCTGACGAGTTTTTGCAGGTCTTCGGCTTCCATGGGCAGTGGTTTCAACCGCCAGCGCGTTTGACCGAAAAGCCTTGCTTTTGCAATGCACCAATGACTTTGACGCAATGGTCGCCCTGGACCTCGATGGTGGCGTCTTTCACGGTGCCGCCGGTTCCGCAAGCCGCTTTGAGTTGCTTACCCAGTTGCACCAACGCCAGCGCATCCAAAGGCACACCTTTGATGACCGTCACGCCTTTGCCCTTGCGGCCTTTGGTTTCCAACGATACGCGCACGGTGTCATCGGTTGCGGGCACAACCGCCGCATCGAGCTTGCAAGAACACTGTGCTTGAGGTTTGCTGCAGGCGGGGCAAACGCGGCCCACCTCCGTCGAATAAACCAGCCTGGACGCTGCGACGGGTAGCGCAGACAGCGCCGTCCGGTTTTTAGTGATGGTGACCATGCGCGCCATGCACGTGGCGGTGTTCAATTTCTTCGGGAATGGCTCTGCGGACTTCAGTAACCTTCAGATTGAACCGCAGCACCAGACCAGCCCAGGGGTGATTGGCGTCCAAAAACACAGTGTCGCCCTTGATTTTGAGAACATTGAACACATGCTCTGTGCCGTCCACAGCTCGGCCTTTCAGCTGACCACCCACCTTGACGCCCGGCGGAAAGTCGCGTCGCGCAATGGTTTGCACCAAACCCTCGTCGCGCACCCCAAAGGCGTCTTCAGGCTGAAGCTCTAGCGTGGTGTGAAACCCGTTTTGTTGCCCCTCCAGTGCAGCTTCGATTTTTGGCAAAGTATTGTCGTAACCGCCATGCAAATACGCCATAGGTTCCTTGACTTCTTCTATCAGCACACCCAAAGCAGATGAAACTTTATATTTGAGGGTGACGACGGTGTTTTTTTCGATTTTCATGCGGGCTTCAGATAGTTTGAACAAATAGCACCCCGAGGAGCAACCCGAGGGCGTTGCGAGATTCTCGCTCAACACGGCACAGGCTGACCACACCCAAATTCTCGTGTAGATTCTCCCTATGCCGATTGCAAAAATTTCCCTTCCTGCAGATGCAGCGACTCGCACAGATGCCATGGCCGCGCGCCTGGCTGATATTTTGACGAATGTGATGGATGCGGTGGTGACGGTGGACGAGTCGCAGCACATTCTGTTTTACAACCCAGCTGCCGAGCGAATTTTCGGATGGCCTGAGCAAGCCGTGCTGGGCAAACCCTTGTCACTGTTAATTCCTACCCGTTTTCGCGCGGCTCACGCAAACCATGTGCAACGATTCGGGGTCAAAGGAGAAACCTCACGGCGCATGAGTGGGTCGGCACTGGTTTTTGGTATTCGCCACAGTGGCGAGGAATTTCCAGTTGAAGCGTCGATTTCGCACTTGAACACAGAGCAAGGCAAGCTGTTCACCGTGATCGTGCGGGATGTGAGTGAACGGGTTCAGGCCAAGGCCAAAATGGATGCCTTTGCGACTGAAGCGCATGCAATTCTGGAAAAAGAGAAATCACGAATTGCACGGGAACTGCACGACGACTTGGCGCAGTCGTTGACTGCGCTCAAGATGGACATCACCTGGCTCAAAGATCGGTTGCCACAAGCCAATGAAACGGTAACCCTGAAGCTCAATGCCATGCAGGCCTTGGTGGACGACACCGTCGCGTCGACTCGTCGCATTGCTGCTGATTTGCGGCCCTTGTTGCTGGATGACCTTGGCCTTCGACCTGCCATTGAGTGGCTGGCACAGAGTTTCACTCAGCGCACGGGTGTGCCGTGCAGTTTGGTCGCGCACGAGCATATCGAACTGCAAGAGCCCTATGCAACGGCCGCGTTCCGCATGGTTCAAGAAGCGCTGGCCAACGTTGCCAAGCACGCGCAAGCGTCCAAGGTCGAAGTTCACATTGAGAAGAGCTCTCACGCCGTGAGGCTAAGCATTCGCGACAACGGTTTGGGGTTTTCGGTGGGCGACCCGCGCAAACCTAATTCTTTGGGTTTGATGGGCCTGCGTGAACGCGCTCAACTGCTGAAGGGAAATGTGACCATCAGCAGCCAGGCAGGCGCGGGGACGCTGGTTGAAGCTCAGTTTCCGCTGCAAGACTGAAGGTCAAATTTTCAGGCGGTCAATTGATTTGAATCAAGTCTGGAAGTCGACCCTCGCCTTACGCTTAAGGCTTCAACTTTGATTGGAGCCACTATGTACAAACGAATTCTTGTCGCAACAGACGGTTCGAGTCTGTCAAAAAAGGCAGTGGGTCATGCGGTTGCGCTGGCAGCACTTTGCGATGCCGAACTGGTGGGCCTGACTGTGGTGGCACGCTACCCGATTAGCTATTTCGAAGGTGGCGTTGCGCTGGCTCCGGCCGAGGTTGCACGAATCGAGGCGCAATGGGCTGAAAGCGGTCAGAACATGGTGAATGCCGTGAAAACAATTGGCGTGGCACGAGGGGTTGGCACCAAAGTGGTTGTAGTCAAGTCCGATTTGGTGGCTGAGGCCATCATCGCTGCGGCCAAAAAACACCGTTGCGACCTGATTGTGATGGCGTCGCATGGTCGCAAAGGAATCAAGCGCCTGTTGCTCGGCAGCGAAACCCAGCACGTGCTGACGCACTCGACCACGCCAGTGCTGGTGCTACGTTAGGCGCGTGTGGGGTTGAAGCCCGTCAATAGGCGGGCTACCCACCAGTTCCTCAGTTCACCAGTTCACCTCTCGGTCTGGTGTCGACCCAATGCGGTGAATAGACAGGTCTGCGCCTTCGTATTCTTCCTCTTGCGTCAGACGCAAACCCATCGTTGCTTTGAGCAAGCGATAAAGGATAAAACCAGCCAAAAAGGCCCAGGCTACCCCCATGGCTGTGCCGATCAGCTGCGCGATAAAGCTGACACCCCCCAAACCGCCCATGGCCTTGGTGCCAAAAATACCCGCTGCAAGTCCACCCCATGTGCCGCACAGACCGTGCAAAGGCCAAACTCCGAGGACATCGTCAATTTTCCATTTGTTCTGGGTCAAGGTGAACATCACAACAAAAATGGCGCCTGCAATGCCGCCCACAACCAGAGCGCCTAGCGGGTGCATCAGGTCTGACCCGGCACACACGGCCACCAAACCTGCCAGTGGACCGTTGTGAATAAAACCCGGGTCATTTTTACCAAGCACCAGGGCCACCAAAGTGCCACCAACCATGGCCATCAAAGAGTTGACTGCGACCAAGCCCGACACTTTGTCGATGGTTTGTGCGCTCATGACATTGAAGCCAAACCAACCGACCGTCAAAATCCAAGCACCCAGTGCCAAAAAGGGAATGTTTGACGGTGGATGCGCGCTGATTGACCCATCCTTGCGGTAACGGTTGGCTCGGGCGCCCAGCAAAATGACGGCAGGCAAGGCCAACCACCCGCCCACCGCATGCACCACAACAGAGCCCGCAAAGTCATGAAACTCTTCGCCCGTGCTTGCTTTGATCCAGGCTTGAACCCCAAAGCGTTGATTCCAGACCAGACCTTCAAATAAAGGGTAGATCAACCCGACAATGACCGCAGTCGCTAAAAGTTGAGGCCAAAACTTGGCTCGCTCGGCAATACCGCCCGAAATGATGGCCGGTATGGCAGCCGCAAAGGTCAAAAGAAAGAAGAATTTCACCAATTCGTAGCCGTTTTTGGCGGCCAGTTGTTCTGCGCCTACCAAAAAATTGGTGCCGTAAGCGACGCTGTAACCGACCAAAAAATACACCACAGTCGAGACTGAAAAGTCGACCAAGATTTTGATAAGTGCATTGACCTGGTTTTTTTTGCGAACTGTTCCCAGTTCCAAAAACGCAAAACCAGCGTGCATGGCGAGCACCATGATGCCGCCCAATAAGATGAACAAAACATCTGAGCCCTGTTTTAGTGCTTCCATAATGACCTTCGCATGAAATTTGACTTGAAATGGTGCGTTTTCGACCGAGATTGTAAATACGCACCAAAATAAAGCAAAAATCGAGCCATTTCAATCATCCTTGGCAATTGGGCAAGCTTCAGGGCACTGTGTTCAGTTAAGCGATAGTCTGAAGCGAAAGGAGTGGCTCAATTGATCTGGTTGAGATGGGTTGAGCTTGCTATACTTTGTAAGCGCCGATTTGACACAGCTTGCGGGCGCTTAACAAATGCAGCTAAAGATGCGCGCCAACCCGGCGTCGCCTTTAGCCCAAGCTCAAGCGACGTCGGTTTTTTTTGCGCCTAAAAATGGTTCTCTCAATGATCGCCACTCCACAATCCATGCACTTCGAAGCTGAACTGGCTTTGCGAAGTGGCGAAAGCATTGGCCTATACGACTTGAGCTTCGAGACCTATGGCACTTTGAATGCTGAAAAGTCCAACGCTGTCTTGGTTTGCCACGCCCTGAACGCGTCGCACCATGTTGCCGGCGTCTACGAAGGCCAGCCCAAATCAGAAGGCTGGTGGGACACCATGATTGGCCCGGGTAAGCCGGTCGACACCGACCGCTTTTTTGTCATTGGTGTGAACAATTTAGGGTCGTGCTTTGGCTCTACGGGCCCCATGCATGTCAATCCAAAAGCCTTAACCGAACGCCCCAAAATTTACGGCGCGGACTTTCCGGTGATGACGGTCGAAGACTGGGTCAATTCCCAAGCCCGGCTGCTCGACGCCCTGGGCATCAACACCTTGGCGGCGGTGATGGGCGGGTCCTTGGGTGGCATGCAAGCCTTGAGCTGGACGCTGCAACACCCCGAGCGGGTTCGCTATGCCGTTGTGATTGCAAGCGCACCCAACCTGACCGCTGAAAACATCGCCTTCAATGAAGTAGCGCGCCGCGCCATCGTGACCGACCCCGATTTTCAGGCTGGGAACTTTTATGCAGATGGCGCCAAATTGGAGACCAAACCTAAGCGGGGTTTGCGTATCGCCCGCATGATTGGTCACATCACCTATTTGAGCGACGATGTGATGAATGAAAAGTTTGGACGGCAACAGACCTTGGCTGGCGATGCAGAAAATGCCGCGGCTCCAAATAGACCAGAGTACAAATACAGCACGCAAGAGGTCGAGTTCCAAATCGAAAGCTATCTGCGTTACCAGGGTGACAAATTTGCTGAGTACTTTGATGCCAACACTTACCTGCTAATCACCCGGGCTCTCGATTACTTTGATCCAGCCCGCCCATTCGGTGGCAATCTCAACTTGGCTCTGGCCCGTGCCAAAGCCAAATTTCTGCTGGTCAGCTTCACTACCGACTGGCGATTTGCACCCAAAAGGAGCCGCGAGCTAGTGAAAGCTTTGGTCGCCAATCGCCGCGAGGTGAGCTACGCAGAGATTGATGCGCCCCATGGACATGATGCCTTTTTGCTGGACGACTCACGCTACATGGGCGCGGTACGGTCGTACTTTGACGGTATTCACCAGGACAATTTGAGCCTAGCAAGCGTTGCTCGGCAAGCTGCAAAGTCCAACCTGGAGGCCACAGCTTGAGCGATATCGCCACGATAGAAGCCATTGCCAACCTGGTTCCCATTGGGTCGCGGGTTCTGGACTTGGGTTGCGGCGACGGCAGCCTGTTGGCCCACCTTCAGACACATCGAAGCTGCAGTGGGTATGGCATTGAAATTGACGATGCCAATGTGCTGGCCTGCATGAAGCGAGGGGTCAACGTGATTCAACTCAACCTGGACGAGGGCCTGACCCTGTTTGATGATGCGTCATTTGATGTGGTGCTGCAAATTGACACCTTGCAACACTTGCGCAACGCTGAAGTGATGTTGCGTGAAACCGCGCGGGTGGGCAGAACTGGCATCGTGGCGTTCCCCAATTTTGGCCATTGGCCCAACCGCTTAAGCGTTCTGATGGGACGCATGCCCGTGACCAAACGTTTGCCCTACCAATGGTACGACACACCCAACATTCGGGTCGGAACCTTTGCCGACTTTGACGCCTTGGCATTGCGCAACCAATTGAGGGTCGCAGACAGTTTTGGTCTGCAAGAAGGGCGTGTGGTAAGAACGGCTCCGAACCTGTGGGCTGGCACAGCGGTCTTCAAGTTTTCGCGCTGATTTCAAAACCAGTCCTCCTATGACTTACAAACTTCCGAGCGTTCTTGCATTTGATATTTTTGGCACAGTTGTCGATTGGCACGGCAGCATTGTCAAAGAAGTTACCGAAATGGGGTTGCAGGTCAACCCCAGTGAGTTCGCCCTGGCTTGGCGCGCGGGCTACCAGCCTGCCATGCGTCGGGTGATGTCGGGCGAGCTGGGCTGGACGCTGATTGACGACTTGCACCGATTGACTCTGGACGGCATCCTCGACCAATTCAAGATCACCCACCTGACCGAATTCCAAAAAAAGCATTTGAACAAAGTTTGGCATCGCTTGGACGCTTGGCCTGATTCTGTGGCGGGGTTAACCCGGCTGAAAACCAAGTTCACGATTTGCTCGCTGTCAAACGGCAACCTGGGCTTGTTGACGAATATGGCCAAACGTGTCGGTTTGCCTTGGGACTGCGTTTTGTCAGCGGAAGTGTTTCGCGCCTACAAGCCTCACCCATCAACCTATTTGGGTGTGGCCAAAGTGTTTGACTTGGAGCCAGGCGAAGTGATGTTGGTGGCAGCGCACCAAGATGACTTGGCAGCGGCGCGCACTTGCGGTTTGCAGACAGCGTACATCGAGCGGGCCAACGAGTTTGGGCACCTGCAGCCCAAAGACATTTCGCCCAACCCGGCCAACACAATGCACGCCGCCAACTTGCTGGCTCTCGCCGATCAGTTGGGTTGTTGAGCTGTTGAGTGGTCAGTGGCGCAGGCTAACTCGCTCGTCAATCAGTGCGGGCTCTTCGGTTACCTGGGTGCGTCGCACCAGGCCCGTTGGATCCACGAAAATATTGAACTGCTTGTTAAGCCCAAACGGCTCAGCGTAACGGTAGCTCCAAACGCTGCCATCAAATGAATGGACACGGGCGACTAACGCAGGTTTGCCAAAAGCACGCAACACGTCTTGAGTGCGCCAAACATCGACCTGAACCGCTACAAACGCCGCTTGCGTCATGACTTGCGTGGCCGTGGCTACACGCCCGTTGCTGTCCAGGTCAACGTTGTAAACCTGCTGCCCCCAGGGCTGGCTAGAGTACTGCAACCGTTCGCCGTTGACCAGCGGCCACATAGCAGTGGGCTGCCCTAGGGTTGCCAGCACGGCATCACGGTTTGTACCGGCAGGAAGGGTGTCGGGGTTGCCCGCGCAGGCGCTCAACACCATCAGGGTTAGCAGGGCAAAAAGGGCGCGGGTGCCGTAAAGAAAACGCATAATCTGTATCAGATGTCTTTTATGCAACCTAGGAGTGTGTCATGAACGCCAGAGTTCCCCAATCCGCGCTGAACAGCGCCCAAGCGCTCAGTCAAGTTAGCCAGCAGTGGGATAGCGACATCGTCGGCCAAATCACAAATTACATTGGCATTCCGGCAAAGTCGCCTATGTTCGACCCCGACTGGGCGGCACACGGCTATCTGGATACGGTGATACGCAACGCGGCAGACTGGGTGCGCGCGCAAAAAGTTGAGGGGCTGACGCTTGAACTCATCAGCCTGCCAGGTCGCACGCCAGTGTTGTTTTTTGAAATTCCTGCATCAAACGGCAAGGCAACTGAAGCGCCAATCAAAGCACCGTCAGCCCAAACCGTTTTAATGTACGGCCACCTCGACAAGCAGCCTGAATTTTCAGGATGGCGGTCTGACTTGGGGCCGTGGACACCCAAGTACGAAAATGGAAAACTGTTTGGGCGTGGTGGCGCGGATGACGGCTATGCTGTTTACGCCAGCATTGCCGCTGTGCAGGCGCTGAAAGCCCAAGGGGTTGCCCATCCGCGCATCGTCGGGCTGATTGAGACTTGCGAAGAAAGTGGCTCACGCGATCTGCTGCCCTATGTTGATGCCTTGCGCGACCCCGTACGCAATCGCTTGGGCGACGTGGCCTTGGTGATTTGCCTGGACTCGGGCGCTGGCAACTACGATCAACTGTGGCTGACCAGCAGCTTGCGTGGCATGGCCACTGGGGTGCTGAAGGTTGAAATTTTGACCGAGGGGATTCACTCGGGTGATGCCAGTGGCTTGGTGCCTTCGAGCTTTCGCATCATGCGCCAGGTGCTGGATCGACTGGAGGACAGCAAGACAGGCCGGCTGCTGCCCGCCAGTTTTCATTGCGAAGTGCCAAGTGACCGGCTGGCGCAAGCCAAAGCCACTGCGGCGATCTTGGGTGAGGAGGTTCACAAGCGCTTCCCGTGGGCGCATTACGATTGCGCAGGTTCCACCACATTTGCTCTGCCCACCACGACCGACCCCGTGCAAGGTTTGCTGAACCGCACTTGGGCGCCGACCTTGAGCGTGACAGGTGCTGAAGGTTTTCCAGCCCTGCAAGACGCTGGCAACGTACTGCGACCCTACACGGCGTTCAAGCTCAGCCTGCGGCTACCGCCCTTGGTGGATGCTGCGAACGCAGCGCAAGAACTCAAGGCTTTGCTTGAAGACAACGCGCCGTATCAGGCCAAAGTGACATTTGATGGATTAAGCGGTGCGACCGGCTGGAACGCGCCCAGCACCTCGCCTTGGTTTGAAAAGGCCCTGAATGAGGCGTCTCAGGCTCACTTTGGGGCGGCATGTGGCTACATTGGGCAGGGTGGGACCATTCCCTTGATGAACATGTTGTCCAAAGGCTTTCCGTCTGCCCAAATGATGGTCTGCGGTGTGCTTGGCCCGCGCAGCAACGCCCATGGTCCCAATGAATTTTTGCATGTGCCCTATGCCAAAAAGCTCACGGCGGCAGTGGCTCAAGTGATCGCACAAATGCCCTAAGGCTTTTTATTCCCAAAGCCCGTAGTCTTGAGTCGCACTTTGACAACCCAAAATCCATGACCACTGAGTCCACTCTAACGACCTTTGTCGCCAGTGACGGCGACAACCTGGCGGTGCAGGATTGGCCGTTAGACCCAGGTCAGATTTTGCGGGGTGTGGTGATCATTGTGCATGGCCTGGGGGAGCACGCGGGGCGCTACGACCATATCGCGCGGCGCCTGAACCATTGGCGTTTTGCGGTGCGCGGCTACGACCAATACGGCCACGGTGAATCGGGTGGGCCCAGAGGCGGTTTAAGCTCTGACGATCGTTTGCTTGACGACCTTGCCGACATTGTGGACAGCACGCGTCAGCGCATGAAAAAGGGCACGCCCCTCATTTTGTTGGGCCACAGTATGGGCGGTGCCGTTGCAGCTTTGTTTGTGGCCAGAAATGTGCGGCCTGTTGATTCGCTCATTTTGTCGTCGCCAGCGTTGGACGCAGGGTTGAGCGGATTTCAAAAAATACTGGTCAGTGTGCTGCCCAAAATTTCACCGAACCTGCGGGTTGGCAATGGCCTGGATGCAAGCCTGATCTCCCACGACCCGGCGGTGGTGGCAGACTATAAAAATGACAAATTGATCCATGACCGAATCAGCGCTCGGCTGGGACGCTTCATTGCCAAAGCTGGCCCCGAGATCCTGGCGGCAACGCCGTCCTGGCGCCTACCCACTTTGCTGATGTACGCAGGTGCCGACGCTTTGGTCAAACCGGCTGGCAGTCGGGCTTTCAGCGCCGCGGTGTCGTCTGGAGTGCTCACCACAAGATGTTTCGACACCTTGTTTCACGAGATCTTCAATGAGTTGGATGCGGAGCCGGTTTTTGCCGAACTGAAGGCCTGGTTAGATGCCAGGTATTGAGCCAGACCACCCACTTACCAACGCTTACCAACGCTTGCCAACACTTTTGGCAAACCTTGTAGCAAACCTTCTGGCAATGCTTTTAATTGCTGATCGGCAAAATCTTGATGGACACCCGACCGTCACTCACGCGAACCGGGAAACATGCGATGTTTTGGTCACATATTTCAGTGAGTGACTTACCTGTTGCAATTTCAAATTGCGCCCCGTGCAAGGGGCATTCAATAACGCCGTTTTCCTGAAACCCTTGGGAAAGCAGCGCAAAGGCATGGGGGCAAACGTCATCAACGGCATGCACCACATCATCCAGCAGGTAGATGCCCACCCGTTGCCCGTTGACCTCAAGCCCCAGCGGGAAATCGGGGTCAAGCTGGTCGCGGGCCACCACGTCGTGCCATTCAGAGCCTTCATCGTCTGGCGCTTTTATCAAGTCATTCATTTTTCAGGCGTGTTTTTTAATGGCCGCTGCCAAGGTTGAGACCAACTCGTCAATGTGGGATTTTTGAACAATGAAAGCCGGTGCCAACACCAAGGTCTCACCAGCCGGGCGAATCATGATGCCCTTGTGAAAGCATTCCATAAAAATGTCAAACGCGCGTTTGCCAGGAACGCCTTCAATGCCTGAAAGCTCCACCGCACCCGCATTGCCCAAGGTTCGAATGCTCACCACGTTGGGCAGGCCTTTCAGGACGCTGTGCATGGCGTCACCCAGCACTTTGCCCATTTCAGCAGCGCGCGCGAACAGGTTTTCTTGCTTGTAAAGAGTCAGGGACGCTACCGCCGCAGCGCACGCCACCGGGTGACCTGAGTAGGTGTAGCCGTGCATGAACTCCACCGCATGCACAGGCGACTTTTCGTTGGCCGACATCATGGTGTTGTACAAATGGTCGCGGCAAATCACGCCACCCAGCGGAATGACGCCGTTGGTCACGCCTTTGGCAAAGTTCAGCATGTCGGGCACCACGCCAAAATAATCGGCTGCAAAGTTGGTGCCCAAGCGGCCAAAACCGGTGATGACTTCGTCAAAAATCAGCAAAATACCGTGCTTGTCGCAGATTTGGCGCAGGCGTTGCAGGTAACCCTGAGGCGGCAAATACCAGCCTGCGCTGCCCGCGATGGGCTCGACAATGATGGCGGCCACGTTGCTTGGGTCGTGCAGCGGCAGTATGCGGTTTTCCAGCTCAAGCAGCAAGTCTTCCTTCCAGACTGGCAGTTCGCCATGAATGTAGGCGTGGTTGACTGGGTCGTGGATGAATCGCATATGGTCAACGCGCGGCAGAAGTGCAGTGCCAAACATTTTGCGATTGGCAGGAATACCGCCCACACTCATGCCACCAAATCCCACACCATGGTAGCCCCGCTCGCGGCCAATGAAAACGTTACGGTGGCCCTCGCCCCGAGCACGGTGGTAGGCCAGGGCAACTTTCATGGACGTGTCAGCGGCTTCAGAGCCCGAGTTGCAAAACAGCACACGGTTCAAATCACCTGGGGCCATGGCCGCGATCATTTCGGCGGCGACAAAAGCCTTGTCGTTGGTGGCCTGAAACGCAGTGGCATAGTCCAAGGTGTCGAGCTGCTTTTTGATCGCTTCGTTGATCGGGCGGCAGTTGTGCCCAGCCGGCACACACCACAAACTGGAGATGCCATCGATGATCTTGCGACCGTCGTGTGTGGTGAAGTACATTCCGTCGGCACCCACAATGACGCGCGGGTCGGCCTTGAAGCCCCGGTTGGGCGTGAACGGCAACCAGTGGTTGTCCATGTTGAAGTCAATTTTGGCCATGGCGGTCTCCAATGCGAAAGTTGCAATAATGGGGAATCAATGATGCCACTTTAACCAAATTGCATCAGTCGCTTTGACATCTTTTTGACATCTCTTTGAAAGCTTGCTGACATGTCTGTACATCCTCTGCCCATTTCACGCGCGTCCAGCACCCAGGCTGAATTGACCGCCCAAGCCAAAATTCACTTGGCGGCGGCCCATCGACTGGCCGTTTTGCATGACCTGGAAGAAGGTATTGACAACCATTTCACGGTCTGTGTGCCCGGCCAGCCTGACCAATTTTTGATTTTGCCATTTGGCCTGCACTGGTCGGAAGCCAAAGCCAGCGACATGATTGTGTTTAACGAAGCCGGGCAAACGCTGTCTGGCAACGGCGTGGTGGAACTCTCTGCCCGCTGCATTCACGCTCCGGTTCACCGACTGACCGGTGCGCAGGTTGTGTTGCACACCCACCAAACCTGGGCCATTGCCTTGAACATGCTGCAAGACAACCGCTTGCTGCCGACCACGCAAACAGCGGCGTTTTTTCACGGCCACATTGCGTATGACGACACCTACACAGGCCTTGCCGATTCAACCGAAGAGGGCGAACGCTTGGCCACAGTCGTGGGCAAACAGCAAATCATTTTCATGAAAAACCATGGCGTGGTGGTGACCGGTGACACGGTCGCTCAGGCTTACCGGCGCCTGTACAAGTTGGAACGCGTCTGCCGCAATCAGATTTTGTCCATGAGCACCGGCCAGCCGCTGGCAGTTTTGAGCGACGAAGTGGTCGCCCGCGTGCAAGCCCCCAACCCGCATGACCACCACCCGCGGGAAGAACGCGAACGCTTGTTTTTTGAAGCCATGATGCGGGTGCTGGATCGCGAGCTGCCGGGGTATCGGGATTGAAGTAAAAATTTGCTTTTGCCCATGGGAAATCAGCGACAGTGGCCAT
Organism: Rhodoferax sp.; assembly: GCA_031431035.1. GTDB lineage: Bacteria > Pseudomonadota > Gammaproteobacteria > Burkholderiales > Burkholderiaceae_C > JANYCG01. The sequence continues at coordinate 18,373 of JANPCR010000305.1, forward strand.
TGAATCCGCATGAGATGCGTCCCTGATAGACGACCGCCAGCCCCTCCCCATTGCCCCCTACGCGCAACTGCTACGGGCCCTTCGGGCAACCATTTGCAGTACGCAGTCTCTGGGCCGCCGCGCAAACTCACTGCGCTACGCTGCGTTCAAACAGTGCGCGGCTGAGTCGTCTCGCTGCGCGAGACCCTCGCCCATAGCCTTTGCGTGCTTCGAGGCCGCATCAGATGCGCGCTGGGGGCGCTGGGGTGGGGCAGGCGGGTTATGCGGTGGCCACGGGCGGCTTCATCCCGATGGTTGGCACAGAAGACGAATTGGGGTCAGAGCACAAATTTGCCGAGCCGATGGCTCGCCCTTCGGGTGCTGCGCAGCAATATTGTAATCTGACCCCAATTCGCCCTCTGTGCCCTGCAGCGTTTACTCGCAGGAATGGAGCGGGCGTGCCCCGCGACCGCAATACTTCCCCAACTCACCAATTTTTTACCGCCGCACAGGCTTTTGCGTGAATGTCGGATGCCGCTTTTCCAGGAAGGCGTTAAAACCTTCTTGCGCATCTGGCGTGACGGTGGCTTCGGCCATGACGGCCGCTGCGAAATCATAGGCCTGCGCTTGCGGCATGTCGATTTGGCGGTAGTAGGCCTGCTTGCCCACGGCTTTTGACAACGCGCTGCCGCGCGAGGCCCGCGATATCAAATCCAGGGTGGCGGCATCCAGCTGATCTGCTGGGACGCAGCGGTTGATGAGGCCCCAGTGCGCTGCGGTGGCGGCGTCAATCGGGTCGCCGGTCATGGCCATCTCCAGGGCGCGTTTGCGGCCTATGCTGCGGGCCACAGCGACCAGTGGAGTGTGGCAAAACTGGCCTGCTTTGCCCCCTGGAATGGCGAATTTCGCAAGGTCCGACGCTACCGCCAAATCGCAAGTGGCGACCAACTGGCAACCGGCTGCGGTAGCCAGCGCGTGGACTTTGGCGATGACAGGTTGGGCCATGGCCTGCATGGCGTCCATCATGGCGGTGCACACGTCAAACAGCTCGCGGGCTTGGTGCAGCGTGACGCCGGCCATGTCGCCAAAATTGTGTCCCGCGCTGAAGACAGGGCCGTTGGCAGCCAAAATTACCCCGCGCGCATCGCTTTGGCTCACCTGATTGAAAGCCTGCGTCAGCTCCAGCAGCATGGGCATGGCTAGAGCATTGCGTTTGTCAGGGCGATTCAGCGTGATGGTGGTAATGGGGCCGTCAGCGCAGATGAGCAAATGGTCGTAGTACATGGGCCAGTCTTTTGAAGGGTGAAAAAGCAATGGCAACCAGTTTAGCGACCTGTCGAGTTGCTGCAGGTGGGTTTGCGCGGTAAATCTATTTGAATGGCTGCCAAAACGGCATTTTTAGCGACTAAATACCCAAATTGGGTATTTAGTCGCTAAAAATGGCTAAAAATCGACAATTATCAATAAAATAGGCCTCTAGCTCTCGAATAATATAGATAGTTTGATATTAATTTTATAGCAAACCACTTAAGCAACAAGCTAACTGTAGGTGCCCATCGCTTCGCCCAAGCGCGTCGGCGTGGTCGCCACCCAGCTCGGGTTGAACTTCAAACCACTTTTCGGAAACAACAAAACGACAGTGGAGCCGAGTAAAAACCGGCCCATCTCGTCGCCTTGTTTGAAGTGGATGGGCTGGTCGTCATAGCGCCATTCACGAACAGCGCCGGTGCGTGGCGGGTTAACGACGCCATGCCAGGTGGTGGCCATGCTGCCCACAATCGTGGCACCAACCAGCGTCAGAACAAATGGCCCCTGCGCGGACTCAAAAACACAGACCACGCGCTCATTGCGGGCAAACAGCCCCGGCACGCCGCGCGCGGTGGTCGGGTTGACCGAAAACAGGTCACCTGGCACGTAAATCATGCGGCGCAGGCGGCCATCGCACGGCATGTGAATGCGGTGGTAGTCGCGCGGGCTCAGGTAGATGCAGGCGAAGTGGCCGTCGTCAAACTTTGCGGCCAATTGCGCGTCGCCACCGACCAGTGCGGTGGTTGAATAGTGATGCCCCTTGGCCTGAAAAATCTGGTCCCGCTCTATCGCACCCAACTGGCTCACGGCTCCGTCCACCGGGCAGACCAGATCGGCCTGGGCCAGTGGCCGCGCACCAGCCTTAAGTGGCCGCGTGAAAAACTCATTGAAACTGGGGTAGCTGGCGATGTCGGGGTTGGCGGCTTCGGCCATGTTGACACCGTATTTGCCGACAAACCAGCGGATGATGCCAGTGGTGACGCTGCCCCAGCGAGCGCTGGCAATTGAGCCGCCAAACGCAGTAATGGCTTGCTTGGGCAACAGGTATTGCAACAGGACTTGTGAGCGCTCTGACAAGGGGATCTCTCAGGTGACCAACGGAGCCGCATTGTACTGGCGTAAAGTTGGGGTAAATGCATCAGACAAACCCGCATCCGGACTCACCAAGGCACCCTTCCCATGAACGCACCCGTCACCGCTGACCAAAAAGAAGCGCTGCAAAAAGCAGAGCTGATTGCCCAGCTCAAACAAGCGCTTGGAGCCCATTTGCCCCACCACGCCATGCTATGGCACAACGAAGACACCACGCCTTACGAATGCGATGGGCTTACCGCGTACCGCCAGCGCCCCTTGATGGTGGTGCTGCCAGAAACCTCAGACCAGGTGCAAGCGGTTCTGAAAATCTGCTTTGCGATGAATGTGCCCGTGGTCGCACGCGGCGCGGGCACGGGCTTGTCGGGTGGGGCCATGCCGCACAAGCTAGGCGTGACTTTGAGCCTCGCCAAATTCAACAAAATTCTCAAACTGGACGCACTAAGCCGCACAGCAGTGGTGCAGTGCGGGGTGCGCAATTTGGCAATTTCTGAGGCGGCGGCGCCCTTGGGTTTGTATTACGCACCCGACCCGTCGAGCCAAATTGCCTGCACCATTGGCGGCAACGTGGCCGAAAACTCGGGCGGCGTGCATTGCCTAAAGTACGGGCTGACGGTGCACAACGTACTGAAAGTTAGCGGCTTCACCATGGAAGGCGAGCCCATTGAGTTTGGCAGCGACGCGCTGGATGCGCCGGGCTACGACTTGCTCAGCGTGGTGGTGGGCTCTGAAGGCATGCTGGCTGTGACCACCGAAGTCACCGTCAAGCTCATCCCCAAGCCGCAACTGGCGCGCTGCATCATGGCCAGTTTTGACGACATCCGCAAAGCCGGTGACGCCGTGGCTGCAGTCATTGCGGCAGGCATCATTCCGGCGGGTTTGGAGATGATGGACAAACCCATGACGGCGGCAGTTGAAGATTATGTGCACGCGGGCTACGACCTGAGCGCCGAGGCGATTTTGCTGTGCGAAAGCGATGGCACCCCCGAAGAAGTCGAGGAAGAAATTGGCCGCATGGTGGCGGTTTTGAACGCTTGCGGTGCCACCGCCATTGCGGTAAGCCAAAGCGAAGCTGAGCGACTGAAGTTTTGGAGTGGCCGCAAAAACGCTTTTCCGGCCAGCGGGCGCATCAGCCCGGACTACATGTGCATGGACAGCACCATCCCCCGCAAGCGCCTGGCTGACATTTTGCTGGCTATTGCCGAGATGGAGAAAAAGTACCAACTGCGCTGCGCCAATGTGTTCCATGCGGGAGATGGCAACCTGCACCCTCTGATTTTGTTTGATGCCAATGACCCCGATCAACTGCACCGCTGCGAGTTGTTTGGCGCTGACATTCTGGAAACCAGCGTCGCCATGGGTGGCACCGTCACGGGAGAGCATGGCGTGGGCATCGAAAAACTCAACAGCATGTGCGTGCAGTTCACCACCGAAGAGAACGAGCAGATGTTTGGCGTGAAACGCGCGTTTGATGTGAAGGGTTTGCTGAACCCCGGCAAGGTGATTCCCACACTGAACCGCTGCGCCGAATACGGCAAGATGCTGGTGCGCGGCGGGCAGATCAAGCACCCGGATCTGCCCCGGTTCTGAGCAGACACCTGAGATGCTCGGAATTCGCGGCTTGGCCTGGTTGCTGGCGTTGCAGTCAGTGGGTGAGCTGATGTCGCGCGGCTTGAAGCTGCCGTTTCCAGGGCCGGTGATTGGCATGCTATTGCTTCTTATCGCGCTGCGCTTTCGCGTGGTGCGAGAGCCTGTATCGGTGTGCGCTGACTTTTTACTCTCGCACCTTTCGCTTTTGTTTGTGCCTGTGGGCGTGGGCGTGATGACGCACTTGGGGCTGCTCAGCCAGTATGGTGGCCGCATGCTGGTCGTGCTGGTGTTCTCCACGCTGATCGGGCTGGCTGTCACGGCGCTGGCACTGCAACTTTTGATCAGGAAAAGTGATGCCGAAGTTCGTTGAACTTTGGGTTTACCTGTCGGCCACGCCTTTGTTTGGCTTGACGGCCACGCTGGTCGTGTACGTGCTGGCGCAGGCTTTTTACGTGCGCATGCGGCAGGCCCCGTGGGCTAACCCCGTGTTGTGGACGGTAGTGGTGCTCGCCGGTGCTTTGCTGGCTACCGACGTGTCGTACCCCAGCTATTTTGCAGGTGCGCAGTTCATCCATTTCTTGCTCGGCCCCGCCGTGGTCGCGCTGGCCTGGCCCTTGTGGACGCGCCGCGCCGAGTTGCGCCGGCGTTGGGGGGCGCTGCTGTTGGCGGCCTTGGCGGGCGGCATCGCGTCGGGTGGGTCGGCTGTGCTGCTCGGTTGGGCGGCCGGGTTACCGACAGATGTCATTCTGTCGCTGGCACCCAAATCGGTCACCGCGCCTGTCGCGATGGGTATTGCCGAGAGGATAGGCGGCATTCCGGCGCTTGCAGCGGTGTTTGCAGTGATCACCGGCATCGTGGGCGCGTTGTCGGGCAAGTATTTGTTCGATGCGCTGCGAATTCCTACAAACCGCAGCGGCTGGTCAGCCCGTGGCTTCGCATTGGGTACCGCGTCGCACGGCATTGGCGCGGCGCGGGCCATGCAGGTCAACGACGATGCTGGGGCCTATGCAGGCTTGGCCCTGGGCCTGCAAGTGGTGTTGGCATCGTTGCTGATGCCACTGGCTTTTCGGCTGTTCTGACGGTCAACTTCAATTTGACGGACGATGACCCAAACCGAATTGCCCGCAGGTGTTGAGCCAGGGGATTTGAACGAGGCCAGGACGGAACGCCTGATTTTTCTGGACTGGGTGCGTATCGGCGCATTTGGGCTGCTGGTGCTCTATCACGTCGGTATGTATTACGTGAGCTGGGAATTCCACATCAAAAGCTCGCATACAAGCAATGCCATCGAACCGCTGATGCGCCTGTCCAACCCGTGGCGAATGGACTTGCTGTTTTTGGTGTCGGGTGCTGCCACGTCGTTCATGTTGCTGCGTGAAGGGGCGAGTGTTTGGCTGCTGCGCCTGCGTGCCAGACGGCTGTTAATCCCACTGCTATTTGGCATGCTGGTGATCGTGCCGCCGCAGGCCTGGCTGGAGGTGATGCAGAAATATCAATATGCGGGCAGCTACGGTGATTTCATGGTCCTGTACCTCACAGGCTTCAAAGGCTTTTGCAACGCGGCGGGCAAATGCCTTGTTTTGCCAACCTGGAATCACCTTTGGTTTTTGCCCTACCTGTTTTTGTACACCGCGTTGCTGTGGCTGGGGCTGCGAAGGTGGCCCGGCCTACTGGAGCGGCTGGGCGTTCGACTTGGCAGCGCGATGCGCGGGCCGGGGTTGCTGATGTGGCCCACGCTTTACCTCGTGTTGACCTTGTTATTGCTGCGAAAGAACTTTCCACAAAACTATTCGGTTTGGGGCGACTGGTTTTCTCACAGCCAGTATTTGGCGATGTTCGTTTTGGGCGCTGTGTTGGCCCGAAGGCCAGAAATTTGGCAGCAAATGGCGCGACAACGGTGGATGGCCCTAGCGCTGGCTTTGGCGGCCTGGCTAACCTTGGTCACGGCACCCTGGCTGGCACGCGAGTGGCAATGGCCCATGCGCAGCATCGGCCCCTGGGCTTACAGCGTGCAGCAGTGGTGCGCCATCGTCGCAGTACTCGGGTTTGCGCGGCTCTGCCTGAACCGCGATGGCCCGGCGCGGCGTTATTTAACGCAAGCCGTGTTTCCGGTGTACGTCCTGCACCAAACGCTGATTCTGCTGCTGGCGCACAACTTTGCACCGCTGGCTTTGAACCCAGTTTTAGAGGGCAGTTTGCTGGTTATTTTGACCTTGGCTTTGAGCCTGTCGGGGTTTGAAATCATTCGCCGCGTCAAAGTGCTGCGACCTCTGTTTGGATTGGCTGCGAAAGCCAATCAACCCAAGTAAAAGGATCAAGGCGGCGGGGCACTCAGCGCAGCGGCATCAAGGAGGAGCCCGAAGGGCGGGGGACAGCCGCGGAGCTGAGTGCCACGCCGCCTTGATCCCACCCCGAACCCAAACCCAAACTTGAACCCGAACCTATGTCGCAGCAGCAAGTTCCGGAGCAACGGATTTAGCAGCTGCCACGGGCCCCGCAATCCCCAACCGATCCAGCGCCGAGGCCAATTGCGCCACTGTGCGATCAACGTTGTGCCATTTTTCCAACCCGAAAAGCCCAACGCGAAAGCTTGCAAAATCGGCACCTTCGTCACATTGCAATGGCACGCCCGCCGCAGTTTGCAAACCCTGGGCCAAAAACTTTTTGCTGGACTGAATTTCGGGGTCTTCAGTGTAACTAACCACCACGCCAGGGGCTTTGAAACCGACTGCCGCTACGCTGGGGATGCCCCGGCTCTCAAACAAACTGCGCACGCCCGCACCCAGAGCAATTTGCTCTTGGCGCACTTTGTCAAATCCGTAGGTCTGGGTTTCTTTCATGACCTGGCACAGGCGCGTCAGGGCGTCGGTGGGCAAGGTGGCGTGGTAAGCGTGGCCACCGCCTTCGTAGGTTTCCATGATCTGCAGCCATTTTTTCAGGTCGCAGGCAAAGCTGGTGCTGGTGGTGGCGTCTATCGCTGTTCTGGCGCGGGCACTCAGGGCCACCATGGCGCAGCAAGGCGAGCTGCTCCAGCCTTTTTGCGGGGCCGAAATCAACACGTCAACCCCCGTGTCTTTCATGTTGACCCACATCGCGCCCGAGGCAATGCAGTCCAGCACGAACAGGCCGCCGACTTCATGCACAGCGTCGGCCACGGCTTTCAAATAATCGTCGGGCAACATCATGCCAGCGGCGGTTTCAACGTGCGGGGCAAACACAACGTCTGGCTTTTTCTCGCGAATGGTCGCCACCACCTCGTTGATGGGAGCAGGAATCCAGGGTGACTGCTTGCCTGGGGTCACCTTGCGGGCCTTGAGAACAGTGGCGTCAGCGGTGATGCGGCCCATGTCAATGATTTGCGTCCAGCGGTAGCTGAACCAGCCATTGCGAATGATCAGCACTTTTTTGTCAGTGGCAAACTGGCGCGCCACGGCTTCCATGCCAAAGGTGCCGCTGCCGGGCACCAGCACGCTGGAATGGGCTCCGTAAACTTCTTTCAGCATGGATGAAATGTCTTTCATCACGCCCTGAAAGCTTTTGGACATGTGGTTGAGTGCGCGGTCGGTGTAGACGACCGAGAATTCGAGCAGACCGTCTGGGTCAACGTTGGAAAGCAAGCCGGGCATAGGAATCTCCAAAGAAAAGAACGGGTGCCAAATCGGCACTAAGCTGGTGGTGCAGCAGGTAGTTCAGCGCAAAGTTCAGCGTCGGGAGCCAGGGCTGGATGAAGCACCACTCAGCAGCCACAAGCCAAACAAGAGCACCATGATGCCATCAATGAACAAGGTCGGTTTGAGCGCACTCAAAGAGGGCTCATTCCAGGCCATGGCAATGATCACGCACAGGCCAATTTTCTCAACCGCAGCGGCAATCACGATAGGGCGGCGCAGCTCAACATGGCTGGCGGAGTAAAACAGCAGTGCACCAAAGCAAAACGCCATCAGACCCCAGTGTTTGGTGAAGGGCACGCCGGCCTCGCGCCCAACGTCCAGGCCCAAAAAGCTGAGTGTCAGCCAGGGCATGAAAAACATCACGATGGGCAACATGGTAAGCACACCGCAGACGTAGAGAATTTTGGTGAAGTGTTTGTCGATCATGGTGTTTTCTGTGTTTTGGGTCATTACAAATCGTGTTTTACCACGCATCGACCGCCAAAACACCTGAAATTGGCGCAACTTTGGCCGATTGCAGGCCGCGTGTCAGCCAGTCGCGAGTGTGCGCCGGGTCGATCACTGCGTCAATTTCAAGGTGCGCGGCCATGTTGAGGGCGCTGCCTTTGTCATAACTGCTGGCCACCAGTTGCTGGTACAGCGCGTCGCGGTCTGGGCCTTCGGCTTTGGCTTCCAGCTCTTTTTTGAA
>JANPCR010000306.1:0-6448 GCA_031431035.1 Rhodoferax sp.
ACTACAACCTACCCCCAGACAGAGTCGCTTGGCCAGGAATCCAGGGGACTGGCTCGCCCGTTAGCGGCTTACCCAGTCAAAATCGCCACCCCAGCCAAACACCATTGCCCCCAGTGCAAGAGCCCTTTGCTACGCATCTGGCGGCGGCCTGTTGACCGTATTTTGGCTGCGATGACTCCGGTTCACCGGTACCGATGCGAGAAATTCAGCTGCCAGTGGGAAGGGAATTTTCGGGCCCACGAAGAATTGGCCGAAAGCGCCAGGGCCAAACCCGTCAGCACCTGGATAGCTGCAAAACCACCACTGCTGCTCGTGGGTGGCGTTGTTGCAACTGCCTTGACAGTCGCTTTGGCCACTACGGCATGGTGGCCCCTGGATTCAGTGGCTTTGGAAAACCTAAATCGCCCGACCCTGAGCCATCAGCCCATCGACGCTCCTATTGCACTGGGGCAAGCGAGCTGGAATGCGTCTGAAACTTTGTCAATCAACCCAGCGCCTAGCATTGCGCCACAATTGCATCCAGGCACTGCACTGTGACACATCAGCGCTAGTCCAGCTCATTTGAATGTTGCGAAACACCCGTTCAGGGTGCGGCATCATGGCTGTGAAACGGCCATCTGCGGTGGTCACGGCGGTCAGGCCCCCTGCACTTCCGTTGGGGTTGAACGGGTAACTGTCGGTAGCTTGGCCGTGGTTGTCAGTGAACCGCATGGCCGCAATCGCTCGCATGGGGTTACCGCGCCCTCCACTGGCTGGCTCAAAATTGGCAAACCCTTCGCCGTGGGCCACGGCGATTGGCAAGCGGATGCCAGCCATGCCTTTGAAGAACAGGGAAGGTGAATCCAGTACTTCGACCATTGACAAGCGGGCTTCAAAGCGCTCGCTCTTGTTGGTCGTGAATCGCGGCCAGTCTTGCGCACCCGGAATGATGTTGGCCAATTCAGCGAACATCTGGCAACCGTTGCAAACGCCCAAGCCGAAGGTGTCCGAGCGGCCAAAAAAGGCCTTGAACTGCTCGGCTAGCACGGCATTGAAGGTAATGGACCGGGCCCAGCCGATCCCAGCGCCCAGCGTGTCGCCATAGCTGAAACCACCACAGGCGACGATGCCCTGAAAGTCCTGCAGCCTGGCGCGACCCGTTTGCAGGTCGGTCATGTGCACGTCAAAAGCTTCAAACCCAGCTTCGGTGAAGGCGTAGGCCATCTCGACGTGCGAGTTGACGCCTTGCTCCCGCAGCACAGCCACGCGCGGGCGTGACAGCAGGAGCGCCGGGCTTTCTGGTTCAGTTTGCATTGGCAAGGCCAGGTTCAGGTGCAGGTGCAAACCGGGGTTGGTTGGGTCGCCCGCGGCCATATGCTCAGCGTCCGCGCAGGCCGGGTTGTCGCGCAATTGGCAAATTTTCCAGCTGGTGCTGTCCCACACTTGGTGCAGGTCTTGCAGTTTGGCTGTGAAAACAGCTTTGGCATCGCGCCACACTTGCACTTCGCCCACGCCAGTCTTGATGAGGGACGCACTGGGCCGGGTTTTGCCAATGAAATGGCTGTACCTACTTAAGCCGAATTCGCGCAAGGTTTGCATGACCTCACTACGCTCTGCGGTACGCACCTGCAGCAGCACGCCCAGTTCCTCATTGAACAGGGCTTTGAGCGTCAACTCCTCGCGCCGAGCGCTCACCTGGCTGGCCCAGTTTTTGCTGTCGCCCACCTCGGCCCGACTGTCCGTGATGCCGTCCCCCTCGGTGACCAGCATGTCCACATTCAGCGCGATGCCGACCTGACCTGCAAAGGCCATTTCGCAGGCGGCAGCGAACAGCCCCCCGTCGCTTCGGTCGTGGTAGGCGAGCAGTATGCCCTGGCTGCGCAGGGTGTTGACGGCCTTGACCAAATTGACCAAATCCTCAGGGTTGTCCAGATCGGGCACGTTATCGCCCAATTGGTCCAGCGTTTGGGCCAGGATGCTGCCACCCATGCGGTTTTTGCCAGAACCTAAATCGACCAAAACCAGGGTGGTGTCGACCTCGGTCGCGTCCAGTTGGGGGGTCAAAGTGCCGCGCACATCGGGCAGGGTTGCAAAGGCCGTGACGATCAAGCTCACCGGGCTGGTGACTTTTTTGGCACCTTCGGCGTCATTCCAGACCGTGCGCATCGACAGCGAGTCTTTGCCGACAGGAATAGAGATGCCCAGCGCGGGGCAAAGCTCCAAACCGACCGCCTTGACGGTGGCATACAACGCGGCGTCTTCACCTGGTTCGCCGCACGCGGCCATCCAGTTGGCAGACAGTTTGACGCGATCAAGGTCAAACGGCGCCGCCAGCAGGTTGGTGATGGCCTCGGCCACCGCCATGCGGCCTGAAGCGGGCGCGTTGATGCTGGCCAGCGGCGTGCGCTCGCCCAGGCTCATGGCCTCGCCCGCGAAGCCCTTGAAATCAGCCAAAGTGACGGCGCAATCGGCCACAGGAACCTGCCACGGGCCAACCATTTGGTCGCGGTGGCTCAGGCCACCTACAGTACGGTCGCCAATGGTGATCAGAAAGCGTTTGGACGCTACGGTCGGGTGAGACAGCACGTCAATAGCCGCTTTTTGCAGGTCAACGCCGGTCAGGTCGATGGGCTTGAAGCGCCTTGCAACTGTGGCCACGTCCCGCAGCATTTTGGGCGGTTTGCCAAGCAGCACATCCATCGGCATGTGGACGGGAGCGGTTTCGTCACCTTCGCCATTTGCCAAAATAAGTTGACGTTCTTCAGTCGCTACGCCAACCACCGCAAACGGGCAACGCTCGCGCTCACACAACGCTTTGAACAGCTCCAAAGACTCCGGCGCGATGGCCAAAACGTAGCGCTCCTGGCTCTCGTTGCACCAAATTTCTTTGGGTGCAAGGCCCGATTCTTCCAGCGGCACAGCGTGCAGATCAAACCTGGCACCTCGGCCAGCGTCATTCGTCAACTCGGGAAAGGCGTTACTCAAACCGCCTGCCCCGACATCGTGGATGGCCAAAATTGGATTTTCGGCTTGCAGGCTCCAGCATTGGTTGATCACCTCTTGCGCGCGACGCTCAATCTCCGGGTTGCCACGCTGGACTGAATCAAAATCAAGCTTGGCAGCATTGGCGCCCGTCGCCATCGAACTTGCAGCGCTGCCGCCCATGCCAATTCGCATGCCGGGGCCACCCAGTTGAATCAACAAACTGCCCGCCGGAAAGGCAATTTTGTGGGTTTGCGTTGCGTCAATCACGCCCAGGCCACCCGCAATCATGATTGGCTTGTGATAGCCGCGCCGCTCGCGCACCTCACCCGAGGGTGTGGCGTGGGAAATGCTTTGCTCGTATTCACGAAAGTAGCCCAGTAAATTGGGGCGACCAAATTCATTGTTGAAAGCAGCGCCCCCCAAAGGGCCTTCGATCATGATTTGCAAGGGGCTGGCAATGTGGTCGGGTTTGCCGTAGGGTGGGGGTAGGGCTGAGGCGGGGACGCGGCCCTGCCCCCAATCAATTTTGGACACCGTGAACCCGGTTAACCCCGCCTTGGGCTTGGAGCCGCGTCCGGTTGCGCCCTCATCGCGAATCTCGCCACCCGCGCCGGTGGACGCCCCGGCAAACGGCGAAATGGCGGTGGGATGGTTGTGGGTTTCGACCTTCATCAGCACGTGGCTGGTTTCTGCAGATTTTTGATAGCTGGCCGAGACATTGCCAGCTTTGGCCAAAAATCGCTCGACTTCTGTCCCTTGCATGACCGACGCGTTGTCTGAATAGGTCACCAGCATGTGCTGCGGGTTTTGTTGGTGGGTGTGGCGAATCATGCCAAACAGGCTGTGCGTCTGGGCCACGCCATCGATCGTGAACTGGGCATTGAAGATCTTGTGGCGGCAATGCTCGCTGTTGGCCTGGGCAAACATCATCAGCTCGACATCGGTCGGGTTGCGCTTCAAGGCGGTGAAGGCGTTGACCAAGTAGTCAATTTCATCAGCTGCCAAGGCCAAACCGAATTCCTGATTGGCTTGATCCAACGCGGCCTTGCCTGCATTCAGGCCGCCAGCAAGTACATCCACATGCACCATGGGCGCGGCTTTCACTTCATTGAAAAGCTGCAAAGCGCCATCGCGCGTGGCCATGGCGCTTTCGGTCATGCGGTCATGCAAAAGATCGGCTACTGCCTGCCATTGCTCCGGGTTGAGCGCGACTTTGCCCAGCAGGGGCTGTTTTAGTCGCACATGGTATTCAACAACTCGTTCAACCCGGCGCACCGCCAAGCCGCAATTGCGGGCAATGTCGGTGGCTTTGGACGCCCAAGGTGACACGGTACCAAAGCGCGGGGTCACGACCACCAGGGCTCGGTCCGGGTTGATCGATTCAGTTGCGCCATCAAACGGTTCGCCATACGTCAACAGCGCCTGAAATTGGCTGTGAACGGCGCTTTCAAGCGCTTTGTCAGACGCCACCCAATGCACAAAACGTGCGCTCACGCCGCTGATACGAGGGTGAATCGCCTGCAAACGCGGTAAAAGTTGCGATGCTCTGAAGTCGCTCAGAGCGCGGCCGCCCTCAAATTGGGAGATATGCAAAGTCACGGTGGGGTCTCAAAGTGCGGGGTGGGTCCATCAGGCGGGCGCCACAGATTGGGCGGCCCTGATGGTCGGGCAAAACCCTGCGGATTTTACCTTTGCGGCGGTCTGGGATAATTGAGCTATGACGATTACCTACAAAGACGCCAAAGGCGTACAAGGCATGCGCATTGCGGGCAGGTTAGCCTCTGAAGTGCTGGACTACCTGACACCCCATGTGCAACCCGGCGTGACCACTAATTCGCTGGACAAACTGGCCTATGACTTCATCACCCAAGTCCAAGGCGGCATTCCGGCACCTCTGAATTACCGGGGCGGTGGCAGCATTCCTTACCCGAAGTCGATTTGCACCTCGGTCAATCACCAGGTTTGCCACGGCATTCCCAATGACAAGGCCCTCAAAAAAGGCGATATCGTCAATATTGACGTGACCGTCATCAAAGACGGCTGGCACGGCGACACCAGCCGCATGTTTGTGGTGGGCGACAGCTCCATTGCGGCCAAACGCCTGTGCAGCATCACTTACGAAGCCATGTGGCATGGCATCAAAATGGTGAAACCGGGTGCCCGTTTGGGCGACATTGGCTGGGCGATTCAAAAGTTTGCTGAAGGGCAAGGCTTCAGCGTGGTGCGCGAGTTTTGCGGCCATGGCATTGGACAAATATTTCATGAAGAGCCCCAAGTGCTGCACTACGGCAAGCCTGGCACGCTGGAAGAACTCAAAGTTGGCATGACGTTCACCATCGAACCCATGATCAATGCGGGGCGAAAAGAGATCAAGGACGGCCCTGAAAAAGACGGCTGGACCATCGTTACCAAAGACCATTCGCTATCAGCCCAGTGGGAACACACAGTTTTGGTGACCGAGACGGGGTACGAGGTTTTGACTTTGTCGGCTTTGAGCCCGGCAACGCCTGACTTTGTTCCTGCGCAAATTGGCGTTGCACCTGCGCAGATTGCAGCTACTGCGGCCCCAGCGGCGACCGTTCCTGCGCAACCCGCCTTGGCAGGCTAGTGGCCTTGAGGGCCGTGAAGCGACGGGGCCAAAGGGTGCGATGGCTCACCGAAACGCCAGCGCGGCGCTGACCACCATGCCTCCTATTCAACCCAGCCAGGTCACCCCGGTCACCCAGCCCACGCGGGAGCAATACCGCCTTCGCAAGTCGGCCATTTTGAGCCGCCACGCGGCCCAAGGCGCGTCTACCCGAGGTATTCAGCGCTTGCTGCGCGACCTGTCGCAGTTGGCTGACGAGTTTTTAAAAGTCTTGTGGCAAAACAGCGGTTTTGGCAAAGACATGGCCTTGCTGGCGGCAGGTGGTTTTGGTCGCGAGGAGTTGTTCCCGCATTCCGATGTGGACGTGGTGTTGATGCTGGCCGATAGCCAATCGCCTGAAACCGATCCGGCCCTCAAAAACCAGATCGAAACCTTCATCGGCCAGTGCTGGGATGCGGGCCTTGAAATTGGTTCCAGCGTGCGTTCTGTGTCCGAATGCCTGGCTGAATCTGTCAAAGATGTCACGGTGCAAACCGCCTTGCTCGAATCCAGGCTGATCATCGGCAGCACCGGGCTGTTTGCTGATTTTCAGCGCCGATTTCGCGCCGACATGGACGCCCAGGCGTTTTTTGTAGCCAAAACCTTGGAGCTGCGCCAACGGCACAACAAGTTTGAGAACACACCGTATTCGTTGGAACCCAATTGCAAAGAATCTCCTGGCGGCCTGCGCGACTCGCAAGTGATTTTGTGGGTAGCCAACGCGGCGGGCTTTGGCAAAACCTGGGACGCCCTGGCCAAAAGCGGATTGGCCACGTCATTTGAAATCAGGCAAATCAAGCGCAACGACGCGTTGATCAAACTCATTCGGGTGCGTTTGCACAGCATTGCGGACAGGCG
>JANPCR010000307.1:0-12959 GCA_031431035.1 Rhodoferax sp.
AATGCGGGCTTCAAAATTGCGGTTGCCTGACAGCACGGCGGCGCACACCAGGTCGTTTCGGGTGATCACGTCATTCAACTCGGGCGTCAAGTCGCCCGCATTGCCAATGCAGGTGGTGCACCCGTAGCCTGCAAGTGCAAAACCCAATTTTTCAAGGTAGGGCAGCAAGCCGGTGGCGGTCAAATACTCGGTCACGATGCGCGAACCTGGTGCCAGCGATGTTTTGATGTGGGGTTTGACGGTCAGCCCGGCTTCCACCGCTTTTTTGGCCAGCAAGCCTGCCGCCAGCAACACACTGGGGTTGGACGTGTTGGTGCAACTGGTGATGGCCGCAATCAGCACGTCGCCATTGCCAATGGTGATGTCTGACAGCTTTGCCGCTGGCACTTTAGTGATTGGGGCGATTGACCCGCTTTGCGCGGCGCTGGTGGAGGCACCGGCAGAAGCGTTGACAGACGCCTGGGTGGAAGCAAAGCTGGACTCCCCCACCGGTGCGTGGCCTGCCGCCAACGTGGGGCGGCTGCCCTCCATCTCAACCAGTTGCCGCGCTGCGCCCAATGGGGTGGGCGGCGCTTTGGGTGTTTTGGCCAACAGCCCAACGCCCGAAGCCCGTGCCAAATGCCGCGTATGAAACACGGCGGCGGGTTGGTTGAAGCCATTTTCTGCAATGGGTTTTGAAAATAAGGACTCAAATTGCGTGGCTACACGCCCCAGTTCAATACGGTCCTGGGGCCGTTTGGGGCCTGCCAGGCTGGGCGTGACAGAGCCCAAATCAAGCGTCACCAATTGCGAAAAATCAATATCGCCCGCGTTGGGAATGCCAAACAAATCTTGCGCCTTGTAGTAGGCCTGAAACGCTTCAATTTCAGTTTTGCTGCGACCGGTGCCCTCGAAGTACTCAATCGTCTTGTCATCCACCGGAAAGAACCCCATGGTGGCTCCGTACTCGGGGGCCATGTTGGCAATGGTGGCGCGGTCGGGCAGACTCAAAGTTCGGGTGCCAGGGCCACAAAACTCGACAAATTTGCCCACCACCTTTTGACGGCGCAAGATTTCGGTCACAGTCAGCACCAAGTCGGTGGCGGTCACGCCTTCGCGCAGGCACCCGGTCAACTGCATGCCGACTACGTCAGGCGTCAAAAAATAGACCGGTTGACCCAACATGGCGGCTTCGGCTTCGATGCCGCCACAACCCCACGCCACCACGCCAATGCCATTGATCATGGTCGTGTGGCTGTCGGTGCCGACCAAGGTGTCGGGGTAATAGACGCCATCAGCCGTTTGGTGCACACCGCGCGCCAGATACTCCAAATTAACCTGGTGCACGATGCCAAAACCCGGCGGCACCACGCGAAACGTGTCAAACGCCTGCATGCCCCATTTCATGAATTCATAGCGCTCCCGGTTGCGCTGAAACTCCAGCTTCATGTTGAGGTCTAGCGAATTTTTCTTGCCGTAGTGGTCCACCATGACCGAATGGTCCACCACCAAATCCACGGGCACCAAAGGCTCGATGCGCTTGGGATCTTTGCCCAGCTGGACTGCCACGCTGCGCATGGCCGCCAGGTCGGCCAGCAGCGGCACTCCGGTGAAGTCTTGCAACACCACACGGGATACGAGGAAGGGAATCTCATGCGTGCGCGGCGCGTTGGGTTGCCAATTGGCGACTTGCGCCACGTGGTCAGCCGTGACGCGCTGGCCGTCGCAGTTTCGCAGCACCGACTCCAGCACAATTCGCATGGAAATGGGCAGGCGTTTGATATTCGGAAACTGCTTGGACAGTGCTGGCAAAGAATACAAGCGACCCGATTTACCGGATGCTGTTTTGAAAGGCCGCAGAGTGGACGGGTAGGCGTGAGCCTGAGCAACTAACTTTGACATGACAGTCTCCAAAAAGGAACATCAGCCAAACAATTTTGGCAGCAAATGAAGTGCGTCAGCCATGGCATTTTTATTATCCTCATTTCACTGCGATTGCGTCGCTGCCAACTCCAAGTTTTGAATTGGCAATTGGAGCCCAGGTTCTAAGCCACTGATTGACCGTGCAAAACCCGACCACTCGCCATCACCCCCGCCACCAAGCGATCAACTTGCTCCAGGCTCAGACGCTGGCCGGGTGGCGCGAACCCACTGTACAGCGCCGCCTGCTCAGGTTTGAGCGCACCCATGGCGCGGGCCAGGTCGGCCAGCCGAATGCCTTGACGGGCTAAAAATGCGGCATAGGTGTGGCGCAAGGCGTCGGGCGTGATTTCGGTGGGCTGATCAATACCAGCGTCATGGGCGGCATAAAGCAACTCGGTGATCAATTGATCTAGCCGGGCGGACGCGGATGGGCCAACACCTGAGCCAGCAATCGCGCCACTAACTTGGCCAGCAGATTGCAACAAACAGGCACCTTCCCCCAATGCCGCGAGATGGGTCAATACCAAGCCTTCCAAAACGTCATCCAACGGCAGGTCACGTGCTGAAACGCCAGCCAGGTGCACTGACCGCGCGTCGATGTTCACATCATTGGGCTGCAAGGCCACGGCCTCAGCCGCACTGACGCCGCGCAGCAGCAAATGCGCAAACAGCGCGGCCTGGGGCGTGGCGTTGGCCAAAAGCGCGGCAATTTCCTCTTGCAAGAGCTCGCGTGGAGCCAATTGGGTGGGCAGCAGCGGCATGCCCGGCGTGTGCTCAACCGCCAGCGGAATCTGGCTTGGCGAATGACGCGGCAGCCTCGGCGTGCCATTGACCTGATTGCCCAGCGCCAGTGCGTCGTACCCGGTTGCAATGCCATAGGGATTGGCATGGTTAGGCGCCGGGCTGTGCGCCTGCGCCAGCACCATGGTCGGTGCGGCATCGGTGCGGTTGAAAAACTCAATCACACCCACGGTCAGCAAGGCCAGCAGCAAAGCGGCCCCTAAAACGATTGCCGCATCTCGCGTGTACTGGGGCGACCAAGGATCGCGCGGCGCAAAAGCGGGTTCGACCAAACGCACCGACGGGCGACGGGCGGCTTCCCCTGCCTCTTGGCGGGCTTTGCGCTGGGTGGCGTCCCGCAACAGCGACTCCAGGGGGCTAAGTTCCTCGCGCATGGTTTTGAATTCATTGAAACGCGAGGCAAACTGCTGCAACGTGCCCCGGTTGCCAGACGCTTGCTGCGCTAGGCGGGCCACGGTGTCCCGCGCAGCGCTCACCTCTTCACGCGCGTCGGCCAAGCCTGCACTTTGGTCGGTTTGAACGGTCTGGCCCGAGCTTTGGCGTTGAGTGGCAATTTGGCGATCCAGCTCGGCCAGGCGGTTGCGAACAGCGCGGGCACGCGGGTCCATGGCCAGGTACTCGGGGGTGTAGGCGCGGTTTAGCTCGCTGAGCTCCTCGCGCCCGGCAGAAGCCCGCTGCTCCAGGTTGTCCAGCGTGGCGTTGGCCCGCAAAGGGGCCGCCGTGGGGCGACCTGCCGAGGCAGAATCCGTCATGGCGCGCAATTTGCCCTCCGTCAGGGCCAGTTTTTCTTGCGCCTTGTTCAGGGCTTCTGTTTGGCCTTTGACGCGGCCCAAAATGTCGTTTTCTTCACGCTCCAGCGACACAATGTTGTGGCGAATCCTGAAGTCTTCCATCTGGCGGCGTTTGCCCTGCACTTTCAGGGTCAACTGGGCCACTTCGTCGTTGATTTGCGCCAAGGAACTGGTGGCCGACTGGGCGTAAGACTGGTTCAGCTGCTGGGTGTAATCGGCAATCAAACCATTCACGACAGCGGCGGCCAAGCCCGCGTTGGCCCCGAGCGAGGCGATTTCAACCATGTCAGTGCCTTGGGCCACGTCGGCCTGCAGTCCCGTTTGCAACACCGCGACCGGATCTTGACCCAGACCCGTGGCGATTTGCTTTTGCTCGGCCGGTAGCTTGTCATAGACGGCCTGCACCAGCGGGCGGCTGGTCAGCACTTGCAGTTCAGACATCAGCGAGCGCGAGGCATTGGCACCCTGCGTGCCGCCAGTGGACACCGCCGCTTCAACCTGCAACGCGCCAGGGTTGATTTGCACCCTGGCCTGGCTGCGGTACATGGCCGGGCGCGAATAGCTGTAGACCAGCCCTGCCACCGCCAGCAGCAAAAAGCTGATCCCAAACACCACCAATTTGCGGCGGTTGGCTTGTTGCGCGGGCGAGTAAAACATGGCTGAAACCTTTCGCGGTGGAGATTGCGACCGGGTTTCGACGCCGCGCCGCAATTCGCCTACAAGCATAACCAGCTTCGGCAGCGGTCTGGCTGTGACGCACGGCCCAAATGCGGGTAATTAAGTGTGAATGGCTGTGTCGGGTTGTGACTTGGCTTGCTGTTCAGTTGCGAATCCCGCTTGGCGTTTGAACTGTCGTGGCTACTGCCGCCCTGTCACCCGAGTGATGGACACTGGCCTGCAAATGCGATGTGATTCGCCCACCCAACCCAAATTCATCCAACCTAGGGTGAAATTTAACCACCATGACCCACCCTGCCACCCCCCATGCTGCCCTGTCCGCCACCACCCACCTCCGCATTTGCCCGCTCTGCGAAGCCTGCTGCGGTCTTGAAATCAAGGTGCGGGACAACCAGGTGATCAGCATTCGCGGACATGAGGCCGATGTGTTCAGCGCAGGCTACATTTGCCCCAAGGGCGTGGCCCTGAAAGACCTTCACGAAGACCCGGACCGGCTGCGCACACCACTGATCAAGCGCAAAGGCGTGTTTGAGCCAGCCACCTGGGACGACGCCTTTGCCGAGATCGCCAGGCGCCTGCCCGCCGTCACCCAAAGCCATGGCCGCAACGCAACTGGCGTGATTTTTGGCAATCCATCTGCCCATAAAACCGGACTGATGCTCTACATCCCTCGTTTGGTCAAGGCGCTGGGCACCCACAACGTTTTTTCTGCATCCACCCTGGACCAAATGCCGCGCCACCTTTCCAGCGGCTTGCTGTTTGGCCACTGGATGAGCGTACCGGTGCCCGACATTGCCCGCTGTGACTTGCTGATTGTGTTAGGTGCCAACCCGGTCGCCAGCAACGGCAGCATGTGGACGGTGCCCGATTTCAAAGGCCATGCCAGCGCCATGCAAGCCCGAGGCGGCCAACTGGTGGTGATTGACCCACGCCGCACGGAAACCGCTGCTTTGGCCAACGCGCACCACTTTATTCGCCCAGGGGCTGACGTGTTTTTGCTGCTGGGCATGGTGCACACGCTATTTGCTGAAGGGCTAGCGAGGCCAGGGCGAATGGCCGAATTTGTCACTGGCATTGACGACATTCGCCGCGCTATCGGTGACTTCAGCGACTTCAGTGCCGACAAGGTGGCCTCGCGCTGCGCTGTGCCTGCCGACACCATTCGCAGCTTGACCCGCCAGCTGGCCACCACGCCGCGCGCCAGCCTGTACGCGCGCATCGGCGCGTGCACGCAAGAGTTTGGCACCCTGACCACCTGGCTAGTCGACGTGATCAACACCCTGACCGGCCACCTGGACGAGCCGGGCGGCGCCATGTTTGCCAAAGCCGCCGCTTTTGCCGGGAACACCATGGGTGAGCCAGGCGCGGGGCGTGGTGTGTCCACGGGTCGGATCAAAAGCCGCGTCAGTGGCGCACCCGAGGTGATGAGCGAATTCCCCATCACCTGCCTCGCCGAAGAGATAGAAACCCCGGGTGTCGGGCAAATCAGGGCGCTCATCACCGTGGCCACCAACCCCGTGCTGTCGTCGCCCAACGGTCAACGGCTCGCCCGGGCGCTGGAGGGGCTGGATTTCATGGTCAGCATGGACATTTACCTAAATGAAACGACCCGCCATGCCGATGTGATTTTGCCGGGCCTGTCGCCCCTTGAAGACCTGCACTACGACGTGCCGTTTCCGCAAATGTCGTGGCGCAACCACGCTCGGTACAGCCCGCCCGTGTTGCAACGCGAGGGGGCCAGCGCTAGCCAACCCCAGCCCGAATGGGAAACCTTGTTGCGCTTGGCGGCCATTGCGTCTGGCAAACAGGTCGGCATGAGCGCCGCGCAAATCGACGATGAGACCTTCATGGAAGACACCCGCAAACTGTTTGGCGACGGCGCACAGGCTGTGCTGGACGCCACCCAAGGCCTGCATGGGCCAGAGCGCCTGCTGGACGTGGCGCTGCGCACCGGGCCCCATGGCGCTGGATTTGGCGACGAATCTGCCAAAAACCCGCAGGCGTTGACACTGGCAAAAGTCAAAGCCAGCAGCGCTGCAGGCGGCATTGACTTGGGCGAACTGAGCCCACGCATTCCCGAACTTCTGCGCACCCTCAGCGGCAAAATTGAACTGGCCCCGACCTTGATGCTGAATGACCTGCAACGCGCTGCCGCTGACCTGACCCGCCCAGTGCCCGACATGGTGATCATTGGCAGACGCGACGTGCGCAGCAACAACAGCTGGATGCACAACCTGCCTATCCTCGCCAAAGGCCCAATGCGTTGCACCGCCATGGTGCATCCGGCCGATGCTAGGCGCCTGGGCTTGGTGGACGGCGAATTGACGCAGATCACGGCCGCCCGCGCCCCTGCAACTGGGCAAGGCCAGGCCAATGGGCCAAGGCTGGGCGATCAAGCGCAGCAAAGCCCTCAGACCCTTCAAGTCCAGGTGAAAATCAGCGACGACATGATGCCTGGCGTGGTCAGCCTGCCGCATGGTTGGGGCCACGACCTACCCGGCACATCGCAAAAACTGGCCGCACAACGCCCCGGCGCCAATCTGAACGCGCTGCTGGATGAAAATTGGCGCGATCCGCTGTCAGGCAACGCGGTGTTGAGCGGCTTGGAGGTGACTTTGAAGGCTGTTACCGTGGCGAAAGAAGCCGTGGCTTTGGCGATTTGAGCGAGGCGGGCAAAGCGGACAAAGTGGGCAATCTTGCCCGTTAAAAAGCAAAAAAGAACCTGCAGGTTCTTTTTTCTCCAAAATATCTGAAAATGCCCAAATTGTGAATAAAAAAGGCATCTAGCTCTCGTATTATATAGATAGTTTGCTATATATATTATAGCATTCACAAGATAGTATGGACGATCACACCAGCCAGCGTGTCTTTGTTTCCGGGTCAATCCACATCAGATCTGCACCCGCTGAAGCCTGTTTTGCGGTAAGCTAAATTGCGCTCCTTGAGGTGAGACTGGGCGTCAGTCAGGTGCGCAAAACACAACTCACAACCTGGGGACAACCATGACACACCGAACCCTGCGCCGCCTCGGAGCCCTCAGCCTGGCCACCTGTGCCCTGGCATCTTCCCTGGCCTTGCAGGCCCACACCAGTGCCGACGTACCGGCACTGATCGACGCCGCAGAGCCCAAGGTGATCACCTGGCGCAGGCATATCCACCAAAATGCCGAGTTGTCGTTTCAGGAAGTCAAAACCAGCGCGTACATTGCCGAGGCGCTCAAAGCCATGCCCGGCTTCGAGATCCAGACCGGCATTGCCAAAACCGGCATCAAGGCAGTGCTCAAAGGCGGCAAACCCGGCCCGGTGATTGCGCTGCGGGCCGACATGGACGCCTTGCCGGTGGAAGAGCGCAATGACTTGCCGTTTCGCTCTACGGCCCGGGCCGAATGGCAGGGCAAGGACACGGGCGTGATGCACGCCTGCGGGCACGATGCCCACGTGGCCATGCTCCTGGGCGCAGCCGAAGTGCTATCGAAGGTTCGGGCCGATCTGCCGGGCACGGTGGTTTTCCTGTTCCAGCCCGCTGAAGAGGGTGGTGGTGGCGCGTTCGAGATGGTCAAGGCCGGGGTGATGGACAACCCCAAAGTGGAGGCAGTGTTCGGGCAGCACATCGGTTCCGGCCTGCCCGCAGGTGCCATCAGGTACCGGCGTGGATCGGTCATGGCCAGCTCCGACAATTTCAGCATCACCGTCAGTGGTGTCGGCGGGCATGGCGCCATGCCATGGAGAAGCAAAGACCCGATCGTTACCGCCGCCCAGATTGTCACCAACCTGCAAAGTGTGGTGAGCCGCCAGGTGGACCTGTCGCAAGGTGCCGCTGTGGTGACCGTGGGGCAGTTCAACGGCGGCAACCGCAGCAACATCATCCCGGAATCCGCCACCATGACGGGCACCATCCGCACGCTCAATGAATCCAGCCGCACGCAAGTGCAGGAAGCGGTGATCCGCATGGCCAAAGGCACGGCCGAGGCTTCCGGGCTGACGGCAGAAGCCAAAGTGAACCGGGGTTACCCAGTGTTGTCCAATGATGCGGCCCTGGTCGATAAAACGCTGGGCTTCCTGCAGCAGAGCACCGACAGGGTTCTGGAAATGCAGCCCGCCCTCGCCTCAGAAGACTTTGGTGCCTTCACTCAATCGGCCCCCGGTTTTTTCTGGTTTTTGAGTGCGCCACCGCAAGACGACAAGGCTGGCGCGCCCAACCATTCGCCACTTTTCATGATTGGGGAAAAACACATGAAAACCGGCGTCAAGGCGCTGGTGAATGTGGCGCTGGGCTACCTACAGGCTGCCAAGTAGCGGTTCGGCTTGAGGGCAGACAGAGTCAAGAAGTGTTTACTTCGGCTGGGTAATGCCCACGCGGAGCGGCCTTCATTCCACACGGCTGATCGCCGTCGGCTTGAACCCCAAATCCGCCGCCTTGCCTTTGCGCCCCCGGGCCATGCGGGCGTTGTTCAAGCTGCGAATTTCCAAAGTTTCTTCACGGTCTTTGCCGCCACGGCCGATGCCTGTAATTCTGACGCTGCGGGTGTAGGCCGCAGCCCCTGCCAGCGTGTCTTTGTCTTCCAGGTCAATCAGCATCAGCCCTTTGCCACCGTTGGCCAAAGTCTTCAACTCGTTGATTTCAAACGTCAAAATGCGACCCAAGGTGGATGCGCAGGCCACATGCGTGGCGGCGGCGACCGTTTTGACCACAGCCTGCAGGTTGCCTGCGCCGCCTGATGAACCCGCTGCCGCTGAGCCTGCCGCTGCCATGGTGAACGACCCCACGGCTGACGGGCTGCACAGCGTTTCGCCTTCACCACAGGTCACAAAGGCCTTGCCCGCTTTCAGGCGCGAGCTCATGTTGTCAACATTGGCTAAAAACCCATAACCCCCCGTACTAGACAGCAGGAGCGTGGCCGCCGCAGGCCCTGCAAAGTAGTAGCGCAACTGGGTGCCAGGTTCAAGCTCCAGCAGCGTCGTGATGGGCTGGCCATCGCCGCGGGCACCGGGCAGCAAGGCCACGGGCACTGAATAAACCCGTCCGTTACCGCCAAACGCCAGCAGCGTGTCCACGGTGCGGCATTCAAAGCTGCCATACAGTTCGTCGCCGGCCTTGAAGGCAAAACTGGCCGAATCGTGGCCGTGGCCTTTTTGCGCCCGCACCCAGCCTTTTTGGCTGACCACCACGGTCACGGGTTCGTCCACCACTTTGACTTCCAAAACGGCTTTTTTATCAGACTGAATCAGGGTGCGACGCGCATCGGCAAAGGTTTTGGCGTCGCCTTCGATTTCTTTGATCATCAAGCGGCGCAAGGTGGCGGGGCTGCCCAAAATCTCGTCCAGCTTCTTCTGGTCTTCGATCAGTTCTTTTAGCTCTTGCTCAATTTTGATGGCTTCCAACCTAGCCAGTTGCCGCAGGCGAATGTCCAATATGTCGTCGGCCTGAATTTGCGATAGCTTGAAACGGGCAATCAGCGCTTCTTTGGGGTCATCCGACTGGCGAATGATGGCAATCACTTCGTCAATATTCAGCAAAACCGTTTGGCGGCCCTCCAAAATGTGAATGCGGGCCAGCACTTTGGCCAAGCGGTGCTCAGAGCGGCGGCGAATCGTGATTTGGCGGAAATCAAGCCATTCCACCAGCATTTGGCGCAGACTTTTTTGCGTGGGTCGGCCATCCAGTCCCACCATCGTCAGGTTGATGGGCGACGAGGTCTCAAGACTCGTGTGCGCCAACAGCGTGGTGATGAAGTCTTGCTGCTCAATGCGGCTGGTTTTGGGTTCGCACACCAGGCGCACTGCTGCGTCTTTGTTGGACTCGTCACGCACCACGTCCAGCACCGACAAAACCGTGGCTTTCAGTTGGGCTTGCTCTAGCGACAGGGTTTTTTTGCCAGCTTTGACCTTGGGGTTGGTCAGCTCTTCAATCTCTTCCAACACCTTTTGGGTGCTGACGCCAGGCGGCAACTCGGTCACCACCAGTTGCCACTGGCCGCGTGCCAGTTCTTCAGTCTTCCATCGGGCGCGCACTTTGAGCGAGCCCCGGCCACTTCGGTAGGCGTCCAAAATATCCGATGCGCTGCTGATAATCTGACCGCCACCGGGGTAATCCGGGCCGGGAATGATGACCAGCAGTTCGTCGTCCGTCAGCTTGGGGTTTTTGATCAGCGCAACGCAGGCGTCGGCCACTTCACGCAAGTTGTGGCTGGGTATTTCAGTGGCCAAACCCACCGCAATGCCGCTGGCACCGTTCAGCAATGCAAACGGCAAACGGGCCGGCAATTGGCGTGGCTCGTCAGTGGAACCGTCGTAATTCGGCGTGAAATCGACCGTGCCTTCATCGATTTCGGCCATCAACAGGCTGGTGATTTTGGCCAGGCGGGCCTCGGTGTACCGCATGGCTGCGGCCCCATCGCCGTCCCGGCTGCCAAAGTTGCCTTGGCCATCGACCAGCGGGTAGCGCTGCGAAAAATCTTGCGCCATGCGCACCAGCGCGTCGTAGGCCGACTGGTCGCCATGTGGGTGAAAACGGCCCAGCACGTCACCCACCACGCGGGCGCTTTTGACGGGTTTGGCGCCACTGTTGCCATTGGTGCCGCCAAAGCCCAAGCCCATGCGCGACATGGAGTACAAAATGCGCCGCTGCACGGGTTTGAGGCCATCGCACACATCGGGTAAAGCGCGGCCTTTGACCACGCTCAGAGCGTACTCAAGGTAGGCCCGCTGCGCGTAGGTGGCCAGGTTCAGCTCGTCGTCATCGGCAAGGTGATCCGGATTTCCGGGGTCACCTGGGCTGCCGGGATTGCCCAAAGTGGCTGGATTGGCGACGCCTTGGGCAGTCACGGAGGGCAGGCTATCGTCAGGCAGAGGGTTGCTGAACAGATCGGGATCGGTAGGGTCGCTCATGAATTGGCTGGGTGTCTGGCGGTCTAAATGGCTGGAGGGCTAGAAATCTAGGGTCCAATTGGCTTAAGGGGTGGGCGCATTCTCGCCCGGCTGGCGCTCAATCAGACGGCGTGGTCGGCAGGGGGTTGGCGCTCAGGCTGCTGCCCGGAATGCTGTTCACAAAGGCCCCCTGGGCCGGGCTTTGGCCCGCTGGCGCGCTTATCGGTGCCAGCATGTTGCCGCGGCGCGCGGCACCGCCGAGCATTTCCATCCGAATTCGGGTCGGAAAGCGCTGTTCTTGCTGCACAGCGGCAGGCGGCTTGAGGCCCGTGTACAACTGCATCACGGTTTTGACGTAGTTTTGAGTTTCTTTGTAATTGGGAATTTTGTTGCCAGCCCGTTGCACTGCACCCTCGCCTGCGTTGTACGACGCCAGCGCCAAGTCCAGCCGGCCTGGGAACATGTTGATCAAATCGCGCAAGTAACGGCTGCCGGTTTTGACGTTGATTTTGGGGTCGACCAGCTTTTTCTCAATCGCCATTTTTTTGTCGCTGTCCACGCCGTAGCGCCGCGCGGTGTCGGGCATCAGCTGCATCAAGCCAATGGCCCCCTTGGGCGACACCGCCGCCACGTCAAAGCCGGATTCGGTGGCAATCAGGGCTTGGAGCAGCTCGTAATCGATCTTGTAGGTGGTGGCAGCGTCGCGCAAATGGTGTTTGACCACCTTGTAATTGGGCGACACGTCAAAGAAGGCGAGCAACTTGGCGGGCACGGTGGGCACCGACACGGGACGCGGCGTGTCATTGGCCACCAACGCTGTTTTGCTGGTGTCAAAACTCTCGCCGCCCTTGTAAAAAACCTCGTAGCGTTCGTCCAGTTTTTCATTGGCAAAGTGCGCCACACCGCGTTCGTCCACATAACCCCAAACGTCTGCCCGCGCCGAACCTGCCCAGAACGCAAGAAGCGAGACAACCAGCAACCACAGTTTGAAGTTAAGCCCACGCATCAAATATCAACCTCTACGGCGTCACCGTGCAATTCCATCAAATCCCGCCGCGACGCCGCTTCGCCTTTGCCCATCAGTTTGGTGAACAAGCTGCTGGTTTTGGCAAAGTCCACCGCGCCCAACTGGACGGGCAGCAAACGGCGGGTGTCCGGGTTGAGGGTCGTGTCCCACAACTGCTCGGCGTTCATTTCGCCCAAGCCTTTGAAGCGGCTGATGCTCCAGGCCCCTTCGCGCACGCCTTCTTTGCGCAATTTGTCCAAAATTGCGGTTTGCTCGCCTTCGTCCAATGCGTAAGCTTTGGAGGCTGGTTTTTTGCCCCGGGCGGGGGCGTCGACCCTGAACAGCGGCGGACGGGCCACATACAGGTGCCCCGCTTCGATCAGCGCCGGAAAATGTTTGAAAAACAGCGTCAACAGCAACACTTGAATGTGCGAACCGTCCACGTCCGCGTCACTCAAAATACAAATCTTGCCGTAGCGTAAGTTAGAAAAATCGGGGGTGTCGGCATTGCCGTGCGGGTCAACGCCGCTGGCCACCGCTATGTCGTGAATCTCGTTATTGGCAAACAACCGGTCGCGCTCGGTCTCCCACGCATTGAGCACCTTGCCGCGCAGCGGCAAAATGGCTTGAAACTCTTTGTTGCGCCCCATTTTGGCGCTGCCGCCGGCCGAGTCGCCCTCGACCAAAAACAGCTCGTTGCGCAGCAAATCGCGGCTTTCGCAATCGGTCAGCTTGCCGGGCAACACCGCTACACCACTGCTCTTGCGTTTTTCAACTTTTTGCGTGGCGCGGTTGCGCGCCTGCGCTTGCGCAATCACCAGCTCGGCGAGCTTTTTGCCGTAATCAACGTGCTGGCTCAGCCACAGCTCAAGCGTGGGTTTAACGTACGTGCTGACTAGGCGCACCGCGTCGCGG
>JANPCR010000308.1:0-2984 GCA_031431035.1 Rhodoferax sp.
CATAGGATGCCACGCCTGCTCCGTCGCCTGCAAGGTTGAAAACAAAGTGCCCCTCGGGCGCTTTCGCACCAAGGTCTACTACTACGACCAAGGCAAATTCCCCAAAGTCACCCGCAACTTCTTGCCCACGCTGTGCATGCAGTGCGAAGACACGCCCTGCCTCAAGGCCTGCACCAATGACGCGATTCAGCGTGGGGCCGACGGCATCGTGCGCGTGATTGCTGACAAGTGCGACCACCTGGGAGCCTGCGAGGCCGCCTGCCCCTATGGCGCGATTGGTTGTGACGACAACGACGTGGCCGACAAGTGCGACTTTTGCAGCCACCGGCTTGATGCCAATATGGAACCGGCTTGCGTTGAGACCTGCCCCGCAGACGTCTTCCACTTCGGCGACTCCAATGACCCCAAGTCCCCTTACAGCCTGTTCATGGTGAAAAACAAGGGCCTTACCAGCGTCTTGAAGCCTGAAGAAAAAACCATTCCATCAGTCGATTACAAAGGCCACAACAAGGACATGGAAGCGAAGATCCCTAAGGGCAAAGTACACGACCCGTATTCATACGAGATCGAAACCTGGACATCGCTGGACAGCACCTTCCCCAAACGCAAACGCGTGTTGTGGGCCAAGCCGCCTGAGGCGACGGGTACCAAAGTGGTTGACAAAACCTGAGGCGCACGATCATGACCATCCAACGACGTGACGCCATCAAACGCGGTTTTGCCGCACTCTCAACGCTCGCCCTGGGCGAGATGATTCTGCTGGCCCCAGAAGACGCCAACGCACAGCTTTTTGGCACCCCCAAAGACCGCCCGCTGTACGGCAAACGCAAAGCCGAGCGCCGCGCCAGTGGCAAAGGCCGCCTGAAAAACGACTACAGCAAGGCCGTCATCAAAAAAGGCGTGTGCCTGAATTGCTCCACCGTCTGCGGCATCCAGGGCTACGTGATTGACGGCAAGCTCGTCAAAGTCAGCGGCAATCCGCTGGACCCCAACAACGGCAAAAGCCTGTGCGCCAAAGGCCAAAGCGGCCCTACGATTAACGACTACGCAGACAGATTGCAGTTCCCGCTCAAGCGCGTGGGTGCGCGCGGCGAGGGCAAGTGGGTGCGCATCACGTGGGACGAGGCTTACACCGAAATCGCACGGCGCATCAAGGTCGCCATGGACCAAGGCAAGCCCGAAGAAGTCGCCATCCAGATCGGCCGCTCGCGCATCGCCGAGGAGATGACGCGCTTTTTGAACGCGATTGGCTCGCCCAGCCTGTTCAACCACCGCTCGCTGTGCAGCAGCAACAAACGCGCGGCCAACTATGTGAGCTTGGGTGAGACCGATTGGGAATCGCCCGATTTTGAACGCGCCAAATACATTCTGAACTTCGGGGCCAACTTTTACGAAGCGCACCAGGGCGCGATTCACGCCGCCAAACGCATCATCAAAGGCCGCTACGACAACGGCGCAAAACTGGTCACCTTCGACGTGCGGATGAGCAACACTGCGGGCCGCTCCGACGAATGGATTCCGCTGAACCCTGGCTCTGACGGCGCCATGGCGCTGGCGATGGGTAACGTCATCATGCAAGCCAATTTGCACGATGCCAAGTGGCTGGACACCTGGAGCAACATCAACGCCGCAGAGCTCAAAACCTGGATCAGCCGCTACACGCCCGAGTGGGCCGAAAGCGTGACCGGCATCGACAAAGCCGACATCACCCGCATCGCGATTGAGTTTGCCAAAGCTGCACCACGCGCCGTCGCATTCACCAACCGAGGCTCCGGCGCTCATTACAACGGCTTCAACAATGACCGCGCGGTCATCATGTTGAACGCCATCGTCGGCAGCATCGGCAAAGAGGGCGGTTACTGCTACACGACCGAGCCCACCCGCGTGCCGCCCGCTGTGTTCCCGCAGCCCATGCCCCGCCCGCCTGCGCCCACGGCAAAGAGCCTGATCGAGAACCCGCCTGAGTGGCCGCTGTCCAATAAATGGCAACGCATGAAGGTCGGGCAAATCGTCTACAAATACATTCAGGAAGGGCGCGGCAAGATTCAGGTGTATTTGAGCTACACCGTGGCCGCGCCGCAGACCTGGCCCGAAGGCCGCAGCCTGGTGGTGGATGTGTTGAAAGACGAAAAACTCATTCCATTCCCTGCCTGCTCCGACATCGTTTACAGCGAGCAGGCGCACTATGCCGACATGATCTTGCCCGACGCCAGCTACATGGAGCGCTGGGGGTTCGATACCCGCAACAACATGGAGCTGCGCGACTACGTCACCCTGCGCCAACCCATGGTGCCGCCACCAGGCGAGTGCGTGAGCTTTGTCGATTCGCTGATCGAAATCGGCAAACGCATCAGCCCCGAAACCGCCAAGTACTTCCAGTTCAAAGACCATGAAGAATGGCTGCAACTGCGCAGCAAAGGCTTGAGCGCCCGCGTGGGCGAAGACGGCTGGGGCTACATGGTCAAAAATGGCGTGTGGCAAGACATGAGCAAGCCCAAGTACTACGACCTGTACAACTGGGATGTGTCCGCCGCCGATCTCAAAGACACTCGCGTCGATGCAGCCACGCAAATCATCTACCGCAAAGCCGCCAACGGCACCGAGAGCAAAGTCGGTTTGATGGTTGACGGCAAAGCACGGCGCGGCTTTGCAACCCCCAGCCGCAAGTTCTCCGTCTACCACGAAGACATTGAAGCGGCCGGCAAACAGGTCGGCTTCAAAGACAACGGCATGCCCGAGTTCTTTCCGGTCGAGAGCTTTGTGAAGATGAAGGACAACCACCTGCACCTGGTCACCTTCAAGTGGAACGTTCACACCCAGGGCCGCACCGCCAGCCAAAAATACTTAAGCGAAATCGTGCACCACAACCCGATGTGGATCAACACCGAAACTGCGCGCCAATACGGCATCAAAACTGGCGATTTGGTCGAGCTGTCCACCTTGCGCCCCTACGGCCACGACATGAAAAATGGCGGCGAACTGGT
>JANPCR010000309.1:0-9647 GCA_031431035.1 Rhodoferax sp.
GTTTTGCGGGCTTCCAGATCGCGGTGGGCTTGCTGCACGTCAGCCAGCGGGTAGCGCTGCTCGATCATGATTTTGACGGCGCCACTGGCCACCACGGCAAACAGTTCGTCGGCCATGGTTTGCGTGGTTTCACGGGTGGCAATATGGGTGAACAACGTCTGCCGTGTCACGTACAGCGAGCCTTTGGCACCCAGCATGCCAGGTGCAAACGGAGCGACCGGGCCAGAGGCATTGCCAAAACTGGCCATCAAACCAAAGGGCTGCAGGCAATCGAGTGATTTGTCCCAGGTGTCTTTGCCGACCGAGTCGTAAACCACTTTCACGCCTTGGCCGCCCGTGATTTCTTTCACGCGGGCTGCAAAATCTTCGGTGGCGTAATTGATCACATGTGCAGCGCCATGTGCTTTGGCCAGCGCGCATTTGACGTCAGAGCCTGCGGTGCCAATCAGTTGCAAGCCCAAGGCCTTAGCCCACTGGCAGGCAATCAGCCCGACACCGCCAGCCGCCGCGTGAAACAGAACAAAGTCACCGGCTTGCAAACCAGCTTGGGGCAGCGTGCGTTTCAGCAAATACTGCGCCGTCAGGCCCTTGAGCATCATGGCGGCACCGGTTTCGAACGAAATAGCGTCAGGCAGTTTGCAAACACACTTGGCTGGCATGACCCGCACTTCGCTGTAGCTGCCAGGCGGGTTGCTGGCGTAGGCGGCGCGGTCGCCTGCATTCAGGTGCGTGACGCCTGCGCCCACGGCCTCCACCACGCCCGAGCCTTCCATGCCCAATTGCAAAGGCATGGGCAAAGCGTACAGGCCGCTGCGCTGGTAGACGTCGATGAAATTCAGGCCAACGGCCTTGTGCCGAATGCGAATTTCGCCAGGGCCGGGCTCGCCCACTTCGACATCGACCATTTTCATTTCTTCAGCGCCGCCTTGGCGGTCAATTCGGATCGCCTTGGACATGCTCGACATGTTCGTCATTGGGTGTTTTCCTGTGTTGGGATGAGGTCTGCCCAAAGCTTGGCAGACTTCGGAGATGTTGCCATGAATTTGAAATTGCCGCTGTCAGCCGCCCAATCCGGCGAAGACGTTCTGAACGTCGTCATTGCCGTCAATGGCGGCCAAAAACGCTTCGACTTCCTCTAAATGTTCCGCGCTCAAGCTGCTGGGATCAACCGGGTTTTTGGCTTTGTAGCCCAGTTTGGCCGACACCACTTTAAAGCCATGGGCGGGCAGGGCGCGGCTGACCAAATCGAGATCGGTCGCATCAGTCAAAAACGTGGTGCTGCCTTCGTCTTCGCCGGGGCCAAAGTCTTGCGCTCCGGCTTCAATGGCGGCCATTTCGGCGTCTGAGCTGGGGGTGGTTGGCTCGGCTTCAATCATGCCAACATGGTCAAAGTCCCAAGAGACGGACCCCGACGTACCCAGTTGCCCCTTGCGAAACAGCACCCGCATTTCAGGCGCGGTTCGGTTCACGTTGTCCGTCAGGCATTCGACCATCACGGGCACGCGGTGCGGAGCAAAGCCTTCGTAAATCACGTGCTCAAAGTGAACTGATTCACCCGTCAGGCCCGCGCCCTTTTTGATGGCACGGTCTAGCGTTTCTTTGGGCATGGACACTTTGCGGGCTTGCTCCACCACCAGCCGCAAGCGCGAGTTGGATGCCGGGTCGGCACCGTTGCGAGCTGCAATCATGATGTCTTTGGCCAGTCTGCCAAACAGTTTGCCTCTGGCATTGGCTGCGAGTTCTTTGCCTTTGGCTTTCCACT
The DNA here is from genome assembly GCA_031431035.1 of Rhodoferax sp. Classification (GTDB taxonomy): domain Bacteria; phylum Pseudomonadota; class Gammaproteobacteria; order Burkholderiales; family Burkholderiaceae_C; genus JANYCG01. The sequence goes on from JANPCR010000309.1 coordinate 1,763, forward strand.
GTGCGCCCATGGTGTGAGTTCCTTGACTAGGAGCGGCAAAGCTTTGCGCCCCTCGGTTGATGAATTGAAGACTACAAATTTCGTCGCGAAAGGCGTCGAGTGCAGGCGGTGTCGCCCAAACCATCAAGTTTAATCGCCCCGGTGCTAGATTTGCATCGGGGCGGCGTCGCCGTTGTCTTGGAGGATTTGAACCCGGCGTTGCTACAGCCAGTGCGCGCAAATGGCCTAAATTGGGGTGGCGTTGAACGGTTTGTCAGATGTGCGGGATGTGCGGGAACTGGTGGCGTTGTTAAGGGTTTAGCGGCTTTGCGGCTTTGCTTGTTTGACTCAACAGCTGCGTCCACGCGTTTGAACCTGGTTTGACTGCGAATTCGCAGCGTGTTAGGCCGCCGCAAGCGAGGCCTTTGCAAGTTCTTTTGCTATATAATATATAGCAAACTATCTATATTATTCGAGAGCTAGAGGCCAATTTTATTCAAATTTCGACAAAAATCGGCTAATTCAGCAAATTTTACCACATTTGTGGTAAATATGCCATCAAACGTCATGCTCCAGCTCGTGGTTGTCTGGCGACGGGTCCAGGTCTTCATCGTGGTTTTGCACTGCCAAAAGCAGGTTCGACAAGGCCTCATAAAGCGTCACTACATGGCTGTCAGGTGCGAATTCAAGCCGCTTTTGCGCTATGTCTCGCAAACCGCCAAAGGCTCTTGCGATGTTTCCATCTTTGTCGATCACGCCTTCCGCCCAGCCCACGGTGCTGGTGAAGCGCTGCGCACCTGTGCTCAAGCGATCGACGGTGGCCGCATCGACCGGGCCAGCCAGGGCGGTGCCCATGTCTTCATACAACTGATTCAATGTCATCGTCATCTGGATTCCCTTCAGTGGCTGCCCAGGCCTTCGTCAACCCGGCCTTCCAAAAACACGCGGCTGGCCAAAATGTCTTCGGCCTCCAGTGTCATCAAATCGATTTTGCCAAGTGATTGGCTGGCATTGGCAAACAGGCGGTTGGCTTGGCGCAGTCGGGCGCGGTCCAGCGCGTTGCGTACCGAACGGGCATTGGCAAAATGTTCCAACTTCATACGCAGCGTGATGTAGGCCAAAAAAGCTTTGTCAGCGTCGGGGCTAAAGCGGTAGTTTTGCTGGGCCAGCATCAGTTTGGCAATGTGCAGCAGCTCTTCGGCGCTGTAATCGGGAAAATCCACATGGTGTGCAATGCGCGACCGCAGACCTGGGTTGCTGTGAAAGAACTTGTCCATACGGTCTTTGTAGCCCGCCAGAATTACCACCAAATCGTCGCGGTGGTTTTCCATGGTTTGGAGCAAAATTTCAATCGACTCCGCCCCATAGTCGCGTTCGTTTTCAGGCTTGTATAGGTAGTAAGCCTCGTCAATGAACAGCACGCCACCCATGGCCTTTTTGATGACTTCCTTGGTTTTGGGTGCGGTGTGGCCAATGTATTGGCCCACCAGATCGTCGCGCGTGACGCAGACCAAATGCCCCGTGCGCACATAACCCAGCCGGTGCAGCATTTCGGCCATGCGCATGGCAACCGTCGTTTTGCCAGTGCCAGGGTTGCCCGTGAAGTTCATGTGCAGCGTGGGGTTTTGCGAAGTCAGATCAAACTGCTTTCGCAGTCTGTCCACCAGCAACAACGCCGCAATCTCCCGAATGCGGGTTTTGACGGGCTTGAGGCCAATCAGGTCCTGGTCAAGCGACTCCAGCACCTGTTTGACGTTGGACGCCTCAAATTCTTGCTGCAGGTTGACCTGCTTGGTGTCTGCAGATTCATCGGCAGACAGTGCGTCACCCGCCCCAATCACGTCGTTCATTGCAAGGTTTCCAGTCGAATTGCGGTTCAGTAACGCTCACCCTCAGGCTTGTCGGTCGCGTAGGAGTGAATGGTGTAGCGCATGGTGCGGCCATCAGTTTCCTGGCGCACCAGGCCAAAGCCAGGTTCGTTTTTGGGCCGGTTCACGATGTACGACATGGTCACGCTCTCCACCCCGCGCACCGAGCTGAATGCCGTCACGCGGATGTAATGGTTGGGGAAGGTTTTGCGGCAATTGTTGATCTCCAGCAAGATCCCGGCGGGGTCTTTCATGTCGAACATCGGGTTGCCAAACATTTCCCAGTAGGTGTTGCGCGGGTGCGGGTCATCGGTGTATTCGATGCCCATGGCGTAGCCTTTGCCAAGCGCGTACTTGATTTGCGCGGTAATTTGCGGATCGGTGAGGGGGGGCAGAAATGAAAACTGTCCTTGGGTCACGATCCTCGATGGGTTGGTCATCATGGTGGTGTTTCCTGACTGAAATGGGGTTGATTTGGGTCTGGTGAGCGAGGCGAGTGGCTGAATCAGGAGCTCGCTGTCGGCGTCGCCACAAAGTCCGGACTGTCGGTCGATGCGTAGTTGAAGGAAATGTCTTTCCAGGTGTCCAGACCGGCTTTGAGTGGGCTGCACCGCTTGGCAGCGTCGGCCAAAATCTGCGGGCCTTCGTTCCAAATGTCGCGGCCCTCATTGCGCGCTTGCACCATCACCTCCAGTGCGGTGCGGTTGGCCACAGCACCAGCCTGAATGCCGTCTGGGTGGCCAATTGTGCCGCCACCAAATTGCAGCACCACGTCATCACCCAAATAGTGCAGCAGTTGGTGCATTTGGCCCGCATGAATGCCACCTGAAGCCACTGGCATGCAGCGATTCAGAGACGCCCAGTCTTGGTCAAAAAAGATACCTTTTTCAAGCTGCACTTTGGTGTGGGTGTCCAACAGCGTGTCGTAGTAACCGCGAATCATCATCGGGTCGCCTTCGAGTTTGCCCACCACCGTGCCCGCATGAAGGTGGTCTACTCCCGCCATGCGCATCCATTTGCAAATCACACGGAAGCTCATGCCATGGTTCTTTTGGCGCGAATAGGTTGAGTTGCCCGCCCGGTGCAAATGCAAAATCATGTCGTTTTTGCGTGCCCAAATGGCCATGGACTGAATCGCGCTGTAACCAATCACCAGGTCAATCATGATGATGATCGACCCCAACGATTTGGCAAATTCGGCGCGGGCGTACATTTCTTCCATGGTGCCAGCGGTCACGTTCATGTAGTGGCCTTTGACCTCGCCCGTGGCTGCGGACGCTTTGTTCACCGCGTCCATGCAATACAAAAAGCGGTCGCGCCAGTGCATGAAAGACTGCGAGTTGATGTTCTCGTCGTCTTTCATGAAGTCCAGGCCACCCTTGAGCGCCTCGTAAACCACGCGGCCGTAGTTGCGACCCGACAAACCCAGCTTGGGTTTGGTGGTGGCCCCCAAAAGCGGGCGGCCAAACTTGTCCATGCGCTCGCGCTCCACCACCACACCTGTTGCGGGCCCCTGGAAGGTTTTGAGGTAAGCCACAGGAATGTGCATGTCCTCCAGCCGCAAGGCTTTCACTGCCTTCATGCCAAACACGTTGCCAATGATGGAGGCAGTCAGGTTGGCAATGGAATTGCCTTCAAACAAGTCAATGTCGTAGGCGATGTAGGCAAAGTACTGCGCCTCGGTGTTGGTGCCAGGCCCAGTGTTGGGCACCAGGTCAACCCGGTAGGCTTTGGCGCGGTACATTTCGCAAGCAGTCAGCCTGTCTGTCCATACCACCGTCCAGGTGGCGGTCGATGACTCTCCCGCCACCGCAGCAGCGCACTCATCGGCGTCCACACCGGCTTGGGGCGTCATGCGGAACATGGCCAACACGTCGGTTTCTTTGATCACGTAGTCGGGCTCCCAGTAGCCCATTTTTTTGTACGGAATAACGCCAGATTTGTAGCGTTCTCGGCCCTCTTTCATTGTCTCGGATGCCATGTTTTTTCCTTGGGGTCAGTGGTTAAAAATGAACTCAACAATTCGGCCAATCGGGGCTGTTGGGCACCAATTTGGCTGGATCTGCGCAAAGTTTAGGACGAGGTATGATTTAATAAAAGTAAAATGTTTTTACGGTAACGATAGATTTATATAAATCATTTTTCCCAACTCCACACCATGCAACTTCGCCACGCCACCCTGCACCAACTGCGAATTTTTTTGGCAGTGACACGGCACAAAAGCTTTGCCAGAGCGGCTGAAGCCCTGCATTTGTCGCCGCCCACGCTGTCGCTTCAGGTCAAGCAACTGTCCACCACGGTCGGTCAACCTTTGTTCGAACAACTAGGTAAAAAGATTTTTTTGACCGAAGCTGGACAGACCTTGGCCGATGCCTGCCAGGACGTTGAAAGCCGCCTTGAGCGCCTGACGGAAGACTTAGCCGCTCTGCGCGGTATCGAAAAAGGCACCCTGAAAATTGCGATCTTGACGACGCTGCAATACACCATTCCCAAGCTTCTCGGGGGGTTTTGTGCCGCGCACCCCGGTATTGAAATTGCGCTGTTTGTCGGTAACCGCGAGGTGCTGTTGCAACGCCTCACCGCCAACCAGGATGACCTGTACATCATGGGTCAACCGCCCGACCAAATGGACGTGGATTGCGAACACTTTGCTGAAAATCCGCTGGTCATGGTGGCTCCGCCGTCGCACCCTCTGGTAGGGCAACTCAACATCAAACCGGGTCAGTTGCGGGATGAGGCCTTCATCCTGCGCGAGCCTGGGTCAGGCACCCGGTTAACGACAGAGCGGTTTTTCACCGCGCAGGGCGTGTTGCTGAAGAATCGGCTTGAACTGGGCAGCAATGAGGCGATCAAGCAAACCGTGGCGGGTGGTTTGGGCGTGGCCGTGCTGTCTGCCACCACCGTGACGTCTGAATTGGCCTTGAGGGAGCTGGTGGTGCTGGACGTCGTCGGTTTGCCATTGATTCGCCATTGGCATGTGGTCTATCACAAGGATAAAAAACTCTCTGCGGCTGCAAGCGCTTTCAAGGCTTGGCTGTTTGCCCACCGCCCAGTGGCGGCGGTCAGCTCCACGAATCCATCAGCGCGGCGCCCTGTTCGATCAAAAAAGCCTTAAAGGCCAAGGCTGCAGGCGACAGTTTTTTATGGGTCAAATGCGTGATGTACCAATTGCCCCGCACTGGCAAGCCCTCAATGTCCACCAAGGCAATATGGCCGCTGGCCAGCTCGTGGCGCACCGTTCGCATTGATAGAAAGCTCAAACCCATGCCCGCCATCACGGCCTGTTTGATGGTTTCATTGCTGGGCATTTCCATCACCACGCTCAACGGGGTTTGGTGCTCCAAAAAAAGCCGCTGCATGGCTGCGCGCGTGCCCGAGCCTTGTTCGCGAACCACAAACCGGTAGTCGCCCAGCACAGAAAAAGGCAGTTGCCTGCGCCGCGCCAGCGGGTGGCTGGGTTCTGAAAGAATCGCTTGCGGGTTGCTGGCGAAGGCTGTGGCGATGCAATCCAAGTCGGTAGGTGCGCGACCCATCATCACCAGGTCAGCTTCATTGCGGGCTAACTTGCCCAAAATGTTCTCTCGATTGTCAATTTTGAGTTGCACGTCAATGCCTGGGAACAGTTGGGCAAATCGCACCAGCAACATGGGCACAAAGTACTTGGCGGTGCTCACAACCGCCAGGTCAATGCGCCCTTTGCTCAAGCCCACGTGCCCGGCCATGGCGGCTTCCATGTCTTTGAGCTGACCGTTGGCGGCTATTGCGTGTAGCAAAAATTCCTCGCCTGCTTGAGTCAGGCGAATATTTCGACCCGTGGGTTCGATCAAAGGCAGTCCAAAAGCGTCTTCGAGTTGGCGAATTTGCATTGACACCGCAGGTTGAGTCACAAACAGACGTTCTGCCGCTTTGGATACTGATCTTTGCCGGGCGACTTCAATGAAAGTTTGCAGTTGTTTAAGGGTGTAGCCACGCATGGTATTTAAAATCATCAGTAAAAACTGATGAAAAACAGAAAAAACGTGATTTGAGTTTATATGTTTTACGCCATAAAGTGAATTTCCAGTTTAAATTTCACGCGCTTTGATGGCGCTTCAATCGCGTTTTGTTCGCTTCTTCGACGCAACTCTTTATCGGTAACCCGTCATGTCCGCCACTGTATTGCAAGCCCTGATTTTCGACGTAGACGGAACGCTGGCCGACACCGAAAGTGTTCACCTCGCGGCCTTCAACCACGCCTTCAAGGAAATGGGGATGTCATGGGTTTGGAGTGAGGCACTCTACACCGAGCTACTGAACATTTCAGGTGGAAAAGAGCGCATTTTTCACTATTGGAAATCGATTCATCCCGAAGTGCGCGAGTTAGGCTCGGGTGCCCTGAATGACACTGTGAACCGCCTGCATGAACTGAAAACTGCCGCCTACGAATCCGCAGTCACTGAGGGCGCAGTCAATTTGCGTCCGGGGGTACTCCAACTGATGGAAGAGGCGTGCCAAGCCAACATGCAACTGGCCATTGCCACCACCACCTCGCCTGTCAATATCGCAGCGCTGCTGAGTCGAGCTATCGGCCCTGATTGGCGAACCTGGTTTGTCGCGATTGGCGACGCGTCGACGGCACCGATCAAAAAGCCGCATCCGCAGGTGTATTTGCAAATGTTGGCGGCATTGAAGCTGTCAGCCGAACAGTGCATTGCCTTTGAAGATTCCAGCAACGGGTTGCGATCTGCAACTGCTGCGGGCATTGCCACCGTTATTACACCCACCCACTTCACCCAGATGCACGACTTCCGCGATGCACTTTGTATCGCGCAGGACCTGGCGCAGCTTGACCTGGCCAGCTTGCGTCGCCTGCATGGGCAAAGACCTCAGCGCTTGCCGTCGATCTCCTGAATGAGCGAACAGACCATGTCATCCTCAAATATGTCGCCAGCGACTTTGCGCATCGCGCCCAGTCTGCTTTCAGCCGATTTCTCCCGGCTTGGAGAAGAGGTCAGAGCCATTGAAAAAGCAGGCGCAGACCTCGTGCATTTTGACGTGATGGACAACCACTATGTGCCCAACTTGACGATTGGGCCCCTGGTTTGCGAGGCAATTCGCCCGCACTTCAAAATTGACATTGACGTCCATCTGATGGTGGAACCCGTTGATGCACTCGTGCCGCTGTTTGCCAAGGCAGGTGCCAACATCATCACCTTTCACCCGGAAGCCTCGAAACATGTCGACAGAACCTTGTCTCTCATTCGTGATCACGGTTGCAAGGCCGGGCTGGTTTTAAACCCCGCCACCCCTTTAGAGTGGCTGGATCACGTGATGGACCGCCTGGACATTGTGCTGCTGATGAGCGTGAACCCGGGCTTTGGCGGACAGAAATTCATTCCCTCAACGCTAGCGAAACTGCGTGCGGTACGTCACCGGATCGACACGCACCAAAACTCGGGTGGACAGCCGATCTGGCTTGAGGTTGACGGAGGCGTTAAGACCGACAACATCAGCGCCATTGTGCAAGCGGGCGCAGACACCTGCGTGGCGGGCAGCGCTGTCTTTGGTGCCCCCGACGCCGATGGCGGGTACAGCACTGTGATGGCGGAACTGTGGCGCCAGGCTGCGCTGCCCAAATGACGCAGGCTCAAATTTTGAAAGCTATTCATGCCAATTTCTGATCGAGAGCATCGCTCCACATTGACCCAATTTCTGATTGAGGAGCGTCGACGTTTTCCGGGAGCCAGTGGCGACTTCAACGCCTTGATTCTGGATGTCGCCATCACTTGCAAATCGATTGCCCGGGCCGTTGCCCTGGGCGAACTGGGCGGCGCAACAGGCAACTTCGCGGCGGAGGCGGGGGGTGCGGTCAATGTTCAGGGGGAAACACAAAAGAAGCTCGATGTACTGAGCAACGAAGCCTTCATTCGGCGCACCGAATGGGCCGGCAATCTGGCGGGCATGGCCTCTGAAGAGATGGACTTGCCCTATCAAATTCCTGCCCAATACCCACGCGGCAAGTACCTGCTGGTGTTCGATCCGTTGGATGGTTCCAGCAA
>JANPCR010000310.1:0-11766 GCA_031431035.1 Rhodoferax sp.
GGGTTTCAAAGTCGGCGTTCCAGCCGTATTCTCTGGCGTAGATTTCGCCGTGTTGTTGGATGACCCAGCCCATGTCCCCGGGTTGCGGCGGGCGCAGGGTGATTGTTTTTGCTTCGCGAGCGTTTTCAGAGATTGCCCCACTCGCATCGCCCTTGCGAATTAAATCTTGCAAAATTGTCTTGAGTGCCGCCACATCGTTCGGAGCAAACCCCACCAGCAACCGCGCTTCGTGTTCTTTGGCCAATTTCAGCAAGCCCAGCACGATTTTTTGACCTTGCTGGGTTTCCAGCACCAGCGTGCGCCTGGCATCGGCAGAATCAACGCCGCGGCGCACCCAGCCCGCGGTTTCCATGCGCTGCACCAGTTTGGTCAGGGTGGGTTGCTGGGCCAACACCTCGCGGGCCAGGTCGCCAATGGTCAGGCCGTCGCCGTCAGACAAAGTGGCCAGCACGCGCCATTCAAGCGAGCTTAAGCCGGCGGCTGCTACCGTGGCGTGAAACTGCTGGTAGACCTCGTGCCCCGCCCGCGACAGCAGGTAAGACAGGTAGTTGTCGATGAATTTTGGTTTTTGCGGCATTTGTTGGGCATTTTGAGTGATGGCCATGGGCTGTGCGCGACAGGGCTTTGGGTGGCTTGTTCAGTAAACTGAGAGTACCTGACAACGAAAGTTGTTTTTACATGAAATTTCATATATTATGCCGCCCATGCGCTCTGATGTCGATACCGCTGAACTCCCGCCAAGCCCAACCCGAGGCACGGCGCAGCCTACGCAATCGGCTTTGATTGCTCGGGCCGCTGTGGCAGACGCTGCCCTTGCCCATGTGGCGCCCGTCCCTGCGCCCACACCCGCCGTCGCGGCTATCACAGAGGCCAAAGCCTTGCGTCAGGCGCTGGGCCAGTTTGGCACGGGGGTGACCATCATTGCCACCCGCACGGCAAGCGGCGTACTGGTAGGTCTGACGGCCAATTCATTTGGCGCCTTGTCGCTAGACCCGCCGCTGATCACCTGGGCGCTGCGGGTGTCTTCCAACAATTTGGCCGTGTTTGAGGCAGCCCCTACTTTTGTGGTGAACGTGCTGGCCGAGCCGCAGGTGGAACTGTCGCGCAAATTTGCGGCCAGTGGGGCGAACAAATTTGAAGACGTGTCTTACGCGACAAGCGAGCATGGCCACCCGCTCATTCACGGGGCTGCCGCCTGGTTTGAATGCCGAACCGTGTCCCGGCAAATTGCGGGTGACCATTGCCTGTTCATCGCGCAGGTTGAGCGATTCACCTGCTCCGAGGCCGCGCCGCTGCTGTTTCATGCGGGCGGATTTTTCACATTGGGTTCGCGCCTTTAACAGCGCCGTAAGGTTCAAACCGACCATGCTGCAACAACGCATTGAAGCCAAGTGGATCGACTGTTTTGCGCAGACTTTTGCGCTGTGCGGCGTCAAACCCGGTGACACAGCGGCGATTTTGTCTGAGACCCAATCGCGTCCGGTGAACGTGCAATTGGCCGAATTGGCACTCGCCCGCTTGGGTGCGCACCTGTTTCATGTGGTGCTCCCTACGCCACGTTTGAACGCGCCTGTGCCTGTGCGATCAACTGGCGCGTCCGACGCGATTCAAGCGCTGGCTCCGGTGGTTAAGGCATTGGCTGCCACCACTTTTGTGGCTGATTTAACCGTCGAAGGCCTGTTGCACGCCAAAGAGTTGCCCCAAATTTTGGGGGGTGGTGCAAGGGTGTTGATGGTGTCAAACGAACACCCTGAAGTGTTGGAGCGCTGCATGCCCAACGCTGCGCTGGAGCCCAAAGTCAAAGCGGGCATGAAACGACTGCGGGCCGCCAAAACCATGCAAGTGCAGTCGGCGGCGGGCACTCAGCTGTCGATTGATTTAACCGGTGCAGTGGTGGGCGGGGGTTGGGGTTACACGGCCCGCCCCGGCACCATTTCCCATTGGCCGGGCGGATTGTGCCTGGCCTTCCCTGCGGCGGGCAGTGCGAATGGCACCTTGGTCATGGCGCTGGGCGATGTGAATTTGACGCTCAAACGCTATCTGGAATCTGCGGTCACGTTGACGATTGAAAACGACTTTGTCACCGACATTGCAGGCCACGGGCTGGATGCAGACCTGATGCGCAGCTATTTTGCTGCCTGGGGCGACCGCAACGCCTATGCCGTGTCGCACGTGGGCTGGGGCATGAACCCCCAGGCGCGGTGGGACGCCATGGCGTTTTACGACAAAAACGACTTCAATGGCACGGAGTTGCGGGCGTTTGCCGGCAACTTTTTGTATTCCACTGGGGCCAATGAAGTTGCTGGGCGGCATACGCTTGGGCATTTTGATTTGCCGCTCAAAGGCTGCACGCTGCTACTGGATGGCCAAGCCGTGGTTGAGGCGGGCCAGTTGCAGGGCGAGCTAGCCTGAAGGAAACAGTATGGCCTTGCCCTTTTATTCAGAACAAGGCGCAGGTGACACTGCGGTGTTTTTGCTGCACGGCGTGGGCGGTAGTCACCAGGTTTGGGCGCAAACCCTGCCAGTTTTGGCGGCTCAAGGCTACCGCGGTGTGGCGTGGGACGCTCCGGGTTACGGCCAGTCGGCCATGCCGCCAAGCCTGTCAGACGGGCAGAGCGGCTACACCACGGCAGCATTGGCAAGGGCGCTGCACCAGTTGATCGATCACATGGGTGCCAAACGCAATGTCGTGGTCGGCCACAGCATGGGCGGCATGGTATTGCAAGAGGCGGTGGCTCAAAACCCGCAAAATATTCACGGGTTGATTTTGTTTGCCACGTCGCCCGCCTTCGGCAAGCCCGGTGGCGATTGGCAGCAGCAGTTTTTGCAAAGTCGCTTCAAGCCCTTGGACGCGGGGCTTGGCATGGCAGGGCTGGCCCCAGGCTTGGTGCAGGCCATGGTGGCACCCGGCGCTGCAGCCAAGGCGATCAGTGCTGCCATTGCCACGATGAGCCAGGTGCCAGAGGCCAGCTACCGCGCGGCTTTGAGTGCGATTGTCTCGTTTAACCAACTGGGCAATTTGGCGAATATTGGGGTACCAACGCTTTGCCTCTCCGGCGAGCTCGACAAAAACGCGGCCCCAGAGGTGATGGAAAAAATGGCCGCCCGCATTGCAGGTGCGCAGTATGTGTGCCAAAGCGGCGTAGGCCATTTGGGTAACCTGGAAAACCCGGAAACCTTCAACGCGCACGTGCTGGATTTTTTGCAGCAGCACTTTCCCACACGAATTTGATTTGAGTTTGACCCGAGGAGAACGTTCATGTCCGCTGTACTCGATTCCCCAGCCCCAGCCATTCCTAAACCGGTGGCCAGCGTTCGGCGCTACGTTCCACCTTGCATTGCGGGCGACTACACCGAGCTGACGGCCAAGCAAAAGACGCTGTTGGCCATTGCTGCCGATCTGGGCGTTCACAAGTTTGCCAAACGCGCTGGGCAAATCGACCGCGATGCGGTGTTTCCGTTTGAAAATTACGCCGACCTGCGGGCAGCGGGCTTGCTGCGAATCTGCGTGCCCGAGCAATATGGCGGCTGGGGCGCAGACTTTGCCACCTACGCCATGGTGGCAGCCGAAATCGGTCGCCATTGCGGTGCCACGGCCTTGACCCTGAACATGCACGTTTGCTCAACCTTGTGGACGGGCATCGTCGCGGATGACCTGAGCATGACCCCCGAGCAGCGTGCCAGCCACGAGGCGCATCGTGCGGTTCACTTCAAACGCATTGTTGAGGATGGCAAGGTGTATTCACAGCCGTTTTCAGAAGGTGGTGCTGCGGCGGCGGGAAAGGCGCCGTTTGGCACCTTGGCCAAAAAGGTCGAAGGCGGTTATGTGGTCACCGGCAAAAAGATTTTTGCATCGTTGTCAGGCGCGGCCGATTACTACGGCATTTTGTGCACGCTCGACAAGCCGGGTGCCACGCAGAGAGACTCGCTTTACTTGGCGGTTGACAAAAACTCGCCCGGCGTCACGGTATCAGGCGATTGGGATCCATTGGGCATGCGTGGCACGGTGTCGCGCACGCTTTTGTTCAATGATGTGTTTGTGCCCGAAGTCGAGCGCCTGTTGCCTGAAGGCATATACATCTACACCGCCATGCGCTGGCCGCACCTGTTTGCCACTTTGTCGCCCACTTACATGGGTATTGCGCAGGCGGCCTACGATTTCACCATTCAGTACTTGCGCGGTGAGGTGCCCAACACACCGCCTGTCAAGCGCCGCATGTACCCCACCAAGCAGATTGCCGTGGCTGAAATGAAGATCAAGCTGGAGCAAACCCGTGCCATTTTTTTGCAAAATGCTCGGGCTGCCAGGGTAGACCCCAGCAAGGAAATTCGCTTGGGACTTTACGCAGCGCACTACAGCATCATGGAAAACGCCAACGACATTTGCCGCTTGGCCGTGCGCACCTGCGGCGGGCAGGCCATGCTGAAAACCTTGCCGCTTGAGCGCATGTACCGCGATTCCCGCTGCGGCTCCTTGATGCTGCCCTGGACAGCAGAATTGTGCGTAGACCGCCTAGGGCGCGAGTGCCTGTACGAAGCGGGTGAGCAGGACGAGCCAGACGTTTTGTGACGCGCCCGATGGTGGCGCCCAAACCGACTGCGTTGGCGGGTTTGGTTCAGCAGCACGCACTGAACCAGCCCAGCCAAACCGCCCTCAGTTTTGATGCGCAAAACGGGGCGGGTCAAAGCGATATCACTTACCTGCAGTTGTGGCATCAGGTTCAGCAAGCAACGCATTCTTTGGCCGCGCGTGGCCTGCAAACGGGGGACCGCGTTGCCTACCTTGGATTGAACCACCCAGATCAGCTGGTGTTGCTCTTTGCGCTGGCTTGTCTGAAAGCTATTTTGCTGCCTCTGAACTACCGCCTTGCCCAAGCAGAGCTTGCCCAGGTTTTGAAGGACGCAGAGCCGACCTTGATTTTTTTTGATGACCTGCATGCGGCCACGGCGGCAAGCCTTGCCACCGCGCAAGGCTTGCAAAATGTCGCTTTGGCAGATTTAAAAACGAATGGGTTAGGACGTGTTGACCTGAGCATTGCAACGGCTGAAAGGTTTGAATCTGCTGAGCCTATTGCCAACCCGGCCTCCACTCACACTGTAGACCCAGACCATCACAACGCCCCAGTCTTGCTTGTTTACACCTCGGGCAGCACTGGCCGGGCCAAAGGCGCTTTGCACACCCAGGCTCAGTTGTTGGCCAACTGCCAAATCGCCGTGGCGGCCATGGAATTGACAAAGCAAGACCACGTGCTCACAGTGCTGCCGCTTTTTCACGCGGGCGGGCTGTGCATTCAAACCCTGCCTGCCTTGTACGCGGGCGCGCGGGTCAGCCTGCACGCCCGGTTTGATGCGGGTAGGTGGCTACAAGACATGCAGCGGCTACGTCCTACCACGTCGCTGATGGTGCCTGCCACTTTGCGTGCTGTGCTTGATCACCCCTCCTTTCAGTCCACCGACCTGTCGTCATTGAAGTTTTTGGGCGCAGGGTCAAACCAGGTTCCCATTGGTTTGATCGATGCATTTCACGCGCGCGCCGTGCCGGTTTGCCAGATTTATGGCGCGACTGAAACGGGTCCAGCGTCCATCATCTTGCCCCGTTCTGACGCTTTGCAGCGCTCGGGCAGCGCGGGCAAAGCGGGCGAGGGCGTTCAAGTGAAGCTGGCCGATGAGTTGGGCGCAGAGGTGTCCAGCGGTGCGGTCGGTGAAATTGTGATTCGCGCGCCCAACATCATGCGCGGGTATTGGCGCGATTCGCAAAACGCAGCGCTCAAAGACGGTTGGTTTCGCACGGGCGACCTCGCCTGGTGCGATGCCGACGGTTTTTACTGGGTGGTGGGCCGCTCTAAAGACATGATCATCTCAGGCGGTGAAAACATCTATCCCGCCGAGCTTGAAAGCATTTTGGCCAATTGCTCGCAGATTCTCGAAGCCGCCGTGATTGGCCAGCCCGACGCCAAATGGGGCGAAGTGGCCGTGGCTGTGATCGTCTGCCACCCAGGTGCCGAGCTAACGTCTGACGCCGTCTTGCACTTGTTTGACGGCAAATTAGCGCGTTTCAAGCATCCAAGGCGGGTTGTTTTCGTGGCGGCCTTGCCCAAGACTGCCTTGGGCAAGGTGCAAAAGGCGCTGCTGGCTGAGATGGTCTAAGCACTTGGACACCGCGTTTTGAGCGCCTTTGCGTTTTGTGGCGTAGAAGTGCGACGCCTCAGTGACTAAATGGTGCATCGCTCAGTGTTTACCCACCCGCCACAGGCAAATGCTTGGACTTAACATGCACCCCTTGTCGCCACAGCATATTGCATTGGGTGCAAAACAGTCCTTACCGGTCTAACAATCAGGAGCCAGCCATGAGAAATTTAAAATTAGTGTTGTCAACGGTCACCGTCGCTGCCTTGCTTGCCGCGTGCGGCGGTGGCGACAGCAAACTCAAGTTCACCCAGGTGATCACCTTTGGGGACAGCGTCAGTGACGCGGGCGCTTACAAAGTCGGCACCATTGCAGCCTTGGGTGGCGGCAAATTCACTGTCAACGGCACAGGCGACAACACCTGGACGCAAGCGCTCGCGTTGAACTTGGGTCTGGCTAACCAATGCGCGGCTCAAACTGGGCTGTTTCCTAACAACGGCGCGACCGGCGCTGCGACCAAAGACTTTCCAGCCTGCAACAACTACGCTCAGGGCAGCAGCCGAGTAACCGCAGTGGGCTCTGGCCCCAACGGCGTGGCCCTGCAAAAAGCGCCCTTCAACCAGGTTAATCTGGGCCTGATCGCCGATTCCATTCAAAATCAGATGACGCGCCACCTTGCCAAAGTGGGAGCCTACAACGGCAATGACCTGATCACCGTGAACGGCGGCGGCAACGACTTCTTCATGCAATTGGGTGCTGTGGGCGCAGCAGCCACGGGCGGAGCGGCTGCCGCAGGAGCGGGCACGATTGCCGGCTGGCCGTCTGCCACCATCACAGCGGTCAGCGCAGGCGGCGAGGCTGCGGTGAACGCAGCGTCTGGCGCAGCGGTGGCGGCCATGGGCCAAGCCGGTGCAGAACTGGCCACCCACATCCGCAATCTGGTGGTGGCTCGGGGTGCCAACTACATTGTGGTGCGCAATTTGGGCGACCTGAATGGCACACCGTTTGGTTCTACCTTTGGCGCTGGCACCAAGCAGTTGTCAACCGCTATGACCACCAGCTTTAACGCGCAACTTAAAACAGGCTTGCAAGGCGTCGCCGGTGTGATCTTGTTCGACGACTACGCACGTGGCCAAGCGATTGCCGCTAACCCAACCGCCGCCGGTTACAGCAATATAGCCGGAGCAGCGTGCGGCCCTGATGCGTTCAGTGGCCCGACCGACGTGATTGGCAACTCCATCGTTTGCACAGCGGCAACGGTGTTCAAGGTGGACGTGAGCAAATTCGCTTTCTCAGACAGCGTGCACCCCACGCCATTCGCTCACCAAGACGCCGCGAATTTTGCGACCAGCTTGTTGCGCAACGCGGGTTTGAATTTCTAAAATGAAAAGTCGATCAGGACGCCGAGCTTCAGGGCTTGGTGTTCTGATCAGGTTGGTTCAAAAAAACAGGGGGTCAACCCCTGTTTTCAATAGACCGGCTTGAATATGGCAATCGCCTCACGCGCCTTGGCATCGAGCGCGAAGCCGTCGCCAAACTGAACAGCCAGTTGGTCTGCCCGCTTCAGAAACGCCTCAATTCCCATGCCGTAGATGAATTGCATCGCCCCACCCGTCCAGGCCGGGAAACCAATGCCAAAAATGCTGCCAATGTTGGCGTCATGCACGGTGGTCAGCACGCCCTCCGACAGGCAGCGCGCGGTTTCTACCGCTTGGCGGTACAGCAGGCGGTCTTTCAAGTCGGTGATGTTCCATGGCAGTTCGGCTTTTTCAAACAGCGGCCGAAGCTGCGGCCAAAGTGATTTTTTAACCCCCAGTTTGACGTCCTCTTTGGACGGGTAGTTGTAGAAACCACCGCCCCCTGCACGCCCTGGGCGCTTGAGCTCTTTCACCATTTTTTCAATCAGCAATTGGCCTGGCGTAGCAGCATAGGGCTTGCCTTCTGTCTCAAAGTCTTTGCGCGTTTGGTCCATCACATGCACGCTCAATGAGAGGGAAGTTTCGTCAATCACCGCCAAAGGACCCACAGGCATGCCGCACTGAATGCCCGCGTTTTCAATGGCGGCGGCGGGAATGCCCTCGCTCAGCATCGCAGTGCCTTCCATCACAAAGGTACCAAACACGCGGCTGGTGAAAAACCCGCGCGAGTCGTTGACCACAATCGGAATCTTGCCAATCGCCTGCACATAGTCAAAGGCGCGCGCCACGGTTTCGTCGTCTGTTTGTTTGCCGCGAATGATTTCGACCAGTTGCATCTTGTCAACCGGGCTGAAGAAGTGAATGCCAATGAATTTGGCTGGGTTGGCCGACGCGCTGGCCAAGCCGCTGATGGGCAGGGTTGAGGTGTTCGACGCAAAAAAACCACCCTCAGCCAGCAGTGGCTCGGCTTCATGGGTGACCTTGGCCTTCAAGTCGCGGTTTTCAAACACCGCTTCAATGATCAGGTCACAGCCTTGCAAATCTGCCGCGCTGCCCGTGGCGTGAATGCGGTTGAGCAAGGCGGTTTGGTCGTGCGGGCTCATGCGGCCCTTGTCGACACGGGCTTGGGTGAGCTTGGCCGAATACGACTTGCCGGCGTCGGCCTTTTCTTGCGATACATCTTTCAGCACCGTGGAAATGCCCTTGTTGGCTTGCGAAAACGCGATGCCCGCGCCCATCATGCCTGCACCCAGCAGGCCAACTTTTTGCGGTTTGAATTTGGGCGATGTGCCAGGGCGCGACTGCCCGCTTTTGATCGCGTTCATGTTGAAGAAAAAGGTGTTGATCATCGACATGGCATTGCTGCCTGTGATCAACTTGGCCAAATAGCGCGACTCGATGCGCAAAGCGGTGACCATGTCCACTTGCAGGCCTTCGACCATGCAGTTCATGATCGCCTCGGGCGCTGGGTAAAGGCCACGGGTCTTTTGCTTCATCATGGCCGGTACCACGGCCAGCATGGACGCGATTTTGGGGTTGGACGGCAAACCGCCGGGCACTTTGTAGTCTTTGGCTTCCCATGGGTGCTGCGCGGTGGGGTTGGCGGCAATCCACTTCAGGGCTGCCTCGCGTATGGCGGCTTTGGCGCCAGTGTTCGCATCGGCCGTGGGCGCAATCAATTCGTGAACCAGTCCGAGTTCAAGCGCCTCGCGCGGGCCAAACAGCTTGCCCTCAACCAAATAGGGCTGTGCGCCCATCAGCCCCAAATGGCGCGTCATTTTGGTGACGCCACTGGCACCCGGCAGCAGGCCCAGGCTGACCTCGGGCATGCCAAATTGAATGCGTTTGTCGTCAATGGCAATGCGGTAGTGCCCCATCAACGCCACTTCCCAACCGCCGCCCAAGGCCGTGCCGTTCAGGCAGCTCACCACCGGCTTGCCCAAAGTTTCTATCGTGCGAAAGTTCTTTTTGACCAGTTCGATTTGTTTGAACACCGCGCCTGCGTCACTGGGTTTCAGTCGCATCGTGCCCTTCAGGTCGGCGCCTGCAAAGAACGTTGATTTGTTGGATGCCAGAATGATGCCGGCAATCGCGTCTTTGTCTTTGAGCACCTGGGCGGCCAGCTCAGTCAGGTCGGCGTTCCACTGCTCGCACATGGTGTTGACGGGCGAGTTGGGCTCATCAAAGGTGATGGTGGCAATGGCGTTGTCGAGGGCGTATTGAATGGTTTTCATGATTTACTAAAAGATAATATGCTATATATTTAATAGCAAACTATGTATATTATTTGGGAGCTAGAGGCCTAAAACATTCATATTTGGCGAAAAACACGCCAAATTGAGCTCAATATACCCAAATTGGGTATTTAGTGACGCTTTTTGGCTTTTTTTAAGGCCAGTCTGGTCAAATGCGTTCCACAATCGTTGCAATGCCCATGCCGCCGCCAACGCACAGCGTGGCCAGCCCGTAGCGCAACTTGCGGCGATGCAATTCGTCAATCAGAATGTTCAAAATCATGGCACCAGTGGCCCCCAGCGGATGGCCCATGGCAATCGCGCCGCCGTTCACATTGATCTTTTCATGCGGCACTTTCATCTCTTTCATGAAGCGCATGGCGACTGCGGCAAAGGCCTCGTTGATCTCGACCAAATCCATCTGGTCCATCGTCAGGCCTGCCTTGGCCAAGGCTTTGCGGGCTGCGGGCATGGGGCCGGTCAGCATGATGGTGGGGTCAGCACCACTCAGGGCGGCCGACACGATGCGCGCACGCGGCGTGAAACCATGCTTTTTGCCCGCCGCCTCAGAGCCAATCAACACCGCGGCTGCGCCATCCACAATGCCTGACGAATTGCCCGCGTGGTGCACGTGGTTGATTTTGGCCACCTGCGGGTAGCGGGTCATGGCAACCTGGTCAAAGCCCATGGCACCCATTTGTTCGAACGCTGACTTCAGCGAACCCAAGCCCTCCATCGTGGTGTGCGGTTTGATGAACTCGTCTTCTTCCAAAATCGTTTGATCCAAAAAGTCTTTGACGGGAACCACAGAATGCTTGAAGTACCCTTGCGCACGGGCAGCGGCCGCCCGCTTTTGCGACTCCAGCGCGAAGGCGTCCACGTCTTGGCGGGTAAAGCCTTCCAGCGTCGCAATCAAGTCAGCACCAATTCCTTGTGGCACAAACAACGTTTGCGAATTGGTTTCAGGGTCTTGCGCCCACGCGCCGCCGTCAGACCCAATGGGCACCCGGCTCATACTTTCTACGCCGCCTGCCACCACGAGGTCTTCCCAGCCAGAGCGCACTTTTTGCGCCGCCATGTTGACAGCTTCTAGTCCCGATGCGCAAAAGCGGTTGATCTGAACGCCCGAGGTTGTGAAGGCCCAGCCCGCCTTCAGCGCCGCCACTTTGGCAATCACCGAACCTTGCTCACCTACAGGCGACACCACGCCCATCACGATGTCATCCACTTCGGCGGTGTCGAAGTCATTGCGGCGCTGCAATTCGGTCAAGACGCCTGCCAATAGGTTGACGGGTTTGACTTCATGCAGGCTGCCGTCTTTTTTTCCTTTGCCGCGTGGGGTGCGAATGGCGTCGTAAACGAAGGCTTGGGTGGAAGCGGTAATGGCAGTCATGAATGGGGGCTTTCGGTTTGGGGGTTGTCGCGAGGGTGCGGGTGAGGGCGGCTGGCTTTTGGCAAAATCGTTGGGCCAATCAGTTTATTCGCATCTTGGCCGAGCCATAGTCAAATTCAGGACACTTAATGATTGAACGCAGCCTTTTCACCCCCGACCACGAAGCATTTCGTGACAGTTTTCGCCGCTTTATGGACAAAGAGATCGCCCCTCATCATGCGAACTGGGAAGAGCAGGGCTATGTAGACCGTGCCGTCTGGAACAAGGCCGGGGAGAACGGTTTTTTGTGCATGACCATGCCCGAAGAGTTCGGTGGGTCGGCGGCCGACAAGCTTTACAGCGTGATCCAAATGGAAGAATTGAGTCGCGGCGGCTTCAGTGGTGTCGGCTACGGCCTGCACAGCGAAATTGTGGCACCTTATCTCTTGCATTACGGCACGCCCGAGCAAAAGGCCAAGTACCTGCCCAAACTGGCCAGCGGCGAGATGATTGGCGCAATCGCTATGAGCGAGCCCGCCGCCGGGTCTGACTTGCAGGGCATCAAAACCAGTGCAATATTGCAGGCCGATGGCAGTTACTTGCTGAACGGCAGTAA
>JANPCR010000311.1:0-13852 GCA_031431035.1 Rhodoferax sp.
TGATCTCCTGATCTCCTTGTGAAAATCCCCTTGGTGGATTAAGCGGCCATGGCAGCCGCGCCAGTGCGCACAGCCTTGACAATGTTCTGGTAGCCAGTGCAGCGGCAAATGTTGCCTTCCAGGTGCTCACGTATTTCAATCTCGCTGGCCTTGGGGTGGTGCTTGCACAAATCGACCGCACTCATCACCATGCCGGTGGTGCAAAAGCCGCATTGCAGGCCGTGGCATTCTTTAAAGGCCGCTTGCATGGGGTGCATGGTGCCGTCAGCAGCCGCCAGGCCTTCGATGGTGGTGATCTCGGCACCGCTGGCTTGAGCGGCCAGAATGTTGCACGATTTGACAGCGCGCCCGTTCATGATGACGGTGCAGGCACCGCACTGAGCAGTGTCGCAACCCACATGCGTGCCAGTCAGCTTGAGGTTTTCTCGCAGGGCTTGCACCAGCAAGGTGTTGGGGGCGAGGTCAAGGCTGTTTGACTTGCCGTTTACTTTGAACTGAACCTGCATAGGACTGATCTCCATCGGTGAAAAAGTGGTAATTGAACCGACAAATTATTAGATCGAGGAAAGCCAAACGACCTAGGCTAAACCCTTGTTCAATTGCAAACAACCTGCTAAATTCTCAAAATGAAACAAACCGCGCGGCTAGACTGTCCAGCGCCTCCCAACTCGGGCTCACACCATGCTCCAAACCTTGAACCGTGCGGTCGAACAACGCCTTCGCAATATCGAACAGGCGCGCCGCGCGGTGTTGATTGACGGTTGCGAGCAAACCGAACACAGCTCGGAAGCCTGGATTTCCCGCTCTTGGCGTCGCTGCCTGGCCAATGGGCATCAGCCCGGCCAGACTGTGGTGTTCGACATGGTGTCTGCCGAAGCCACTCGTCGCACCCATGAAGCCAACCAAACCTTGGTGTCTGCGGCCCGCCCAGCCCTCAAAAAACTGGGCCACGCCATTGCCGACACCCGGTATTTCGCAATTCTGACCAACGCCAGCGGTGTGGTGGTGGATGTGAACGGCCCGATTGATCGGCACGACCCGCGCGCCACCGCCATTGCCCGGGTGGGCATTGATTTGTCAGAACGCAATGTCGGGACCACCGCGATTGGCGCAGCCTTGGCCGAATTACGGCCCGTGGCGCTGCACCGGGGCGAACACTTTTTTGCCGGCAATGGCGCTTACAGCTGCGCCGGTGCGCCGCTTTTTGGCCCTGACGGGGCCTGCGTGGGCATGCTGGATGTGACCGGCATTGACGCTGACGAGCGCCCCGAGCTCAAACACCTGGTGGTGCAATCGGCCCGCGCCATTGAAAACGCTTTGACAGTCGAGCTGGACCACAGCCTGCTGGTGCGCTTGAACTGGCCCGGCCACCCCCTGGGCGACGACACCGACGGCCTGGTTTGCCTGGACGAAGACGGCTGGGTGCAAGGAGCCAATCAGGCCGCGCGGCAAATGGTGTCGTCACTGAACGATGGCAACCCCGGCAGCGCCACGCCCATTCACAGCAGCGAAATCTTTGCCATGCCTTATGAAATGCTGTTTGATGCGGCCGGGCGCGACTCCTACGGCCAGCCTGCACCGCTGGACGTGCCATTATGGTCAGGTCTTCGTTTGCACGCAATGTCGCAAAACTTCGGTCAACAAGCACCGGTGGCATCCTCTGGTTGGGGGGCATTGGCCGCGAACCTGGGCAACACCGACCACCATTCATTGCGCGATGTCGAAACCGCACTCATTCGCAAGGCCGTGACCCAAGCCCGGGGCAATGTGATGCAGGCCGCGCGCGAGCTTGGTATCAGCCGCGCCACCGTCTACCGGAAGCTGGGCAACAAAAAACCGCTTTGAGGCTTGGCAAGGCACCCTTCGCTTTACTAGCTGGCGGTTGGTACAGGTTGGGGTTAAATTTTTGTACCATTGCATTTATGCCAGCCCAATCCCTTTTCCTTTCCCAACCTTTTTTGAGCCGCTTTGTCCCCATTCTGAACTGTTGGGAGCGATTACTTCGGCGACTGGGTTTGGCTGCGACTGGCGGCTTGGTGGCCATCGCGCTGATTGGCATGCAAGCCGCACATGCGGGCACGGTGTTGGTGGCTGTGGCGGCCAATTTCAGCGCCCCACTGCAGGCCATTGGCAAGGTTTTCACCAGCGAGACAGGGCACAATCTGTCGGTGTCTATCGGAGCAACGGGCAAGCTCCATGCACAAATCGTGAACGGCGCGCCGTTTGAGGTTTTTTTATCGGCCGACCATATCAGCCCCGCCCAGCTGGAAGGCGCTGGCCTTGCCGTAGCCGCAACCCGGTTCACCTATGCCGCAGGCCGTTTGGCGCTGTGGTCGGCCACCGCTGGCATGGTTGATGCCAATGGCGCAGTTTTAAAGAACGGCCGCTTCGGCAAAATTGCCATCGCCGAGCCGAAAACCGCCCCCTATGGCGCGGCGGCAATCGAGGTTTTGACCCGGCTTGATGTGCTGGAAGCCCTGACCCCAAAGCTGGTGACGGGGGAAAGCATTGGCCAAACCTACAGTTTTGTCGCCACGGGCAACGCCGTACTTGGCTTTGTGGCGCTGTCGCAAGTCATGCAGGACGGGCAGCTCAAAAGCGGTTCGACTTGGGTGGTGCCCGCGAATTTGCACACCCCTATTCGGCAAGACGCGGTGCTGCTGACGCGCGGCAAAAGCAACCCGGCGGCGCTGGCGTTTTTGGCTTTTTTGCAAACCGACAAAACCAAAGCCCTGATCAAAACCTATGGGTATGACTGACGCTGCTGCCAGCGCTGCCAGCGCTGCTTGGGGGCCTGCCACCTGGGGGGCCATTTGGTTGACCGTCAAACTGGCCAGCCTGACCACGCTGATCTTGCTGCTGCTGGGCACGCCGCTAGCCTGGTGGTTGGCGCGCACCCGGTCGTGGCTGAAAAGCCCCGTCAGCGCCCTGGTGGCGCTGCCCATCGTGCTGCCGCCCACGGTGATCGGTTTTTATCTGCTGGTCACGCTCGGCCCCAACGGGCCATTGGGTCAGTGGATGCTGTCCATGGGTTGGGCCACGCTGCCCTTCACCTTTGCCGGGCTGGTGGTGGGTTCGGTCTTTTACTCGCTGCCCTTCGTGGTGCAGCCTTTGCAAAATGCGTTTGAGGGCATCGGCCCGCGCCCATTGGAAGTCGCTGCCACGCTCCGGGCGTCGCCATTGGACACATTTTTCAGCGTGGTGTTGCCCTTGGCCAAACCCGGCTACCTGACGGCCACCGTCATGGGTTTTGCCCACACAGTCGGCGAATTCGGCGTGGTGCTGATGATGGGCGGCAACATTCCCAACCAAACCCGGGTGGTATCGGTGCAAATTTACGACCATGTTGAAGCCTTGGAGTACGCCCAGGCGCATTGGCTGTCTGCTGGCATGCTGGCGTTTTCATTTGGGGTGTTGCTGCTGCTTTACACCGTCAACGCGCGAGCGCGGCGTGGGCTGGCAGATGCGCGGACTGGCGAAATTGGCAGCCGCGCACCATGACCGCCGTGAGCCTTCGACCCACCGTGAGTTCTGCCAACCCAAGCAACCCCGCCCCAGACAGCGCCATTGTGCTGTGCCAAAACATCGGATTTGCAGGCTTCACACTGTCGGTTGATTTGAACCTGCCCGGCAGTGGCGTCACGGCCTTGTTCGGGCCGTCTGGCTCGGGCAAAACCACGCTGCTGCGAGCGATTGCCGGTTTGATGCGAGGCCGCACCCGTGGCAGGCTGCCAAGCGCCAACCGCGTCATCGTCAACGGCGAAGTCTGGCAAGACGACCGCCAGGGCATTTTCAGGCCACCCCACACCCGCGCCATGGGCTACGTGTTTCAAGAAGCCTCGCTGTTTGAGCATTTGAACGTGGCGCAAAACCTGGCCTATGGGCAAATCCGGGTGCCAGCAGCCCAGCGCCGCGTGTCGCTTGACCAAGCCGTTGAACTGTTGGGCATAGGCCATTTGCTAGAGCGCGACGCCGCCACCTTGTCGGGCGGCGAGCGCCAGCGGGTGGCCATTGCCCGGGCACTGGCCACCAGCCCACAAATGTTGCTCATGGATGAACCCCTGGCCGCGCTGGATGCGCAGCGCAAAGCCGAAGTTTTGCCCTATTTGGCGCGCCTGCACACCGAACTTGCGATTCCGATCCTTTACGTGAGCCACGCGCTGGACGAAGTGGCCCGTCTTGCCGACCACTTGGTGCTGCTGCAAGCCGGCCAAGTCGTCGCCAGCGGCCCGACGGCCGATTTGATGACCCGGCTTGACCTGTCATTGGCTCATGGCGACACGGCCGCCGCCGTGCTGACGGCCACCGTGTTGAGCCACGACGCGACCTACCACCTGAGCTTGGCGCGTTTTGCAGGCGGCGACCTGCATATTCCCCAGCAAGCCATCGCACTTGGGCAAAGCGTGCGCATTCGCGTGCAGGCACGCGATGTCAGCCTGACGCTGGCACGCCAAACCGACACCAGCATTCAAAATATTTTGCCTGTCACTGTGAGCGCGATCGCCCCCGACAGCCCTGGCCAGGTGATGGTGTGCCTGGACGCACAGGGTCAGCCACTGCTGGCCCGCATCACCGCACGATCAGCGGATGCTTTGCAGCTTGAAGTGGGCAAGCGGCTGTTTGCACAGGTCAAGGGCGTGGCGATTTTGGGCTGAACTGCGGTCCTTTCACATCAGTTGACGTCTTGGCGCGTCACTTGACCGCATTCGGAAAAAACAGCTGCTCGCCACCGATTTTGTAGCTGGCGATAACGGCCTGCCCGGCGCTGGACGTGACCCAGTCGACAAACTTTTGGGCCTCAAGCGTTTTGACGTGCGGGTGTTTGGCGGCGTTCACGACCATCACGCCGTACTGGTTGAAAAGCTGGCTGTCGCCTTCAACCAAAATCGCCAAATCGCCCCGGTTTTTGAACGCGAGCCAGGTGCCCCGGTCGGTCAACGCGTAGGCATTGCTGCTGGACGCGATGTTCAGCGCCGGGCCCATGCCACAGCCGCATTCTTTGTAGCCCGCGCCTTTGCTGTCGGGCACGCCAGCCTGCTTCCAGTAGCGCAATTCGGCGGCGTGGGTGCCGCTTTTGTCACCGCGCGAGATGAAGGGGGCACCGGCGGCTGACAATTTTTGCAGCGCTTTGCCAATCTCGCGCCCCCGGGTCTGCGCGGGGTCTGCTTTGGGGCCGACCAGGACAAAGTCGTTGTACATGACGGGCAGGCGTTTCAGCGCAAAGCCATCGGCCACCAGCTTTTCCTCGGCCACTTGGTCATGAACAAACAGCGCGTCTGCATCGCCCCGGCGGCCCATGTCCAGGGCTTGCCCCGTGCCCAATGCGACGACTTTCACGTCTAGGCCAGTGGCTTTTTTGAGTTCCGGCAGCAGGTGCGCAAAAAGGCCAGATTGCTCGGTGGACGTGGTGGACGCCATCACGATGGTTTGGGCCGTTGCCGCCACGCCGCCTGCCAGTCCGCTTGCCACCAAGGCTGCCACAGTCGCTCTTTTTGCTAGGTTATTAATAGCAATAAATGACCATTTCACGAGAGCTAGAGGCCTATTTGGCTCATCATTTCGCTGATTTTTTAAAATATTAACCTGCAGGTTCTTTTTCACAAAGTTTCTCCTTTGACAAACAAATGAGCCGCCGGAAATTGCGTTTGCAGAGTCGACCCTTGAAAGAAGGCGTCGGTGGGCAAATCAGCCAGCACACGGCCTCGCTCCAGGTAAATGACACGGGTGGCCAGGCGTTTGACCTGGCCCAGGTTGTGGCTGGCAAAAATCAGGGTGCGAGCGGGGGCAGGTTTTGCAAGATCGGTCGCACCATTGACAAACGCCAGCTCGGCCATCAGCGCCTCCACCTCGCGTTTAGCGTGCGGGTCCAGGTTGGCGGTGGGCTCGTCCAGCAGCAGCACACCTGGCTTCAAGGCCCACGCCCGCGCCAAGGCCAGGCGCTGCTGTTGCCCGCCCGACAGGGTTCTGGCAGAGCGCTGCGCCAAGTCCGCCAAACCGACCTGTGCCAAAGCGCCTGCCGCGCTCAGTTTGGCCGCGCGCCATGTCAATCCGTTCAGCCACAGCCCCAAAGCCACGTTGTTCAGGCAACTGGTGCGCAGCAAAAACGGTTTTTGAAACAGCATGGCCTGCTTGACGTGCGCCGCATTGACAATCCGCCCCGACGTGGGGGCCACCAGCCCGTGCAGCAAGCGCAGCAGCGTACTTTTGCCACTGCCGTTGCTGCCCACCAAGGCCACGCGCTCACCCGCCTCAATGCTCAGGCTGATGTCGACCAACGCAGCGACCCGGCCAAATTGGACGCGGACAGACTCGGCCTCGCACACCGGGCGGGCGGGCACCGAGCGCTGCACGCACACGCCACCGTCCAAAGGTAATCCGGGCAAAGTGGCACTGACTGACATCACGCTGCCACCGCTTGCGAGCCCGCCAAACCGGCAACGCCATCGCCCCGGCTTTCACGCCAGCGCTTGAGCAGGCCGACAGCAGCATTCAACACCAGCACCACGGCCAGCAGCACCAGGCCCAGTGCCAACGCCAAAGGCAAATCGCCCTTGCTGGTTTCCAGGGCGATGGCGGTGGTCATGACGCGGGTGAAACCCTCAATGTTGCCGCCCACAATCATCACCGCGCCGACTTCTGAAATGGCGCGGCCAAACGACGCGATCAACACCGTCAGCAAGGCGTAGCGCTCGTCCCACGCCAGCAAGGCGCTGCGCATCAGCGGGCTGGCTCCGAGCGACTGAATTTGCTCGCCGTGTCGGTTTTGCGCGTCTTCCACGCACTGGCGGGTCAGCGCCATCACCACCGGCAGCACCAACAGCGCCTGCGCCAGCACCATGGCCTTGAAGCTGAACAACCAGCCCAAAAAGCCCAATGGCCCAGAACGCGACAACAGCAGGTAAACCACCAAGCCGACCACCACCGAGGGCACGGCCAGCAAGGTGTTGAGCAGCGCCAGCAGAACCGGCCGCCCAGCAAAGCGCACCGCACCCAGCCACGCGCCCGCCAGCAGGCCCACACCGCATGCGAGCAGGCAGGCGCTCGCGCTGACGGCCAGCGAGCGCGTCACCACAGAGACCAAGCCAGCGTCGGCGGACGCAATCAGGTTCAGCGCCAGGCCGGCGCTTTCAGAAAAAGTTGTCACTTGGGGTATCGTAGGCGACTGCTCATTTTTTTGCGATATGAACCCCCGTGCATAGGCTTCAATTCCACTACACCTTGTCGGGCGACAGCAGCCCCGCGCAGGTGCGCAACCCCTTGATTGATTTGCTACAGGCGGTGGCGCAGTCGGGATCGATTTCAGCAGCGGCGCGCAGCCTGAAATTGTCTTACCGCCATGTCTGGGGCGAACTTAAACGCTATGAAGCGCTGCTGGGCCACCCCCTGATCATCTGGGAAAAGGGCCAGGCCGCGCAATTGACCGAATTTGCCGCCAAACTGATGTGGGCTGAAGCCCAGGCCCAGGCCCGCCTGGCACCGCAAATTGAGGCGCTGCGCAGCGAACTGGAGCGCACCTTTGCTGTGGCTTTTGACGACAGCGCCCACGTGGTGACGCTGTACGCCAGCCATGACGACGCCTTGGGCCGCTTGCGCGAACACGCCTTGCAGCAAGCCACGGGCGCGCTGCACCTGGACATTCGCTTCACCGGCAGCGTGGATGCGATTCGGGCCCTGAACGAAGGCCGCTGCGTGATGGCCGGCTTTCACACCCAGCAGCGGCCTTCGGCCGGGTCGCTGGCAGAGCGCACCTACAAACCGCTTTTGAAGCCCGGGCTGCACAAAATCATCGGCTTTGCCAAGCGCCGCCAAGGTCTGATGGTGGCCCCAGGCAACCCGTTGCGTTTAACCAGTTTGCAAGACGTGCAAAGCCGCCAAGCCCGGTTTGTGAACCGTGCAATGGGCACAGGCACGCGGGTGTTGCTGGACGAACTGCTGGACCAAGCGGGTTTGGCAGCGAATTCAATCAAAGGCTACGACAGCGCCGAGCCGTCTCATGCGGCCGTGGCCTTGGCGGTGGCCAGTGGCGCTGCCGATGCAGGGCTGGGCATTGAAGTGGCCGCCCGCGCCAAAGGCCTGGGCTTTGTGCCGCTGGTCGAGGAAAACTACCATTTGGTGTGCCTGAAATCAGCACTGGACCAGGCTCCCATCGTGGCACTGCGCGAGCTGTTGCAAACCCCTGAATGGCAGCAAACTCTGGCTGCAATGCCGGGCTACCACCCCGCCAACAGCGGCCAAGTGCTGTCTTTAAACGAAATGCTGCCGTGGTGGCAATTTAGATAAAAAAAGAACCTGCAGGTTCTTTTTTTGAAAAATGGTTGATTTTGCCCAAAATATGAACAAAATGGCATCTAGCTCTCGTATTATATAGATATTTTGCTATATTTATAATAGCAACTTAGCGGCTGATCAGCGGGCTGACTAGCGGGCTGATCATCAGGTTGACTAGCAGGCTGACCCGCACACTTGCCTCATTAAAAAGCGCAAGTTCTGAACCCCACAAACATCTCATCGCGTTCAGGTGCCGCAAAACCGCGAAATTTGGGGGATTTCAGGCGGGCGCGGGTCGCAAATGACGAGCCACGCAGCACTTTGGTGCGGCCAAAGTGGGGCGCTGAATAGTCGCGCCACGGGCCAGGTACAAAGCCTGGGTAGCCTTTGAAGGTGGTGCCCGTCCACTCCCAAACCTCGCCAAAACGGAAACCACGGCGCACGGCCGTGTGCGCGGCGACTTCCCATTCGACCTCAGCCGGCAAGCGGCGCCCGGCCCAACGTGCCCAGGCGTCAGCCTCCCACCAGGTGACGTGGGTGGCGCTTTGGCCGCCCAGCATGCGCATGGCTTTGCCAAACCGGGTTTGCATCACCGCGCCGCTGGCAACGCCAATTTGATCGACATACCGTGGGCCGCGCCTGCCACCGTCAGGCCCGGTGTCGGCTGCTCGTTCTGACAACCAGACCCAGCCGTCGGGGTGCCACAGTTCAGCGCGGTCGTAACCGCCATCGTCCACAAACTCGACAAACTGCGCCCAGGTGATGGGCTGAGCGTCAATTTCGAATTCAGGCACGTCGATCAGCAAGGTGGGGCGCTCATTGTCAAAGGCAAAACCTGGCCCGTCGCCCGCGCCCAGGCTCCAGCGCCCTGCGGGCACCCACAGCGGGTCCCGCGCGGCTTGCGGCGCATGCACAGGCAGCTGCAAGGGCACGCCCAGCGCTTGCGCCAGGTTGATCAGCGCTTCACCTTGCATGTCCTCATGAAACAAGGCCAGGCGGTAAAAATACAGCGCGTCGTCTTCGTCTGGCGTTTTTTCCAGCAGTTCCAGGCTGGCCTCCAGCGTTTCGAGCAAATAGGCTTTGATGGTTTGCGCGGGCGGTAAAGCCAGGCTCCAGCGAGCAGCGACCGAATTGAGCGCCGGGTTCCACCAGGCATCTGCCCGTGGCTCAATCGACGCCAAGCGCACGACCGTCGGGTCGGCCAATGTGCCCCGCTGCCGCTGCAAATTGCGGGCAATCCACCATTCTTGAAACCAGCCAATATGGCCCAACACCCACATCGGCGGGCTCAGGTTGGCGTTCAGGTGCAGGCGGCTGGCCGCATCAAAAGCCGTTGGCTCGCCCGCCGCTTCGAGCTGGGTGATCAAGTGCAGCGAATGGTTGCGAGCGTCCATCAGCGCCAGTGACAAAACCTCGCGCCCTGCGCGGCGCACGTCAATGGAGTCAATGCTGATCAGGCGGGTCTCTTGCGTCATGCTCAGATTACATCACGTCGCGGCTTTTGAAGTGCGCAAGAGGGGCGCAACGGGGGGCGCCAGACTAAGGGAAATCACCCGGCAAAGCGACAGGTTCTGTTTTTACAATTTGGGGTCGAAAACTTTTGTTTTTTTATACCCTTGGAGTAACTTTATGGATCGTCGCTACGTCATTAAAAATGCTGGTATGGCCGGAATTTTGGCCGCCGGGGTTGCACCCGCTGTAGTCAATGCGCAGGCCAATGTGCGCTGGCGCCTGACCTCCAGCTTCCCCAAAGCGCTGGACACTTTGTTTGGCGTGTCTGACGTGTTTGCCAAAAAAGTCAAAGACATGTCGGGTGGCAAGTTCGAGATCACCACCCACGGCCCCGGCGAAATTGTGCCGGCGTTCGGCACGGTTGACGCGATTCAAAACGGCACGGTTGAGGCGGCCAGCACGGCACCCTACTACTATTTCGGCAAAGACCCCACATTCGCCATTGGTTGCGCGATTCCTTTCGGTTTGAACAGCCGCCAGATGACTGCGTGGATGTACGAAGGCAACGGCCTGAAGCTGATGCGCGAGTTTTACCGTCCCTACAACATCCTGAGCTTCCCGATGGGCAACACGGGTGCGCAAATGGGTGGCTGGTTCAGAAAACCCATCACGTCATTGGCTGACATCAAAGGCCTGAAATTCCGCACCGGTGGCTTCAGTGGCGTGGTGTGGGAGCGCATTGGCGGCGTGGCGGCCAACATTCCCGGCGGCGAAATTTACGCAGCCCTGGAAAAAGGCACGATTGACGCAGCCGAGTGGGTGGGTCCTTACGACGACCAGAAGCTGGGCTTCAACAAGATTGCCCAGAACTACGCTTACCCTGGCTATTGGGAAGGCGGCCCTCAGTTGGACTTGCACGTCAACATCAAAGCCTATGACGCTTTGTCTAGCGAATACAAAGCCATCATCGAAGCGGCTTCGGCCTACGCCCACATTGACATGCAAGCCAAGTACGATGCACGCAATTCCACTGCACTCAAGCAGTTGGTTGCTGGCGGCACCAAGCTGTTCCGCTTCCCCAAAGACGTGATGGACGGCGCATTCAAAGCCTCAATGGATGTGTACTCGGAACTGTCGGCCAAAAACCCAGCCTGGAAAAAAGTGTACGACGACTACACCGTGTTCCGCCGCGATGCCAATCTGTGGTTCCGCTTCACCGAAGCCGCATTTGACGACTACATGCAAAGCGCGAAACTGTAAGTGGACTTGATTTAACTTGACTTGGCCTGGCTGAACCCAGGTCACCAAGAAAAAAGGGCTGCAATTGCAGCCCTTTTTTAATTTGTCAATTCAAGACGGCGTTCGATTCGATCAATGCGTTCCGCCAGGGTGTCCACTGTGACTGTCTGACGGGCCTGATCTCCTGATAAATGTGCCAAATCGCCACGAATGGAAGCGATACCAATCTCTAGTTGCGACATTCGCCCTTTAATTTCCTTAAGCTCGCGCTCAATTCGATCCTGTCCACCCTGAAATCGCTTCAGGTGTTCCAGCACGAGATTTGTTGAATCATCCATTGCGCAAGTGTAAGTTCAATTCAGGTAGTTGCCCAGGGAAATCCAAGCTGACCCTTATCCTATTTCTTGACCTTGTCCGCCTCAAGTGCGCGTTTAATTGCCTCCATCGGGTCTTCTTCTTTTTCCGCTGCAGGCGCTGATTTCGAATCAGCTCCCGTCGCACTACTGTCGCCGGGCTTGACTGTTTTTTCGGTGCCATAGCCACGTGTCGTGCCCATGTTTTGAATATCGTCACCAGCCTTATTGATGTCCAGCACCTTTTCTTTGTCCAGGAAGACCGTCACCGTTTGCGGGAAGAAAATCACAATCGCCACCAAGATCAGCTGCATGATGATGAAGGGAATCGAGCCCAAATAGATATCTCGCGACTCGACTTTTCGCGGGATAGAGCCATTTTTGAACAGTGTGTCGGAAATGCCTCGCAAATAAAACAGGGCAAAGCCAAACGGCGGGTGCATGAAGCTGGTTTGCATGTTCACGCAGATCATCACGCCAAACCAGATCAGGTCAATGCCCATCTTGGCCGCCACGGGCGCCAAAAACGGGATGATGATGAAGGCGATCTCAAAGAAGTCGAGGAAAAACGCCAGGAAGAAAATGAAGATGTTGACGGCAATCAAGAAGCCGATCTGCCCACCTGGCAGGCCCGATAGCATGTGCTCAATCCAGATGCCGCCGTCAACGCCCTGGAAGACCAGTGAAAAGACGCGAGAGCCGATCAAGATGAACACGACCATGGCGGTCAGTCGCATGGTACTGATCATGGCTTCTTTCACCAGCGCCCAGGTCAGTCGTTTGTGGATAGCCGCCAAAATCATGGCCCCCACGGCGCCCATGGCACCCGCTTCTGTGGGTGTGGCAATGGCGGTGTTGATGCCTGGCAAGCCACCCATGCTGCCCAGCACGGTGAAAATCAGCACGGCAGACGGGATGATGCCGCGCAGGCATTTAGACCACAGCGCCCAGCCGTTCAAGGTTCTGGCGGCTTTGGGAATGCCTGGCAAATAATGGGGTTTGAAGCGGGTCAAGGCAAATGTGTACGCTGCAAACAGCAAAATTTGCAGGATCGACGGGCCCCAAGCTCCTTTGTACATGTCGCCCACGGGCTTGCCAAGCTGGTCTGCCAACACAATCAGCACCAACGAAGGTGGCACCAACTGGGTGATGGTGCCAGCCGCGGCCAAAACGCCCGTGGCGTAGCGCATGTTGTAGTTCCAGCGCATCATGACCGGCAAAGAGATCATGGCCATGGCAATCACTTGGCCGGCCACGGTGCCAGTGATGGCGCCCAAAATGAAGCCCACAATGATGACCGAGTAACCCAAACCGCCACGCACGGGGCCAAACAGCTGACCCATGGAGTCGAGCATGTCCTCAGCGAGGCCGCATTTCTCCAAAATCGTGCCCATCAGCGTGAAAAAGGGAATTGCCAGCAGCAGCTCATTGGACAAAATGCCAAAGACGTTGAGCGGCAGGGCCGTCATGAAAGCCTGCGGAAACCAGCCCATATAGACCGCGAAATAGCCGCAGCCAATACCCAGCGCCCCCAGCGAAAACGCCACGGGGAAGCCAATCAGCATGATGATGATGAGCCCCGCGAACATCATCGGGGCGAATTCTTGCATCGTCATTGGAGCGGTCTTTCGTAGTGGAAGTCACCTTCGTAGGTGTTTGTGAGCCAGCCGACGCGTTTGATGGCTTCGGAGATGCCTTGCAAGAAAATAAGTGCGAAGCCGAGCGGCAACATCAGCATGACCGGCCAGCGGATCAACCCGCCTGATTGGCTGGACATTTCGCCAGTGCGCAACATTTGGGCAAAGAGCGGCCAGCAGTAGTAAATCAGCACCGCCATGACGGGCAGCACAAACAGGAGCATGCCGGCCAGGTCGATTTTGGCCTGGGTGCGGCCTGAGTAGAGGCCATAAATCACGTCCACCCGCACGTGTTCGTTCACCCGCATGACCTGCGCGGCCCCCAGCATGACGCAGGCGGCAAACAGGTACCACTGGATTTCAGTGAAAGCGTTGGAGCTGTAGTTGAAGGTGTAGCGCACCAGGGCGTTGGCCGCGCTGATGAGGCAACTGGCCAGAACGGCCCACTTGGCGAACCAGGCAAACCTGTCGTTCAACCAGTCAATGCCGCGAGACATTGCCAATAATCCGTTCATGAAGGGCTCCCAGCGACGCGGCCAAGTGCCCGCGCGCAAAAACAGGTGGAAATTTGAGGGTTTTGCATGTCCCTAGAGGTTAACCGCTCGGCTCCGGCAAAACCCGTTTGGGAGGCGGGGAGGCCGCCTAGGGCTTACCCTGAAAATTTCGCATTACAAAACGAAACTTCAAAAAATGCAATTTGCTATATTTTTAATAGCAATAAATGACCATTATTTGAGAGCTAGAGCCCTAAAACGTTCATAAATTGGCAAATTTCCGGGTTTGAAGTAAAAAAAGAACCTGCAGGTTCTTTTCTTCAAAATTCCGGCCTTTTCGGCAGCTTTAAGGCGCTGCGGGGCATTGAGGGGCACTCAAAGGCGCCTTAGACCTTGCGGCCTGATTCGC
>JANPCR010000312.1:0-8835 GCA_031431035.1 Rhodoferax sp.
AGCCTGATATTGGTGGGCTTGCCTGAGGTCTTGGCCACGTTTTCGCACCCGCGTGCATCCAAAGTTGCGGCCAGCGAGGTGGTGGGCATGGACGACCCGGTTGAAATTGCGCTGCGCCGCAAAAAAGACTCGTCCATGCGGGTCACTGTTCAACAAGTCAAACAGGGTTCGGCCCATGCGGCTGTCTCGGCGGGCAATACTGGCGCGCTGATGGCGATTTCTTACTTTGTTCTGCGAACTTTGGATGGCATTGACCGCCCCGCCATTGCGGGGCAAATTCCAAATGTCAAAGGAACCGCAACGACCGTGCTGGACATGGGTGCCAACGTGGATTGCACCGCTGAGAACCTGTTGCAGTTCGCTGTCATGGGGTCTGCTCTGGTGTCCGTCCTCAGCGGCATTGAAAACCCAACCGTCGGCTTGCTGAACATTGGCGAAGAAGCGATAAAAGGTAACGAAGTCACAAAAGCTGCGGCTAACTTGCTTCGATCTGCTGCCAAGTCCGGCGATCTCAATTTTTCTGGAAACGTCGAAGGCAATGACATTTTCAAGGGCAAGGTCGATATCGTGGTGTGCGATGGTTTTGTCGGCAACGTCGCCCTTAAAACCAGCGAAGGCTTGGCATCGATGATTGGAGAATTTCTTAAAAAGGAGTTTTCTCGCAATATATTCACGAAATTTGCAGGCATCGTCTCTTATTCGGTGTTATCTGCGCTTAAAAAACGGGTTGACCACAGGCGGTACAACGGTGGCGCATTGCTTGGCTTGCGTGGGCTGGTGTTCAAAAGCCACGGCTCGGCCGACGAGCTGGCGTTTGAATTTGCATTGACACGGGCGTATGATTCGGCCAGAAACAACTTGCTTGAGCTGGTTCAGACCCGCATTGCACATGCCTCGGCCTTGCTGGTGAAAACCACCGAAGTCGACCTGAGTGGCATGGCGTCGATCAGTTTGCCCACTCAATTGTCCGAACAAGCGACTCCCAATTTGATGCAATGAGACTTTATTCCCGTATCACAGGCACGGGCAGTTATTTGCCTCCAAGGCGGTTAACCAATGCTGATTTGGTGGCCGAACTGGCCCAAAACGGCGTCGAATCCTCGGATGAATGGATTGTTGAGCGCACCGGCATACGGGCTCGGCACTTTGCAGCGGCCGACGTCAGTGCCAGCGATTTGGCCTACGAAGCGGCGAAAAATGCCTTGCAAGCTGCTGGACGGGTCGCCAAAGACATTGACCTGATCATTGTGGCAACCTCCACGCCCGACATGGTGTTTCCATCGACAGCCTGCATTGTGCAAAACAAGCTGGGTGCCAATGGCGGCGCGGCATTTGACGTGCAGGCCGTGTGCAGCGGCTTTGTTTACGCGCTCACGATTGCTGATTCCATGATTCAGTCGGGCGCTGCCCAAAAGGCGTTGGTGATCGGCGCCGAGGTGTTTTCGCGAATTCTGGATTTTAAGGACCGCACCACTTGCGTGTTGTTTGGTGATGGCGCTGGTGCCGTGGTGCTTGAAGACTCTGACAAACCCGGTATTTTGGCCACCGACTTGCACGCTGATGGCCAGCATGTTGGC
This sequence comes from Rhodoferax sp., assembly GCA_031431035.1. Taxonomy (GTDB): domain Bacteria; phylum Pseudomonadota; class Gammaproteobacteria; order Burkholderiales; family Burkholderiaceae_C; genus JANYCG01. The sequence continues at coordinate 1,578 of JANPCR010000312.1, forward strand.
ATTTTGTGTGTGCCAGGTCATGTCAGTGGCGGTCAAATTCTGGGTGATCCATTGCTCAAAATGGATGGCCCCGCCGTTTTTAAACTTGCCGTGGGCGTGTTGGAGCAAGCCGCAAGGGCCACACTTGCCAAAGCGGGCAAAACACAATCGGATATCGACTGGTTGATTCCGCACCAGGCCAACATCCGCATCATGCAAAGCACGGCCAAAAAACTCAAATTGCCGATGGACAAAGTCATCGTCACCGTGGATCAACACGGCAACACCTCTGCCGCCTCAATTCCGCTGGCGCTGGACTCGGGTGTGCGTGGCGGCAAAATCAAGCCCGGCGAACTGTTGATGCTCGAGGGCGTGGGCGGTGGCTTCACCTGGGGTGCGGTGTTGTTAGTGTTATAGGGTTTTACAGCGCCTGGCGATTGATTTAGCAATGCTCCCAATTCCTTTGTCCTTTCAATTCAATTTCAAACCGTGACACCATTCGCTTTTGTTTTTCCGGGCCAAGGCTCCCAATCTGTTGGCATGCTGGACGCTTGGGGCGATCACCCGGTGGTGGTGCAAACAATGGCCGAAGCCTCTGACGCTTTGCACGAAGATCTGGGCAAGCTGATTCACGAAGGCCCCAAAGAAGCCTTGGCGCTGACCACCAACACCCAGCCCGTTATGTTGGTCGCGGCAGTTGCGGCGTACCGCGTTTGGATGCATGAAGTCGGGGTGGCACCAAAGGTGGTGGGCGGCCATTCGCTGGGTGAATACTCAGCCTTGGTAGCCGCAGGTGTTTTGACTCTGACCCAAGCCGCGCCCTTGGTCAGGTTTCGGGCGCAGGCCATGCAAGAAGCAGTTCCTGTTGGCGTTGGTGCCATGGCAGCAATTTTGGGTATGGACGCGGCGCAGGTCATAGCAGGTTGTCAAGAAGTCACGGCCCAACTGCGAGCGCAGGGCGCGGCAGGCCAGCTTGAAGTGGTGGAGGCCGTCAACTTCAATGACCCAGCTCAAACCGTGATCGCTGGCAGCAAAGCCGCAGTGGAGCAGGCCTGCGTGTTGCTCAAAGCCAATGGGGCCAAAAGAGCGCTGCCCTTGCCGGTTTCAGCGCCGTTCCACTCCAGTCTGATGAAACCCGCCGCTGACACATTGCGCGTCAAATTGGCATCGACCCACTTTGAGGTTCCCCGGATTCCCTTGGTCAACAATATTGATGTTGCGTTTGAGGCGGATCCAGCGCGCATTCGAGATGCCCTTTACCGTCAGGCTTTTGGCCCGGTTCGCTGGGTCGAATGCGTCAAGGCGATTCAGGCCCGCTCTGTTTTGACCGTGATCGAGTGTGGGCCTGGCAAGGTGCTGGCAGGTTTGGTCAAGCGAATTGACCCCGCCATGACGGGTTTGCCCCTGTTTGATCCGCAGACGATGGTCGAGGTCAAAAGTCACCTGACTGGAGTCGCCGCATGAGCGATATTCAATTTGCCGGGCAAATCGCACTTGTGACGGGCGCCTCTAGGGGCATCGGTGCCTGCATTGCGCTTGAGCTTGCGCGAAAAGGTTTGAAGGTTATCGGATGCGCGACCACAGACGAAGGAGCCGCCAAAATCAGCGCTGCCCTGGCTGATTTTTCGGGCTGCGTCGGCAAAAAGCTGAATGTGACGGATGCCGTCGCCGCTGAGAGCTTGGTGGATGCTGTGATTAAAGAGCACGGCGGTTTGCATGTGCTAGTAAATAACGCTGGAATCACCCGCGACAACCTGGCCATGCGGATGAAAGACGATGATTGGGATGCCGTCATCGACACCAATCTCAAAGGCGTGTTTCGCTTGAGCCGCGCCGTCATGCGTACCATGATGAAGCAGCGCTATGGGCGAATTCTCAGCATCACGTCGGTAGTAGGGGCGTCTGGCAACCCAGGCCAGGCAAACTATGCGGCCGCCAAGGCGGGTGTAGCAGGCATGACGCGCGCGCTGGCCCGCGAATTGGGCTCACGTAACATCACGGTCAATTGCATTGCGCCGGGGTTCATTGAGACAGACATGACGGCTGCTTTGTCCGAAAGTCAGCAACAAGCACTTTTGGCGCAAATCCCTCTGGGTCATTTGGGCAAACCGGCCGATGTTGCCTATGCCGTTGCGTTTTTGGCGTCGCCCCAGGCAAGCTACATCACTGGGCAGGAACTGCATGTCAACGGTGGCATGTACATGTAGAACCAAGTGTCGAACCGAATGTTGAACTGAATGTTTAAGTTGGGCCGATTTGTCCGTTCGGCAGTCGCAGATAAGGAAGTTGTCCTTTGCGCGGCTAAAATCACGGATTCTTTTACAACCCTTCGAGGGATCTCATGAGCGATATTGAAGCACGCGTTAAAAAAATCATTGCCGAACAACTTGGTGTTGAAGAGTCGCAAGTCTCTGGCGAAAAATCCTTTGTGGCAGATTTGGGAGCTGACTCGCTCGACACCGTCGAGTTGGTCATGGCTCTTGAAGACGAGTTTGGCATTGAAATTCCTGACGAAGATGCCGAGAAGATCACCACCGTCCAAAATGCCGTGGATTACGCCACCAGCCACAAGAAGGCTTGATTGATTTTTCAAGGCATTCAACACCCTTTGATCTGGGTACATAAAATATGACGCGTCGTCGTGTTGTGGTCACTGGTTTGGGTTGCGTCAGCCCTGTAGGTAACACAGTTGCCGAATCGTGGTCGGCGCTCTTGGCGGGACAGTCCGGTATTGACATGATCACTGGCTTTGACGCCAGTAATTTCGCTTGCAAATTCGCAGGCGAGGTCAAGGGCTTCAATATTGCCGATTACATTCCCGAAAAAGAAGCGCGCCACATGGATCGCTTCATCCACCTTGGACTGGCGGCTGCCTGCCAGGCTGTGGTCGATTCAGGTTTGCCAACTGGCGACTTACTGAGTGAAGAGCAAGCAGTGCGCATGGGCTGTGTGATTGGCTCTGGCATTGGCGGCTTGCCGTTGATTGAGGCAACCCACACGGAACTGGTCAACCGCGGCCCGCGTCGCATCACACCGTTTTTCGTTCCGGGCTCTATCGTCAATATGATCGCGGGCCACGTGTCCATGAAATATGGATTCAAAGGCCCCAACATTGCCATTGCAACGGCCTGCACAACAGGATTGCATTGCATCGGCGACGCTGGTCGAATGATTGAATACGGTGACGCTGACGTGATGGTGGCGGGCGGCGCCGAATCCACGGTGTCACCATTGGGGATCGGCGGTTTTGCCGCAATGCGTGCGCTGTCAACCCGCAATGACGACCCCAAAACTGCCAGCCGTCCGTGGGACAAAGACCGCGATGGGTTTGTCCTGGGCGAAGGCGCTGGCATGATGGTTCTGGAAGAATACGAGCACGCCAAATCGCGGGGTGCCAAAATTTACGCGGAATTGGCGGGTTTTGGCATGAGCGCAGATGCCGGCCACATGACTGCACCCAGCATGGACGGCCCACGGCGGGCAATGCAGTTGGCTTTGCGCAATGCAGGTGTTAACGCGGACAGTGTCAACTACCTCAATGCCCACGGCACGTCGACGCCTTTGGGCGACACCAATGAAACCAATGCCATCAAAGCGGCATTTGGCGATGCAGCCAAGCGTTTGGTGGTGAATTCCACCAAATCCATGACAGGGCACCTTTTGGGCGGAGCGGGGGGCATTGAATCCGTGTTCACCGTTCTGGCGCTTCACCATCAAAAATCGCCGCCGACCATCAATATCTTCAATCAAGATCCTGAATGCGATCTGGACTACTGCGCCAACACGGCCAGAGACATGAAGATTGATGTGGCTGTCAAAAATAACTTTGGCTTTGGTGGCACCAACGGAACACTGGTTTTCAAGGCAGTTTAGAGCGTTGGTTTTCACTGACGTTCTAATTTCATGAAGTGCGCCCCCGCCTGTAGTTTTGCCGTTGGGCGTTCCCGTTTCAAACTCTATTTTCTGTGTACTTCCTGGGTGCTCGGCGTCGTGATTTGCACGGTTTGGTGGAGCCTCGCCGTTGCTAGCACATGGCGTAGCGTTGTCGTTTTGGCGGCGGTTGTTTTTTCTTTGGGTGCGGCTGTGTGGGGAGCGAGTCAAAGCACTCAGGGTCTTCTGCGTTGGGATGGCAAGGCGTGGTGGTTTGAGCCCGCCAAAGGAGCTATCTCGCTTGAGGCGGCGCGCCAATGCACCCCAACCGTTCACTTCGATTTTCAGGTTTTCATGCTGTTAAGCCTTCAAATTGATGATGCAAAAAGGACCTGGCTTTGGGCAGAGAGGGCTGGGGCACACAAAACCTGGCACGGCTTGCGTTGCGCGCTTTACGCGGCTGTACCTCTTCCAGGCGACGTCGCCAAGCCCAAAATAGCCCGCGCAGTTCGGCGTTTGAGCCATTGACGCCAATGACCGTCACGCCCCCGCCCATCGACGAGACAATTCCCGCAGACAGCGACTTCATGCTAGTCGAGCGAACCGTCGCGGGTGATCACAAAGCGTTTGAATTGCTGGTTATCAAATACCAACGCCGCATTCAACGTCTGATCGGTCGCATGGTGCGCGACGTGGATTTGGTGGAAGACATTGCCCAAGACACGTTCATCCGGGCATTCAAGGCTTTGCACCAGTTTCGGGGAGATGCGCAGTTCTACACCTGGCTGTACCGGATCGCTGTGAACACTGCGAAAAAGGCGCTGATGGAGCTCAAACGCGATCCCACCGTGTCTGAAAGTTTTTTCAGACAAGATGATGAGGATGAAACTAAAGCGCCAAAAAATGAACCAATCGGGGAGGAAACGCCTGAATCCGTGTTTGCGGCCAAAGAAATCGCCGCCATGGTCAATTCAGCGTTGGCAGCATTGCCGCCAGACCTTCGACAAGCGGTAACCCTGAGAGAAATCGAAGGCCTCAGTTACGAGGAAATTGCTTTGGTGATGAATTGCCCCATTGGCACTGTCAGGTCGCGTATTTTTCGGGCCAGGGAAGCCATTTCTATCAAGGTGAAGCCCATGCTTGAAAATCAGGCGGGAAAACGCTGGTAGCCAAAAGGCATGAAGCCGAAGTTTTGTGGCTTGATTTTGTGAAGTGAATCAGGTCGTTAAGAGGTAAAAACAAATGAAGTTCGATTCAGAAGCCGGTTTTGAAGTTGTCAGCGCTTTGGCTGATGGGCAGTTGCGGGGAAAAGAGTTTGCCCAAACGGTTGAGCGTCTGAATGGCGACAGCAATGCCCGCAGCGCTTGGCACACTTACCATGTTGTTGGTGACGTTTTGCGAGCCACAGAGTTGTCTGATCGTGTTTTGGACGATGCTGGGTTTGTTTCTCGCTTTCAAGCCCGTTTGGCAAGAGAGAGCGCTGCAGGGGCCCTGGCCTTGCCATTGGCGACCTCTGATTTTTCGATCAACCACCTTCCAGCTCTTGAAACCAGCAAGTATGTGAACCAAGCCAGTGCCAATGAATCTGGATTCAAATGGAAGGTTCTGGCGGGTTGTGCGTCGATGGCTGCTGTGGCGGCTATTGGTTGGAGCGCGCTGTTGAGTTTTGACAATTTGGATTCGGCAAGCAAATCACCCCAAATGGCCAGTTCGCCAGCGCCAGGAGTCGTGCCGGGGTCAACCAATGTCACCCAAATGGGCGGTTCCCTTGCGGCTGTCACGCAACCTATCGCAGTGACGGGCGCAACCGCAAATGGGGTGATGATTCGGGATCCGAATCTGGATGCTTTGCTCGCTGCGCATCGCCAGTTTGGTGGATCGTCCGCATTGCAAATGCCAACAGGTTTTTTGCGAAACGCCACCTTCGAAGGGGCTGGTCGGCAATAGACCTGCAATGAGACCTTGCAATGATTTCTGACATGTACTTTTCTAAACGGCGGGCGCTGGCGCTTGGCTTGCACAGTGGATTCAGTCGACAGCCAGGGTTTAAGATGTGTTGGGGGCAGTTAGGGTTGCTTTTGGGTGCGACGTTGTGGCTTCTTTCGCCCAATACACTGTTTGCGCAAAGCACAGTTCCGCAACCATCGGCAGGCACAACGAATACCACGGCGAATCCTCCGGTCAGTGCCGATTCCAAGCTATCTGAACGTGGAATTTCTGAGTGGCTGGTCCGAATGCACGAAGGTTCACGCAAACGCACCTACGTCGGAACCTTTGTTGTTTCGTCCAGCAACAGCATGTCAAGTTCGAGAATTTGGCATGTTTGCGACGGTGAGCAACAAATGGAACGGGTTGAGGCGCTCACGGGTGCGCCACGCTCTACGATTCGGCGCAATGACGAGGTAGTTACTTTCCTTGCCGACAGCAAAACCGCCATTTCCGAGAAGCGCGAGTCGCTTGGCGTGTTTCCTAACCTGCTGAAAACAAACCAGCCGGGCCTGGAGCAGTTTTATTCCGCCCGTCAGGGCGGCGTTGACCGAGTTGCCGGATTTGAGGCTGACGTCGTCTGGTTGCAGCCAAAAGATGCCCTTCGTTTTGGCTACCGAGTTTGGAGCGAGAAAAAATCGGGTCTGGTGGTCAAGCTGCAAACTCTTGATGTCGATGGGCGTGTTCTTGAGCAAGCGGCTTATTCTGAATTGCAGTTCGATGCGCCAGTGAGCATGGGCAAGTTGACCCAGATGATGACGAGGCTTGAAGGCTACAAAGTTGTGCGGCCAGACCAAATCAAGACCACCGCTTTGTCCGAGGGCTGGATTTTGAAGAATCCAGTGGCTGGATTCAAGCCAGTCAGCTGCTTTAAAAGAAACATCGCCAAAGCAGACGCCACGGCACCTGGGTCTGAAAGTTCAATGCAATGGATATTTTCGGATGGGCTGGCGTCGGTCTCTCTCTTTGTTGAAAATTTTGACCGCCTAAAACACCTTCAAGAAGGCCAGAGCGCAACCGGTGCCACGCATTCACTGACCCGAAGGTTGGTCGAACGGCAGGGTGACAAGCCGGGCGACAAAGTTGGCGATTGGTGGTTAACGGTTTTGGGCGAAGTGCCCTTGCAAACCTTGGCAAGTTTCGCGCAAGGGCTTGAACGGAAAAAATAGAGCTCAATCTGGTGTAGAAATGCCATTTTTTTGCATTTTGTGCCGGTCGTTTTTGAACCAAGCAAACAAGAGTGATTCGAAACATTGTTAGTGTTGCAGCCAGATTGGTTTTTAAGATTTTTCATTGAAAGGTCGATGATGTATTCAGCGGTTTCCAGGAAATTCATGTCTTTTGTTGGCGTTGTCGCCTTGTCTGGAGCTGCATTGCTGCTTCCGGTGGGCCTAAGTCAAGCTCAAAATCGAACCTTGCCAGA